>PWZA01000179.1 GCA_003567655.1 Dehalococcoidia bacterium
CAAAGATTACTGATGTCGTGCCTACGGGTGTTGTGTACATGGACTTCCATTTTGCAGAGAGTGCAGCCAATATCCTCACAAATCCCGTGTTTGATCCGGTGGCAAAGATCCCCGAGTTCAAAGTCGCAGCAGTGAGGGTGGAGAGGGCATGAACCCTCTCACCGAGAGCCGCGCCACGGTTTATCCAGGCCTTAAGGCATCCCAGTTTGATCATTGATACTGAGGAGGAGAGGCTTGCCCCTAGGAGCAGAGCAGACTCGGACATGCTCGGAGGCGGTGTATCTGCCATCGACAGCGGATAGGCCTGGTTGAACAGACTCTAGTCGTCACTCACATCATGGAGTCTGATCGGAGCTGTGACCGAAACAGTAGTTCCCTTCCCGGTCTGGGAACTGACTTCGACATTCCCTCCTATCAACCGGATCCTCTCCTCCATACCTGTGAGCCCCAATTTGCCTCGCCGGGCAAACTCACTTAGATCCCTGGGAAGCTCGAAGCCATCCCCGTTGTCGGTAATAGTCACTCTAATCTCAGAATCTCGACACTCCAGCGTAACACTGGCCCGGGTCGCTCCAGAGTGTCTCTGAACGTTGTTCAGCGCCTCCTGGACAATGCGAAATATTACCAGTTGTGTTTCCGGAGGCAGAGGAGGCGTGGCTTCTGTGGCAACCTCTACCTCCACGCCGCTGAACTCGCGTGCTTCCTGAGCCAGCCATTTGAGAGCAGCCACCAACCCGAGATCGTCCAGAATACGAGGTCGCAGAGCCTGAGCATAGTGCTTTATCCCCTGGTAGGTGTGCCGGGATATCTCATATAAGCTCGCTAACTCATCTCTCAGTTCTTCAGGCAGATAGATCTCAGCCCTGGATGCGAGGTTGTCCACCTTATGGGTTAAGAGCAATATCTGCTGAGACGCATCATCGTGGAGTTCGCGGGCAACGCGCTTGCGCTCCTCTTCCTGAGCCTGAAGCACTTCTCTGAGATAGAACTGCAGATTGTCCTGTAGTCTTCTTTCAGCAGTTATGTCGCGAGCCATGTTTCGAAAAGCCTGAGGCTTACTGTTGCTGACTATGAGACTTGTTGATATCTGCATGATAGCCTCAGACCCATCCTCCTTGGTTAGCCGCTGCTCATAGCGGTGTTCAATGACATCGCCCTTGAGGAGCCGCTCTCTCACCTGTCTTGCCAAGGCCAGGGCTTCTGCGGTAAGAAACTCGCGAACATTCTTGCCGGCCAGTTCTGATACAGGATAACCGGTGAGTCTCTCACAAGCCTTGTTAGCCAAAGTGATATTGCCCTCCAGGTCGTGCATCCAGATCGCATCAGTGGCGTTGTCAAAGAGCTCCTCATATCGCTCGCGAGATAGTTCAGCATCGCTCCTGGCCTCTTCCAGCTTACGTCGCTGTCGCTTGTTTTGCTGATATGTAGCGATAAGTATAATGGCCAGCGCTGCAATAGCCAGACTGGCGAGGCTTTCCAGCAAAGCATCTCTGAACTGGGGCGACACCAGAAATGTGCGGAGCAGCATCGCTGCGCCACTCGATAACCATAGGATGGCGCCACCGATGGTTCCCAATGTCCAGCCCGCATAGAGCATCAAGAGCAAATATAGAAACCGCTCGATGCTGTGCCGTGAAAGCTCTAGGAACGCAGGGAGCGAGATATCTCCCAGTATCGGTATTCCTACGAGGAGCTCGGTGAAATGCCAGATGGTCAAGAAGGCGAACAGAACTACGACGATCCAGAGGTGCGGATTTCTTAGCCCCGGTCTGTGTCCTCGATGTTCTCTAATGTGACCAGTCCCCACTGCAGTCCTTTGACTATCGCCTCGCTGCGCGATGCGACATTCAGCTTGTTGAATGTATTCGTCAGGTGGGCCTTTATCGTGCGCTGGCTGAGAGAGAGCTTGTCCGCGATCTCCTTGTTGCTCATCCCGAGAGCAACAAGTCTGAGCACCTCGGATTCGCGATCGGTCAGCAGTTCTGAATCCTTGTGTTCCTTCGCCGGCGCCACTGTAGCTCTCTTGAGCAGCTTGGCGATTATGTTCGGGTGCAGCACCGATTCACCCGACTTAATCGCCCGGATTGCCCCGGCCAGATCGCGTCCCCTGGCGCTCTTCAATAGATAGCCGGCGGCGCCGGCATCCAGCAATCCCAGCACGTATTCGTCATCATCATAGGCAGTAAGGATGAGTATGGCTATATCGGGGGCAATCTGCTTGAGTCTCCTGGTGGCCTCAATCCCGTTCAGCCCGGGCATGACGATGTCCATGACAACCACATCCGGCTTCAACTCGGTAGCAAGCCTGACAGCCTCCTCTCCGTCGCCGGCCTCAGCAACGACCTCCATATCCTCCTCATCGTCCAGCGCTTGATGCAGTGCTTCGCGCACCAAAGGATGATCGTCGGCGATGAGGACGGTCAGCTTGTCTCTTGTCATTGAATCTCAGTGCTTCCAGTCCATTATAAGCGCATATGTACTTCAGGGCAAGGCGGTTGCCCTCTAGGACATGGCCAGAGTATGTGTGCAAATCGTCCCTGATGTACGATGGCAGACGAACAGGCGCCTGTTAGACTTATGATAGAACTAAGGATGAAAGGAGGAACGAAAATGGCCACGGTTCTAGCACCAAGAGAACAGAAGAGCGGAGTGCAACTGGTACCCAAGCGAAGTGAACTGCGGGCAGTTCTGGAGAGAGCAGCCAGAGAATCCGAATTCCTGGCAAGGATGGCCGAGGACCCACACGAAGCACTAAAGGAGTACTACTCGCTGACTGCTGAAGAGAAGGCTGCCTTAGCCAGTGGTGACATCAGGAAAATCGAATCCTGGGTCGGCAAGCTGGACCCTGAGCTGGCTACCTGGCTCTGGTGCCGGCTGTCCCAGGAGAAGTGGTAGTAGAAAGGAGTTGGGAAAATGGAGCGAACTGAGATGTCCAGCCTGCCTCAGGTACAGGGTTCGCCGGGGCTCGAACTCGTCGCTGAGAAGCTCGAGAGACTGGTGCCCGATGCATACCAGCCGGCACAGATCATCTCCAAACTGGAGGATGTCTGTACTGCCAAGGCCGACCAGAATACTTTCAACATGGTGCTTCTGGGTCTGCTGGCAGGGTTCTTCATCGGACTCGGTGCACTGTTCTCCATGATAGTAACCACCAACAGTGGGCTGGGATTTGGACTGATCCGACTGGTAGGCGGACTGACGTTCTCCCTTGGGCTCATTCTTGTGGTTATCGCCGGAGCTCAGTTGTTCACCGGCAACTGCCTCATGGTCGCTCCCTGGTTGAGTAACCGGGTCAGCGGGTCTGCACTGCTGCGCAACTGGGCTATAGTCTATCTGGCGAATTTCGCAGGCGCGGCAATCCTGCTGGCACTGACTTATCATGGACGCTTCTGGGAACTCGACGGGTTCGCGGTTGGCGCAAATGCTCTAATGACCGCCAGCAGCAAGGTCAACCTGGCATTCGTGCCGGCGTTGTTCCGAGGCATCATGTGCAATGTACTGGTCTGCCTGGCTATTCTGCTTTGCCTGAGCGCCCGCTCGACTTCGGGGAAGATAATGGCCATTGCCTTCCCTATAAGTGCCTTCGTAGCCTGCGGTTTCGAGCACAGCGTAGCCAACATGTTCTTCATTCCTCTGGGTATCTCCATGGCTGGTCAGACAGATGTCGTCCAGGCTGCAGGAATGGCAGCTCCACAGGTAGCGAACGTCAACTTGATTGGCCTGGTTCATAACCTCGTTCCGGTCACCATAGGAAACGCAATAGGTGGCAGTGCAGTAGCGGTGACCTGCTGGGCGATATTCCTGCGCAAAGAACGGGTTGCGCAAGCTCTGACCGCAGGGCGCTGGCCTGGCAGACTGGGTAACGTCAGGCCTCAGCCCTCCACCGAGTATGCCATAGACCCAGAGATGAGAGCCCTAGTGTCTGTGCTGGCCAAAGCGAGGGACGATAGTGGTTTCCTTGCCCAGTTGTCCGAGAACCCGAACGAGACTCTCGAGGGCTACAACTTGACAAGTGAAGCAAGGGCCGCTCTGGCCAGCGGAGACGTCAACTGGTTAGAGTCAAGAGTTGGCTTCCTGGATGAGCCTCTGCGCACCTGGCTTGTCTCTCGATTGTCACAGGAGAAATGGTGATCACCTCGGCAGCCCTGCCCTACATGAAGCCTCTCTCTGCCGCCAAGTCTCTTGCCCTGACCAGATCGGCCCTGCTGTTGATGTTGAAGAAGCTCAGGTGCCGGGGATCGAATCTGTTGATCTCAGCCTCTCCGACGTATCTGACCTTCACCATATTGAAGAGCCTGTTGATCCTCAGTTCGTCTCGTTCAAGCAGTTCCCCGACGGCAGGCAGGCAACTCCTGGAGTACACGGCGCACAATGGTTCGACCTTGTCTTCTATGCGGGGGACGACGACGTCGAAGGAGGAGGAGAGCTGCGACATATACTCAAGCAGGCCGACGCTGAGGAAAGGCATATCACAGCCGACAACGACTGCCTGCTGACAGGTCGAGGCCGCAAGACCTGAGTAGAGGCCTACCAGCGGACCCCTTCCGATATGGACATCGGCTACAGTCCTCAAGCTCACAGCAGAGGAAACGGAAATCTCCGTTCCGTCAGCCGTCACCACGATTATCTCACTGCTAACAGTGCCGAGGCGATCGACCACCCGCTGGATCAGAGTCCTATCGCCAATCTTCTGCAGAGCTTTGTTCTGGCCAAGCCTCGAGCTCTTCCCACCGGCAAGAATAACAGCAGTCATGTTCCTAACACCCGGAATGCAAGGCTACGCTATCATACCGGACAGTGCCAGGCAACCCCGCACGCTTGCCCGAGTTCCCTCTCTCGATTAGAATACTAATGCGAGCGACTGAGGAAGGCTCGGTAAGACCCTTCCCCGCGCTCGGCTCCGACTCGAGCAGATACCGACATTAAGCGAATGATCGTTGAAGGGTTGACAGCGCATGAAGATACTGGGCATTGAGACGTCCTGTGACGAGACTGCCGCAGCCGTCGTGGAGAACGGCAGCAGACTAATATCGAATGTCGTGGCCTCTCAGATAGAAATACACGCACGCTATGGCGGCGTCGTCCCCGAGGTCGCCTCGAGGCAACACCTGCTCACGATAATCCCTACTATCAACCGGGCCATGAGCGGGCTCACCTGGCGGGACATCGACGGCATCGCAGTGACATATGGACCGGGGCTGGCCGGGTCACTGCTGGTAGGCGTCAATGTGGCCAAGGCGATGGCCCTGGCCACGGCACTGCCTATCATCGGGGTGAACCATCTAGAGGCACATGTCTATGCAAACTGGCTGGAGGACTATCCGTCTGCCGGCGGAAATGGCGGCGTGATCTTTCCCTGTCTTTGTCTCATTGTTTCCGGCGGACATAGCGACCTACTCCTTATGAAGGGACACGGAGAATTCGAGAGACTGGGAAGAACCCGTGATGATGCCGCCGGAGAGGCATTCGATAAAGCAGCCAGGATTCTGGGTCTGGGTTACCCCGGAGGTCCCGCCATTGAACAGGCTTCCCTCTCCGGCACGCCTTCAGTACCTCTTCCCCGGGCCTGGCTCAAAGAAAGCCATGACTTCAGTTTCAGCGGCCTCAAGACCTCCATGTGGCACCTTGTGCACAGAGGAGAAGTGCCTGCGGCTGACGCCGCCGCCAGCTTTCAACTGGCAATAGCGGATGTCCTCGTCACCAAGACAATCGAGGCCGCAAAGCAGTTGCAGGTGCAGCAGATACTGCTCAGCGGCGGAGTGGCGGCCAACAAAACGATTACCCGGCGCTTCCTCAACAACTCCCCGATATCGGTCCTTGTTCCTCCACCGCACCTGTGTACGGACAATGCTGCCATGGTGGCGGCGTGCGGTTACTATAGCTTCCGATCCGGGAAGGCAAGTGACTACAGTCTGGATGTAGTGCCCAGCCTCGGTCTCGGTTAACCCGGCCCACGTTACGAGCGAAGTCGCTTTCCTGTAATGGTTATGAACATGGTCTTCTTGACGGATAAATCGTGTCTGCTATATCATTAGTAAAGCCAACCACAGTTCCCGTTTGCCGGATATCCAACGGCTGTGTGGTCGCGGTCGGTGCCATATCGAGTGTATTGCGTTCAGGAAGCTTAGTTCGTTAGAGCATGGGATTCTGAGAAGGAGTGTGTTACATGGAGAATGAGCAGGCCAGAGTGACAGAGGTGCTTCAGCTTGCGGTGAAGATGGAAATGGAGGGCAAGGAATTCTACCGCAAGGCGTGCGAGAAAAGCGGCAACCGTTTGACTGCCGACCTGTTCCAGCATCTAGCCAAGGAAGAAGAGGTTCACCGGGCGAGGTTTGAGCAGATATATGAAGCTCTCAAGAGAGAACGTAAGTGGCCCGACGTAGCACTCCCTACCGGCAATGAGAAAGTGCTCAAGACACTGTTTGCCGACGCCACTAAAGAGCTGGGCACCAAAGTCAAAGCAAACGAGTCTGAGATCGAGGCAATCCAGATGGCGATGGAGATGGAGGTCAAGTCCTATGACCTGTACAACTCTCGAAGCGAAGAGAGCACTTCCCCGGTGGAGAAGAGATTCTACCGGGCACTGGCGGGCGAGGAACGGGGACATCAGCTAGCCCTCTCCGACGCCTATGAGTACCTGAGTGACCCGGCGGGTTGGTTCACCAAGACGGAGCATTGGTCGCTCGACGGCGCCTGAGCGAACGCAAAACGGATTGCGATCGTACATAGAAACCCCCGGGGATTATTATGTAAACACAATGACGGGAGGCGAATCATGAATCGGAAGGCTCTGCGCACCTGCACCTACGGGCTATATCTGATAACCTCGCGAAAGGGAGAAAGACTCAATGGACAGATCGCCAACACGGTCTTCCAGGTGGCCTCTGACCCAGCCACCATCGCAGTGGCTATCAACAGGCAGAATCTCACTCATGAATTTATCAGTGATAGCAGGGCCTTTGCCGCATCTATACTTTCACAGGATGCCCCTCTCTCGTTCATTGGTCTCTTCGGCTTTCAGTCAGGAAGGAATGTCGACAAACTTAAGGACGCGAGATATGAGCTTGGTGGCACGAAGGTGCCCATCGTAATCGACTACAGCCTCTCTTATCTTGAAGCCAAGGTAGTAGATCAGTTGGAGGTCGGCACTCACACTATATTCGTCGGGGAACTCGTGGGGGCAGAGATCCTGAGAGAGGGTGAGCCGATGACCTATCACTACTACCGCGAGATCAAGCGAGGCACTACTCCCAAGACGGCCCCCAGCTATATTGAAGAGAAAAAGGAGGCAAAATCGGAAATGGAGAAATACGAGTGCACTGTCTGTGGGTACATCTATGACCCGGAGCCAGGCGATCCCGAAAACGGAGTGAAACCCGGAACGCCGTTCCAGGCGATACCCGATGATTGGGTATGCCCTGTCTGCGGAGCAGGCAAGGACCAGTTCGAAAAGGTGTAAGACATATGAAAGCAAGACAGATAAGACCCGACGTCTACTGGGTGGGCGCCGTCGACTGGGACAGGCGTCTCTTTGACGCACTGATACCGCTGCCCGACGGAACAAGCTATAACGCCTACCTCGTCAAGGGCGGCGAGAAGGTCGCCCTGATAGACACAGTCGATCCGGCCATGACAGACATCCTCCTCACCTACCTGAAGGATGTGCCCGTCATCGACTACGTCATCGCCAATCACGGTGAGCAAGACCATTCCGGATCTATACCCAACGTGCTGGAGAAGTACCCCGGAGCCCGGGTCGTCACAACACCCAAAGGGAAGGATATCCTATCCGCTCTTCTGCCTGTGCCCGACGACCGGTTTATCACCGTAAGCGATGGCGACACCTTATCGCTAGGTAACAGGACCTTCGAGTTCATCCATGCTCCATGGGTACACTGGCCTGAGACCATGCTCACATACTTGAGGGAAGAGAGGATACTCTTCTCCTGCGACCTCTTCGGCTCCCATCTCGCCACCTCTGACCTGTTCGTGAACGATGAAGGGCAATACTATGAATCGGCTAAGAGATACTACGCGGAGATCATGATGCCCTTCCACACCAGCATAGATAAGCACCTGGAGAGACTGGGAGGCTACGAGATCGACATCATCGCCCCCAGCCACGGCCCCCTCCATGACAAACCATCCTTCATCATGCAAGCCTACCGGAGCTGGGTATCCGGTCCACCCGAGAACACAGTGGTACTGCCCTATGTGTCCATGCACGGAAGCACACTGGAGATGGTGAACTATCTTGCCGGTGCCTTGATTGACAGAGGAGTGACGGTCAAGCGATTTGACCTGACTGTTACTGATATCGGAAAGCTGGCGATGGCATTGGTAGACGCGCCTACGCTGGTCATCGGCACGCCGACGGTGCTCGTCGGTCCGCACCCTGATGTGGCCCATGCCGCGTTTCTGGCTAACGCCTTACGACCCGGACTACAGTTCATCTCCATAATAGGATCCTACGGCTGGGGCAGCAGAGCTGTAGAACAGCTCCAGGGCATGATCCCGAACATTAAGGCAGAGATACTCAACCCCGTGATGTGCAAGGGGCAGCCCGGCGAACAGGAGTTCCGGTCGCTGGACTCTCTGGCCACCGCCATCGCAGAGAAGCACAAAGAGCACGGCTTCTCATGAGCGCATGTACCCGCAGGGAGTCGAGATGAAACCGCAAGTGAGCAACCGGATCCTCCCGATCAACCAGGGCAGAATGGACGGGCCGAGAACAGAGAGTCAATATGGTTGTGCCGGATCTCCAGGAGCACACGCAGGCGAAAACAGAGGTTCAGAGTTCTCTCCCCTGCATAGATCCGGCGGAGCACACATCGTGTGTTCCGGAGAGAACCAGTTGATAAGGTCTAGGGTTCGGCCCGGCTCCAGGGAGTTGCCTGATGCACTGACTGACTGGTACTCACGAAAGCGCAGAGGGAAGGAACAAAGGAGGGACATAGTGAGATGTATCAGAAGATACTGATTCCGCTTGACGGATCGGCACTGGCGGAGTGTGTCTTGCCCCACGCAAAGGCGATAGCCAGCGGATGTGATATAGCCGAGCTTGTGCTCTTAAGAGTGGTGGAACCTCCCCCTACTCTGGGAGGAGAGGCCATCGATTTCGTTGCGCTTCAAGACGCCGACAAGGAGGCAGCCGAGGTATATCTCGCCAGGATAAAGGCCGAGCTTACCGCAGAGGGATTCGATGTCAGCTACCAGATGCTGACAGGCAGAGCAGCGGAGGCTATTAGCGAGTTTGTTCAACAGAACGAGGTGGACCTCATAGCCATTGCCACACATGGGCGGTCGGGCCTGACTCGCCTGGTGTTCGGCAGTGTAGCGGACAGGCTGATACGCTCCTCTCCCGTACCGATCCTGCTGGTAAGACCTCGGGGCTATGAGTGTCAGGCCTGATCTTCTACCGGCAGATGGAGCATCGAGAGGGGGCACTGCTATTGACGCCTATAATAGCAGGGGTTCCTAAGCGCCCGGGGCAGCCGCGAAGACACAGGAGGTAAGACAGTATGTGGAAATGCACGAATTGCCATCACGTAGGATTGAGCGAGGACAAGCCTCAACAATGTCCCGTTTGCGGTGCCGATAAGGAGAAGCTCGTCTCGCATACGGTCTCGAAGGTAAAGGGGAAGAGGACCCTGCAGAATCTGAAGACTGGTTTCATGGCCGAGTCACAGGCACATCTGAGAAACACGGCCTTTGCCATGAAGGCCGAGCAAGAGGGTTATGCCCAGATGGCGAGGCTGTTCCGTGCCGTAGCCGAGGCCGAGGCAGTCCATGCCTTCAACCATATGCGTCTTCTGGATGCTGTCTCCGACACACAGGAGAATCTTGAGAGCGCCTTCGAAAGAGAGAATCTTGCCGCCAGCCGCTATCCTCAATTCGTCAGGGAGGCAAACGAGGAGGACGATACAGGCGTTGCAACAGTCTTGAGCTACTCACGTGACGTGGAGAAAGGACACGCCAAACTCTACAAGAAGGCACTGGCTCACATGATGGGCGAGGAGGAAGTCGACTACTACGTTTGCCAGGTCTGTGGCTATGTCTCCGACGGCGTGCTTCCCGATGAGTGTCCCATCTGCGGCGCATCCAAAGACAAGTTCCGGAAGGTAGTCTAGACCGACAATGAAACGCACGTTTCCCGATCGGAGGCGTGAAAGGAGATGCCTATGGCTGAGTTCACCGAATTAGCTAAGGCTGATGAGTTGAAGAGCGGGATGATGAAGATGGTGATGGCAGGGGAGCGAGAAATCTTGCTGGCCCGGGTTGGAGACACCTATTACGCCGCTGACAACCGCTGCCCGCACATGAAGGGAGATCTATCGCGGGGTGAACTGACAGGCACGGTGGTCACCTGTCCGCGCCATGGCTCTCAGTTCGATCTCACAAACGGCCAGGTGATCCGCTGGATGAAAGGAGGCCTCGCATCCAAGCTCGCGGGCGCACTTAAGCGACCCGATAACCTGACCGTTTATGATGTGAAGATAGAAGAGGGCAGTGTCCTGGTCAAGGTCTAGCGCGGGCATCGCCGGATACCCCTACGATCGGACGTTGCAACGCATGCGGCCGGGACTAACATGACGGCGGTGGCAAACGGCCGAGTTACGCACCTGGAGGTATAAAATGGATAAAGACTTCAAGGCAGAGCTTGTAGTAAACAATGAGCCTATAGAGCTTAACCCTTTCACCGAGCAGTTTCTTGCCCGGACTGTATCAGGCGCCGTCTCCTCCTTGAGAGGAGGAGAAGATATAGGTAAGCTGGAACTCTATCTGGAGCCCGGCAATGTACGTGTTATAGTCAACGGAGATGAGCTTCCCGTCACTCCGTTCCCGAGGGATATCATGTCCGGCACCGTAGTCGGCATGGTCTCATCACTCAAGGGAGTAGACAAGGCAGAGAGGATCACAATCAAGATCGAGGCATAGCCGCAGGAAACCACACAGGTCTTGCCTCCGGTCTGCCGACAGCCGCAGGACTTCCGCCTGCGGTCGCTGAAGCCCGGCCGGGTTCAAGGACGCGAACCCATTTCGGCATCCCGAACCGCCCAGCTTGAGGCAAGGACAGCCAGAGGATTCATGCGCGGCACATATCTTCCTGTAGCTCGCGCCTGACAGCAACCGTATGCTAAGGACGGGCCCGGGCAGGCTTCTGTGCTAAACTACCACCGTGACAAGGCTCACTTTCTACGGCGGCATTCGCGAGATCGGAGGCACCAAGATCCTCCTCGAGGATGATAAGGGCAAGCTTTTCCTCGACTTTGGCTATCCCTATAGCAAGTACAGATTCTTCTACGAGGAGTACCTGAAGCCCCGCCCCGGGGCAGGACTACTGGACCTGCTTGTAATGGGCCTGCTGCCCCGGCTTGAGGGGGTCTACCGCGCTGATCTCGATACGGAGAACCTGTGGCAGCAGTTCCGCGAGGCAGAACACTACCGTCGGCTGGACAACCTGGACGGCGTTCTGCTGTCGCACGCTCACCTGGACCACTCCGGCCATATCTCCTTTCTCAAAGAGGAGGTCCCGGTATATGCTACTGCCACAACAGCATTCATCGCCAAGGCAGTGCAGGACTCGGGCATATCATCCTTCGACCAGCAGGTCTGCTATTTCACGCCCAGAATGGAGGAGTGCTTGAAGGGCTGGAAGCAAGGGGCATTTGTTGCAAGCGGCAGTATGGACCGTCAACGTCGTTTCTGCGTTCCCAACAGGGAGAGGCTGAGCAGTGAAGCCCATGCTTTCTGGGAGAAGGGTACACGACAGAAGAGGCTCGTCTCACAGCCGCTTGACGATATCAGTAGATGCAGCTTTAACCTCCGCTGCTTCCCAGTAGACCACTCCATTCCCGGTGCCTGTGCCTGGGGTGTCGAGACCGGTTCCGGATGGGTAGTTTATAGCGGAGACCTGCGGCTGCATGGCAAGCGAGCTCACCTCACCGAGTCGTTGATAGAGGAGGCGGCGAACCTGCATCCCAGGGTGCTGATCCTGGAAGGCACCAATGTCAACACTACGGCCAATGCTCCCGAAGCATCTGTATACGAGAATGCCTTAAAGGCGATCAAGGAAGCCAGCGGCCTCGTCATTGCCGATTTTCCTCCCAGAGATGTCAATCGTCTGCTCACTTTTCTGCAGATTGCTAGAGAGACCGGGAGGAAACTGACCATCTTGCCCAAGGACGCCTATCTGCTAAGAACCATGCGGCTTCTCCAGCCGGAGATACCGAACATAGCTGAGGAGGACTCCATGGTCATCTATCAAGAGACCACAGCTGCCAAGAGTCCCACCACATGGCTGCGAAACGTCTACCAGGAATACTCCGACAAGGTCGTTCTGGCCAGCGACGTCAGACTCAACCAGGCAGAGTTCATCCTCTGCTTCAGCTTCTGGGACCTGAATGAGTTGCCCAGCATAGAGCCCGGCGAGGACAGCCTCTACGTATTCAGCTCAAGCGAGCCTCACAATGAAGAACAGGAGATGGACTTCCGCCGTCTACACGCCTGGCTCCAGCGCTTCCGAATACGGGCGTTCGGCCTGCCTCTTGAGAGGAACGGTCGCTGGGAAATACCGGAGGCAGAAAAGGGGCTGCACGCCTCAGGGCATGCCTGCGGTCCCGACCTCCTGCGAATAGCCCGGGAGATCCGCCCTGAGATCCTGATACCGGTACACTCCGAACAGCCCGAGTTCTACCCGGATAACCTCGCCGGCAGCGGAATGGATATCATCCTGCCCGACGAATACGGGACCGTGGAAATCTGACCCCGAAACAGGGACACGTCCGTCTTTCGATGCATTTCTAACTTGGTGTCGGTACTGATATGGAGCTGTGCAGGCACAGTTAGTACCGGCATAGATATCTGGGGAAATGGGCGTGTCCCTATTTTCCTATTTCTGAGACTCAAGCTCCTTTTTCAGGGAGGACAGCTTGTCCTGCATCCTCCCGGTCCTGGTCTTGTCCCGTCGATCATCGATCCTAATCGTAGTGACGATACGTTCTACCTCTTCTCCAAAAGCCGCCTCGTGCATCTTCCTGACAACCGACAGTATCCTGTCCAGGTCAGCCTCCACAATAGTACCCATAGCGGTTGTCTCATACTTAACATCTCTCTCCTGCTGCAGCGCTTTCACCGCCCGCGCCACATACGTACTCACCGATGCAGTCTTCGTTCCCAGAGGAACAACGCTGATCTCTGCAATAGCCATTCTCGCACCTCCTTGACGCTTATAGTGCTCCTGAATTCTGCTTCTGCGCCGAATACACGTCTATCCGGCCATATTTTACCATGGCATAGTCGTCCGCAGTCAGTCAACACCTGAACCGCACTTCCCACTGTCTTTCTCTCTAGCCGTCACGCCTGGAGGATTAGCGCGTGATAGGGCATCACCACAACCGTTGAGAACACACAACATGGCTTTCTTCATGACATCTGGCCGTTCAATATGGAGCGGATCAGGCCACACCGAACAGGCTCGCCCGGTACGTGGGGCAGTTGATTCCAGACGCAGTCATCGCTATACTTCCATAGAAACTGATGAGTTATACTCTTGCTGCGGAAAGTCTTGATGGTATTGCTTCTTCCTGGCAGGAACTGCGTCACAGCTTAGATTGGGGACCCATATTCGTTCTACCCGCCTGGCTACAGGTCTGGTGGGAGGCATTCGGCGGAGACTCCCAACCCTATCTGCGCACGATGCGGCATGACGGGAAGACAATCGCATTCGCACCCCTGCTCGTAAGGAACAAGACGGCCTCATTTATCGGCAGCGCTGACGTCTGCGACTACCTGGACTTCGTTGTGGTCCCCGGAAGAGAGGAGGATTTCTTCGGTTTACTGCTCGATGATCTAAAGGAGAACGGCATAGAGAGCCTGAACCTGGGACCTCTGCGCCCCGATTCGACAGTGCTCACCCATCTGGTGCACCTGGCCCGCAGCCGGGGGCACGAAATCGTCTGCCGCCCCGACGACGTATGCCTGGAACTGGATTTGCCGGCTACCTGGGAGCAGTATCTCTCTCTGCTCAAGAACAAGCAGCGCCACGAAGTCAGGCGCAAGCTAAGGCGACTGCGGAAGGCGGGCGACGTGGAACACCGTTGCGCAGAGGTCGGTGACGGAGTTGAGGGTTATCTGGACATCTTCCTGCAACTCTTCTCAATCAGTGGCGATGAAAAGGCCGGTTTCATGAACAGCAGAATGGAATCCTTCTTCAGGTCACTGGCCAGGGCTATGTCTCAGATCGGGCTGTTGAGATTGGGCGTACTGGAGTTAGATAGAATTCCTATCGCGATGACCATGGGTTTCGTCTATAATGGCTCCCATTATCTATACAACAGTGGGTATGACCCCCGATTCAGTCACCTTAGTGCCGGGTTACTCTGCAAAGCACTCTGTCTGAAGGACAGCATTGAGAGCGGCGTCAAGACGTGGAGTTTCTTGAAAGGAGCCGAGACATACAAGTACCAACTCGGCGGCAGGGAGGTACCTTTATACGGTTGCCATATAACTATGGCCTGACGGGCTTCGTCGAGGATGTGTTCTTATGTCGGCTGATAAGTTGCGAGTAGCTATGCTGAGTGCCCACAGTTGTCCTGTGGGAAAGCTGGGTACGAGAGACACCGGCGGCATGAGTGTCTACATCCGTGAGGTTGCCTGTGAGATGGCCAAGCGGGGGCACTGCGTCGATATCTACACTCGTTTTCATGACCCGATGGACCGTCAGATATATGAACTCTGTCCCAATGCGCGGCTCATCCACCTCAGGGCAGGAGAAGACGAAGAGATAGACAAGCTGGAGGTGTATTCTCACCTTCCTGACTTCGCCAACAACCTGGAGAGCTTTAGAAAGCAAGACGGCCTGAGATACGATCTGATATTCAGCCATTACTGGCTTTCGGCGGTTGCGGGATCCTATTTGCAGCCATCCTGGCGTGTTCCGCACATCACGATGTTCCACACATTAGGCGCAGTAAAGAACAGGATCAAGGAAGAGGTATTCCTGTCAGGGAGCGAGGATGAACCCGAACTACGAACCGAGACTGAAAGGTGCCTGGTTCAAGCGTGCCATCGCATAATAGCTTCCACAGAGAAGGAGAAGGAGGCGATTGTCAGTTACTACCATGCATCGCAGGATAAGATCGGGATCGTACCCTGCGGAGTTAACCTGGAGCAGTTCCAGGTGCTGGACAGGGCGCAGGCCAGGCGGGATTCAGGCTTTGGCGATGATAGGATCGTCCTGTGTGTGGGCAGAATCGACCCGCTGAAAGGGGTGGATAAGCTGATAAAGGCATTGCCACATATGCGTGGTGTTGCAGGGTTGAAACTGGTCGTGATCGGGGGCGGAGATAACAGCCAGCACGAGGTAGAACAACTGCGAAAGCTAGCCCTTGGCCTGGAAGTGGAGGGTGCGGTTACGTTTCTGGGTCCGGTGAAGCACGAGCAACTGCCCCGATTCTATAACGCGGCCGATGTTTGTGTCGTTCCTTCCTACTACGAGAGTTTCGGGCTGGTAGCTCTGGAGTCGCTGGCATGTGGCACCCCTGTAGTGGCCACTGATGTGGGCAACCACAGAAGCGTCATCCGTCAGGGAGAGACCGGTTATGTAACAAGAGACAATGCCCCCAGCCGTCTTGCCGACAAGATCTCGGCACTACTTGCCAGACCCAGCTCAAACACCGAATCTGCCCTGCTCATCAGAGCATCTGTGAGCAGTTTTGGTTGGTCACAAGTCGCGGAGTCCGTTATCAGCGAGTGCCGACTGGCATTGACCGACTACGCGGCCCCCGTGTCGTGAACCACTGCCCTCTCATACCAAAGGGTGCCGGTTTGCAACTCAAAACCAAGAGATAGATAGAGGGCATACGCTGCCCTATTCTCACTGTCCACCGTGACCTGCGCAATCCCAACGCCCTTGTCCCGAAGATGTTCGAGTCCCGCCAGCGCGAGTTCTCTGGCTATCCCTCGTCCTCTGTGATCCGGATCCACTCCAAGCATGAGGATTCGCCCTTTAGTGGCACTCGGAACGCCCCCCTCACAGTTCATCATCGTCCAGCAATAGCCCACAGCCTTTCCCCCATTACAGATCAGCAGGATGTCGTCGGGAGAACAGATACATGAGTTGATACGAAAGGTCATTTCCTCCACAGTATTGGGATTGTAGCCCCAGGTGCCAGCAAAGGCACGATTCTGCAGCCGGGTCAACCTGTCCTCTTCACCATGCTGGAGGTGACGCCAGGGTGAGGATACCTGCTCGCCATCATACTCTATGGCTAACCGGGCGCCACGTCCGATGTCTTGCACATTACCAGCAATATCCAGTCTCAACTCAAGGAACCGTCGCACAGGCCTGAAGCCGAGTCTCTCAAGCACCCTGCATGCCACTGCATTCTCTTCAACTACGTTTACGTGGCATACCTTCGCCCCCAGTGCCCCGGCACGCTCCATGGCACAGCTCAGAAGCCGAGTAGCCACTTTTCTTCCGCGGTACCGGGGATGAACCCAGCACTCAAGGACAACACGCTCAATGGATAGCTCGGCCTCGACATCCGTATAGCCCACGATATCCCCACCCATCTCAGCGACGAACAGGTCCTGCGCCGGGGAGTAGTTTGGTCGTGCTAACTGGCGGGAAGTGTACAGCGGTGAAACACAGCGTCCGGCCGGCTCCAGGCTCTCCGCTTCAGCTCTTATGAGGACGTACTCATCGAAATCTTCGTGTTTGTAGTTCCGGATCGCTATAGATTCGTGGTTCATGTAGTATAATCGCCCCGCGGTTCGGGCAATTACCTTTGCTGTCGTTCCTAACCCAGATTGTACCAACTCGCGTAATCCTATACAATTACCGCCGTATGTCGCACTTCGGAAAGGATCAGGCATCATGACCAAGAGTGCTGATGTCATGGTAGTTACGCCCCATCCCGACGATGCAGAGTTCGGTGTTGCCGGGACAGTGGCTCGCTGGACAAAGGAAGGGAAAGATGTTGTCTATGTGGTATGCACTAATGGGGATAAGGGTACCAGTGATCGCAGTGTCAAGCCGGAGGAACTGGCAAAGATCAGAGAACAGGAACAACTGGAGGCAGCGCGGGTGCTCGGGGTGAGGGAGGTCGTATTTCTGCGCCATCCCGATCAGGGGCTGGAAGACACACCCGAGTTCCGCAAAGAGATTGTACGCCTGATAAGGATGTACCGGCCGCAGACGGTGGTCACCGCTGACCTCTACCGGCGACGCATCTGGCATCGTGACCATCGAATCACCAGCCAGGTTACGCTCGATGCCGTGTTCCCCTATTCCCGGGACTACCTCTCGTATCCCGACCTGATAGACGAAGGTCTTGAGCCGCACAAAGTCAAGGAGGTGTTACTCTGGGGTGGCGACGAGCCGAACTATCGCACCGATATTACAGAGACATTTAGCACCAAGACTGCCGCTCTGCATTGCCATGAAAGCCAGATGAGCGCCATACCCTACGAAGGATGGGAACAGCGGTTGAGAGAGCGGCATGCAGCCCTTGCTGAGGGCGAGGACTACGAACTGGCCGAGGCTTTCCACCGTGTGGAGATACTGTGGTGACCGGTATCTCTGGCCTATAGTGGCGCAGTTGACACCCTCTTGAGGGACTGCATATCAAGCGGGATGCTATGAGCGGGTGTCCAGCAATCTCTGCAATTGGCTAAGGGCCCGGGCATTGCTCTCAAGATCGAAGCTATCTACTGCAGCTATACTCCGTCCGGAGACGCCATCCACCGCACCCCTGGCTACGATTCCTTTGATTGTGTCTCTCTCCCGTTCCACCGAGGGCAACAGATTGCGTTCGGTAAGCCTGGACAGAGCAGCAATCAGGCCGTATGCCCCCCAGTTGGATACACTGGCAATGACGAGCTTGTCGACGCGGGTGAGCGCAGGGGCTTGCGGAAGCGTCGCTACTTCAGGGATGTACTGAGCCAGATTGCCCATGCCGATTTCATTGCCTCCATCTCCGATGCCCACGCTGGCTACGCGAGCAGAGAACAGGTAGTCGATCTTGGCCGTGTGCTCGGTTATGTCATCCCCTGCCATGTTAAGATACGCCTGGCTACGGTTAAGTCCGCATCTCTCCACTGATATCATCAGAGAGGGACGGATTTCCTTTGATATACGTTCTGCAAACCTCCGGCTGGACTCGTGATCCGTAATCGGGAAATCTATGACATCCTCCTGTGCCATGGTCTCGCCGGAGAGAAGCGGTGCCGTGTATCTGTCGGTAACATACATGACATCGAAACCGAGTGCATGAAGTGCCATGCCGATGGCAAGGGCGCCGGGCGGCCCATCAGTCTCCGGAGCTCCGGCACTGGAGACGTAGAAACCGGTAGCTATAATGACCCTCCTCCGGCCCGGCCCACCTATATCAAGAATGAAGGCAGCGGCATCGTGACAGAAGTCGAGAGGCAGATGATTCCTCAGCACTGACAGACCCCGGCGATCGTGGCTGAGGACTATGTCTTCAATCGACACGGCTCTTTATCCCTGAGAGTTTTCTTAACCACAGCATGTCGCGATCCGCCTATCATGCTTGCATAGCAGCGATCTAGTCTCCCTGATGAGCTCGCCTGAAGCAGTGCTTCAGGGAGCGAATTGCTTCATCATGCTCTTTCAGGAGTTGATGTGCTTCTTTCTCCGTGACACGTGAAAACCTCACTCTCTCGCCAAGGCAGGCCTGAGACAGCTCGGGCAGGTCAACCGTACACACGGTCGCTATCTTGGCATACCCGCCTGTGGTTTGTCGGTCAGCAAGAAGCACTATCGGCAGGCCATCTGCCGGCACCTGGACGGCTCCGGCCGGTATGCCATCGGAGACAATATCCGCTCCAGCCCTATGCTCTATGGTAGGTCCTTCCAAACGATATCCCATACGATCGGCCCGGGCCGAAACCCTGTATTCTGAGCCAAGAAAGGTCTCGATACCTGTCGTTGTGAAGTGATCATCCTGCGGGCCAAGGACAACCCTCAGTGTATGGTCAGACTGATACCGGAGAACATACTGCATAGGCATCCTGGCTCCCGGGGTTTTCCTTCGCGACTGCCCGCTCGATAAACGGTCACCGGATCTCAGCGCCCTCCCCTGGAAACCGCCGATACCAGACTTGACATAGGTTGACCGACTCCCCATTACCGGGGGCACGTCTATCCCCCCTGCAACAGCCAGATAGCTCCTGCATCCCCGCCTTGGTTCACCAAATGAGATGCTATCGCCGGCACTAACGTGTACTGCCTCCCACATCGGCAGAGGCCTATTGTTCAGGGTTGCACTGAGATCGGCCCCGGTTAGGGACACCACCGTGTCACTGATCACCCGCAAAAGAGGCCCGAGCAACGATATCTCCAGGCAGGCGTCATCATCGCCGTTGCCCACCAGTAGATTGGCCGCCATAAGACCGTACCGATCCATCGCTCCGGAAACAGGCACGCCGTATTGCTGATACCCGTATCGCCCTCCATCCTGAACCGTGGTCAAGAAACCGGGCTGGACTACATCAAATGCCTCCACCTCACCCCTCCCCTGTAAGCGAAGTCTCGACAACGCGATAGGTTCCGCGCTCCACCTCTTCCCTTATGCGGTCGAACTCATCAGCACCTATACTGACAAATCTCACATAATCACCCATACGGAGCAAGGCCGGGGGCTCGTTTTCAGCCCGGAAGAGCTCAACAGGAGTCCTTCCGATAATACGCCATCCCCCGGGGCTCTCGGCCGGGTATATGCCGGTCTGGTTTCCCGCTATCCCAACCGAACCGGCCGCTATGCTAGATCGCGGCGTCGACAGCCTGGGAGTGGCTATGCTTGCCGGCATTCCACCCAGATAAGCGAAGCCAGGCATGAACCCCAGCATATGAATCAGGTAGTTTTCACTGCTGTGGATCCGGATCACATCCCCGGTAGACAGCCCGCTATTCTCGGCCACAAACTCCAGGTCCTGACCGTATTCGCCGCCATAGCATGTGGGAATCTCCGTGACCTTCGGCTCCGGAAAATCGGTGCTCTCTGTCTTCCGCAGGAGGGCCTCGATCCCATTCCTGAGCGCTTCTGGATCCGTTCTTTGCGGCCCGTAGTAAACAAGGAGCGAGCGATAGGCAGGCACAGCTTCAACAACACCCGGCAGGGCGGACTCCTGTATGGCGAGATGCAGGCGCCTGACCCGACGGTTCAGCTCCGGGTCAATGGCATCTCCCAACTCAACGAAAAAAGCACTGTCTCCGCCCGGAAGAAAGCGAGGTCTCTCATAGATCATGGCCACGATCCAACCCTTACCTGCAGAACGTACCCATGGGTGCCACGGTCAATCCGGCGGCTTCCACTTGCCGTCGCAGCACTCGAGACAGATCTGCCGCTCCCGGCGTATCGCCGTGGACGCAAATAGTGTCCGCTCTCATCTCCAGATCAACCCCGTCCACAGCCCTCACCTTGCCTTCAGTAACAATCCTCAGAACCCTGGATACAGCCTCATCGACATCGGTGATGACCGCCCCCGGAAGACTGCGAGGGACGAGAGTACCATCCGGGTTCACTGACCGATCAGCGAAGGCCTCGACTGCAACTCTTAACCCGAGCTCACGACCTACCGTCAACCATGCAGAGCCCGCCATCCCGACAAGAATGAGATCAGGGTCTGCCTCTCTCACACCTTCAGCCACCGCCCTGGCCAGTGCTTCACATCTACTACCCATGTTGTACAGTGCTCCATGAGGCTTGACGTGCTGAAGCTTCTTAGTACGGGTAAAGGCCTGAAGGGCACCTATCTGGTAGATAACATAGTCCCGGGCCTCATCGGGGCTTATCATCATCTCCCTACGTCCGAACCCCATGAGATCGGGAAGGCCGGGATGAGCTCCAATCGCCAGGTTAGCTGCCTCGGCCAAACCTACCGTCTGCCTCATGTGAACGGGATCCCCGGCATGAAATCCGCAGGCAATACTGGCCGATGAGATATGCGACATTATCTCCTCATCAAAGCCCGGCCTGTGAATCCCGAAGCCCTCTCCTATGTCGCAGTTGATATCCACAAATCTTTCCATCAGGCTTCTACCTTAAGAAACGAGCCATCATCGTCACCATAGAAGTACCTTGCTGCTGCTCTCGATCACAGTGCAGCTAACTCCTCATCCAGAACATCGGTTATGAACATGTGCCCCGGCGAATGAGTGATCATAAGGGACGGCCGGGAACTCAAAGCAACAACCTGTGAAGTAACGCCGCAGGCCCAGAACACGGGAACCTCGCCCTCCCTGATCTCCACATAATCTCCATAGTCCGGGCGCATGACATCCGCAATGCCTATCTTCTGCGGATCACCTATATGCATAGGCGCACCGTGGGCCATGGGAAAGCGGGAGGTGATCTTTATTGACCTGACCACCTTAGATTCAGAAATGGGCCTCATGCTTACAACTGTGTGCCCGGAGAACACGCCGGCCGGCCTGGTCTCAATACCCGTCACGTACATGGCCACATTCTTACCCTCGTCGACGTGCCGCATGGGTATCCCTGCTCTAATCAAAGCTGACTCAAAGGTAAAACTGCAACCAAGCAGAAAACATACCAGATCATCACGCCACACTCCACTGACATCGCTTTCCTCCGCTACCATCTTGCCGTCCCTGTAAACCCTGTATAGCGGTAGGTCCGTTCTGACATCGGCCCCCGGGGCGGTCAGGGTGGGTTCGTATCTCCCCGTTTCCAGAACCTCAAGAACCGGGCACGGTCCGGGATTTCGCTGGCAGAAGAGGAGGAAGTCAAAGGCCACGTCTTCCGGCAGTGCCACGAGATTCGCCTGAGCATAGCCCGGAGCCACACCGGCCGTGGGCTTCA
>PWZA01000063.1 GCA_003567655.1 Dehalococcoidia bacterium
ATTGGGGGATAACATGGACAGGATAGAACTACAGGGGGCCAACCGGGAGATACTGGGCAAGAAGGTCAGGCATCTGCGCCGCGACGGAGTAACTCCGATCCATCTCTTCGGGCACGGCATAAGGTCCCAGGCCCTGCAGTGCAGCACCGGTGAACTTGAGAAAGCACTCAGTCAGGCGGGGTATACAGGGCTTATCAGCCTGAAGCTGGACCACGAGAAGAGGGCAAGGACCGTTGTAATCCGCGAATTTCACAGGGATTGGCGGAAGGGGCAGTTGCTCCATGTGGATTTCTACCAGGTGAAGATGGGGGAGAAGATAAAGCTGGAGGTACCCGTTGTCACAGTTGGAGAGGCACCGGCCCTCAAGTCGAAAGAGAACGTCCTGGATCACGAGTTCGATTCCTTGACTATTGAGTGTTTGCCGGGCCAGATTCCCAGCAGCATAGAGGTGGACGTCAGTGAAATGGCTGAGCCGGGCCACGCCGTGAGGATCAAGGACCTTACCCTCGGCGAGGGGGTCACAGTTCTCAATGATCCTGAACTGGTCGTCGTGAAGATCAGCAAGCGGCATATTGAGAGGATCGAGGAAGAGCCGGTAGAGGAGGCTGTGGCGATGGAGGCGGAAGAAGCTGAAGCTCCTGCAGAGGCTGCCGTAGACGAGAAGGAATCGGCAGAAGCCTGATCACCCGCTTCGACCCGTAAGTCGCTTCAGTATACACGATTATATGCCTGATTTGCCTGAACGGCCGATCACTGGTAAGATACAGCGAGTTAGACACTAGCTCTCTCCGAGCTGTCTCGCCTAAAGTGAGCCCATGGCGAGCAGACGGTAGGCCGCGAGGCCTCGAGGGCGCAGGGAGAAATGCCTGTGCCTCCCATGCTAGGAAAGGAGGGAATATGGAGTTAGGCTTATTGACGGCACCGTTCTTGTGACGGTGCTGTTTTCTTTTCTTACGTATTGTCTCCCCTGGATTGCACCGTATCGCCGCATATGCTGTTACGGTAAGAACGAGATACAACGGAGGTATCGTTGAAGAGATTAAGCATGAAGACGAAGGTGACCGCACTGGCCATAATAGCGGTTGCCGTGATTGTTAGCGTGATTGCCATGCCGCTTGTCCCCGCCCTGAGGATAGCCACCACATCGAGCCTCTACGACACCGGCCTGTGGGGAGAGCTTGAAACTATATTCGAGGAACAACATGGAGCGAAACTCCAGATCTTCTACGCCGGCACCGGCATAGCGCTTGAATACGGCATCAGGGGAGATGTCGATGCTGTCGCTATACACGACAGGGCCCGCGAAGAGCAGTTCGTTGCCGATGGCTATGGCGTGGAACGTGTCCCTTTCGCCTACAACTACTTCCTGATCGCAGGCCCGGAGGATGACCCGGCAGATATCACGGGTCTCAAACCGGAGGACGCATTCGCAAGACTCATGGAAAAGGGAACGGAAGCCCCCGACCGGATCGTGTTCATCTCCAGAGGAGATGACTCGGGAACTCACGCTAAGGAGAAGGCCATCTGGGAGGCGGCCGGCTTCGAATATCGCGATGTTCAGGAATCGAACTGGTCTCATGCCAGGGGCTATACAGAGGCAGCACAAGGGATGGGACCGACTCTGCGCATGGCCAATGAGAAAGGCGCCTATACGCTGACCGACAACGGCACCTTCCGGGCCTATGAGGGCAATCTCGAACTGGTGCCCATAGTCGAGACAGGAGCCATGCTGCTCAATGTCTACTCCGTGATCGCCATAAACCCTGAGAGGCATCCGGGAACCAATACCGAGATGGCAGGCAAACTGGTGGACTTCCTTACCTCACCCGAGATACAGGACATAATCGGTAGCTACGGAGTCGACGAATACGGGGTACCCCTGTTTTACCCGTGTGCCGGAGCAGAACCTGAAGAGTAGACTGGATTAAGTCGTGAGACAACCGATCATGAGAACCACTGCATCGGGAACGAGTGAGCAGAGCAGGTATAAGCAATGACTGAGATCTGGCAGGGCCTACACAGGGCTATACATCTACTGATATCCTTCGACGCCGAGGTGGTCGAGATAGCGCTGAGGACACTCAGCATCGCGGGCACCTCCTCTCTTCTTGCTGCCCTTATCAGCCTGCCCATCGGCACCCTTATACACTTCCGCCGCTTCCGCGGGAAGAGAGCCCTGATCAACATTATACAGACGCTGTACTTTCTGCCTACAGTCATCGTCGGCCTGTTCGTCTTTGTGCTCCTCTCCAGGGCCGGGCCTCTCGGTGAGCTGGGCATACTCTTCACCCCCCCGGCCATGGTCATCGGCCAGATGGTCCTGATCACCCCTATAATGCTGGGGATGACCATCTCGGCTCTGAATGGTGTAAGAAAGGAACTCCTGGAAACGGCCACCTCACTCGGGGCCAGTGGCCCTCAACTCGGCCTGCTCGTGCTGAGAGAGGCTAGATATGCCGTTCTGGCAGCACTCATACTCGGCTTCGGCCGCGCACTATCGGAGCTAGGCGTTGCCATGATGGTGGGTGGCAACATAGACGGTTATACCAGGATGATGACCGGAGCGATCTGGCTGGCTACACAGAGGGGTAACCTCGAACTGGCTCTGGCGCTCGGTATGATCCTCCTGTTCCTGGCACTGGTCATCAGCATCGTCCTGAATAGACTTCAACATCGGAGGTCACAATGAGCCAATCCTCCTCAATGATCGGGATCACCGGCCTGACCCATAGCTATGGCACAAGAGAGGTCCTGAAGGACGTGAGCCTGAGCATAGCCAGGGGTGAGGTCTTCGCCCTCATCGGGCCTACCGGAGCGGGCAAGACAACGGTCCTGCGCATAATAGACCTTCTGGAAACCCCCACCTCCGGAGAGATCATCTTCGACGGCAGGCCGGTTCCACAGTCGGGGAGACAGAGGCTGGAGATGCGACGGCGAATCTCATTTATACACCAGAAGCCCCAGTTCTTCGATTCGAGCGTCTACGACAACGTTGCCTGCGGCCTGAGATGGAGGGGAGAGAAAGAAGATGTTATCAGCAACAAGGTTCGCAGTATCCTGGAAATAGTGGAACTGAACGGCTGCGATGGCAGAGACGCACGCACCCTTTCCGGTGGCGAGGCACAGAGGGTAGCCCTTGCCAGAGCCCTCGTGCTTGAGCCGGAGGTTCTGTTGCTGGACGAGCCAACGGCAAATCTCGACCCGGTTTCAGGGGCGAAGATCGAGCGGTTGATCCAGAACATCGCCGGACAACACCGCACCACCATGATAATGGCAACACATGATATGTCCCAGGGACAGCAGCTTGCAGACAGGATAGGGGTTCTCATCGAAGGGAGACTCGTGCAGACAGGCGATGCCACCTGCGTCTTCCGTTCACCCCGCAGTGAAGAGGTGGCCGGCTTTGTGGGTATGGAGAACATCATCGAATGCATAATAGTTGCCAACAAGGACGGTATAGCCACTGCAGCCATAGCCCGGGGACCCGAAGCGCTCATGATAGAAGCAGTGTCCGACCACCCGAAAGGTAAGGAGGTGTACGCCTGCATCAGGCCTGAGGACATCACTCTTGCCCCCGTGACCCATCAGAGCTCGGCCAGAAACTCGTTTCAGGGAATGGTTGCCAACGTAGCATCGTCGGGTCCCCTTAGCCGTGTGGAGGTAGACTGCGGGTTTCCTCTTATTGCCCTTGTCACCAGAGTGTCGGCGGACGAACTCGGACTCGAGATGGGCCTTCCGGTCGTCGCCGACTTCAAGGCTACGGCCGTACATATCATAGAGAGGAGCACCGACCGATGACCGGAGCACCTGATTCCTGCGGACGGAGCATAAACTACTTACGCGTTTCGGTTACCGACCGCTGCAACCTGCGCTGTACCTACTGCATGCCATCATCGGGCGTTCCCCTTATACCCCGGAGCAACATCCTCTCCTATGAGGAGATCCTCAGTGTTGTAAGGGCAACGACGGAGGCGGGCATCAACAAGATACGTCTCACAGGCGGAGAGCCTCTGGTCAGGGCCGCATTGCCAGAGCTCGTAGGGATGCTATCTCAGGTTCCGGGTATGGAGGAGGTATCGCTCACCACTAATGGCGTTCTTCTAAGAAGATACGCCCTCGAACTGAAACAGGCCGGGTTGAGCAGGGTCAACGTCAGCCTGGACACCCTCAAAGCGGGCAGATTTCGTGACATAACACGTCTGGGCGAGTTAGGCACGGTTCTCGATGGCATAGAGGCAGCGAAGGACGCCGGCCTTCACCCGGTTAAGATCAACGTGGTCGTTATCCGCGGAGTTAACGACGACGAGGTGCTTGATTTCGCCAGGCTGACCATCGACCAGGAATGGCACGTCCGCTTCATCGAGCGTATGCCATTCAATGGCGAGGTGGACTTCATCCCTGCCGCTGAACTGCAGAAGCTCATGGGCTCGCTCGGAAAACTCGAACCCCGCATGCCACCCACCGGCAACGGACCCGCTGCTTACTACCGGTTGCCCGGAGCCACGGGTACAATAGGCTTCATC
Organism: Dehalococcoidia bacterium; assembly: GCA_003567655.1. GTDB lineage: Bacteria > Chloroflexota > Dehalococcoidia > GIF9 > AB-539-J10 > RBG-13-51-36. The sequence continues at coordinate 4,524 of PWZA01000063.1, forward strand.
ACTCCGCTAAGTGAACCATCCTTTTGCTCACGGTGTAACCGCCTGCGGCTCAGCGCCGACGGCAGGCTGCGCCCGTGTCTCATGTCCGACGATGAGGTTGACCTGAGGACACCGCTGCGCAATAATGCCCAACCATCAGAGTTGAAGCGCCTCGTCCTAGAGGCCGTGGCTTCCAAGCCTGAACGTCACCACCTGAAAGAAGGCAATGCCACCCCTCTTGAGATAAGAGGAGCAGGGGGAGTTATCAATAGTAAGATGTCACAGATCGGAGGCTAGATATGGAACCAACACAGATTCGTATGATAGACGTCACTGACAAGACAGATACAGAACGCCGGGCACTAGCCAAGGGCACAGTTACCATGAAACCGGCCACGCTGGAGCTGATCCGCAAAGGCCGACTGGAAAAAGGAGACGTGCTCGCCGTGGCCAGGACAGCCGGCATCATGGCTGCCAAAGAGACCCACCGGCTGATACCCCTCTGCCACCCCCTCCGCCTAACAAGCGTAGCAGTTGAAATCCATGTGCCCGATGGTGACTCCGATCCCGCGGGGGTTCAAATCACGGCCACCGCGAAGGGGATAGGAAAGACAGGCTTCGAGATGGAAGCACTGGTGGCGGTGACTGTCTGCGCCCTGACGATTTACGACATGTGCAAGGCAGCAGACCAGAGGATGACTATCGGAGACATCCGCCTTATGGAGAAGAGCGGCGGCAAGAGCGGGACCTATCTCGCCGATGAGTAGTGCAAAAGGATGATCTCAGTCGACTCCAACCTTACATACTCCCGGGGCAAGCTTTGTGGAGAAGGGGAGCCGAAGCAAACACATAGAACTAATGCAGACAACTGACCGGGAAAGACCTGAACGTAGGGTGAGAAGCTGTCTAGTACTCGTCTGACTTGAAGTTCTTGATCTCTTCGTAGCTGAAGACCGGGCCGTCACGGCATACGTAGATGTCACCGATGTTGCAACGGC
>PWZA01000079.1 GCA_003567655.1 Dehalococcoidia bacterium
GCATTGGGCGTTATCCCGCACTTGGCCAGAACAGCCACAGCGGGCATGGTGATACGGTTCGCAAGATCTCTTCTAAGCTCAGGTAGCTTCATCCGCTTTTGCTGGTCACCCCGTTATCCCTTCCTTCCGAAGAAAACCAACTACTCGTTGTACCTGGTCTTCATCATTCCATTGTCCGATTTCGCAGATCTTCAGCGTCCGTGCCGTTAAGTATCGTTTTACCATTGTCCAGTCCGTGTCTCCGTTCCCCGGGGCATGATGATCAGACAGGCCACGAATATCGTGTAGATGGATGCCGATCATCCTATGGTTGAATCGTGAAAGCCACTCCTCGTGTGTGCCGAAACCGAGGCGTTGCTGAACCTCGGCGTGTCCCATGTCATGCCAGTAGCCCACGGTATCTGCCGGTGCTTCACTAAGTAGATCTGCTGTCTCCTCCATATTCGGTATCTCGTGAAGATGGTATCTTGTCTCAATCCCGAGCATTATACCCTTTCGCGAACTGTAGTCGCTGAGCTCGAGCAGGCTCTTCCTCGCGGCATCAAGATAAGGGGCGACTCGCGATTTGCGTTGCGAGACCAGTTCCTTTCTGGCACGTGTGTATTCCTCGCTCTTAGCATGACCCTCCGAGTAGAGTTCATGCATTCTAACCTGCAGGCCCGGGTCAACCGGCACTTCACCCATGTGAAGGACAATAGCCCTGGCCTTCACACTCGCCGCAAGGTCTATCGTCTGCCTGGCAGCACTGACTGCTTCCGCACGTTCGCCTTCGTCGAGGGCACTCAGTGAGAGTTCAGCCACCGGGGTTCCTCGAGACGACAACGCCGCAGGACAGGGAGAATGCAGGCTCGATATGGGTGCTGCATTTGCGATGAGTTCGCTGAGCTTCTGCCGCGATACTGATGCGTTCACCTCTATATGAGTGAATCCCAGCTCTCTAGCTTTGGCAACGAAATCTGCCATGCGGGCAAATCTGTCTTTCGCCCACATGGTGGAGAGGGAAACCTCGAGCGAATCGCTATCTTTGATGTCCTCGCCACCAATGAGTGAGGTCATGTGCTGGATCTACTCTCAAGCGGCATCGGCTGGAGCCAGTATCTGCGAAGAGGGAACAGTCTACCCCTGAATCTCAACTGACTCCAGTTCAGGCAGAGAGACAGGACGCTCCTGTTCTTGTCCTGAGATGAATGCCTCTGTACGAACGTGAGCTTCCTCATCAAAATACTGAACAGGAGGAGATTTCATGAAGTAAGCTGAAGGCCCGACAATGGTTCCGCTTAAGCCGCGGTCCAGTGCTATCTTGCAGCATCTGATGGCGTCGATGACTACCCCCGCTGAATTAGGGCTATCCCATACCTCGAGCTTCAACTCCAGGTTTAGGGGGACATCGCCGAAGGTGCGGCCCTCCATCTTCACATGGCAGAACTTGCGGTCAGTCAACCACGGTACATAGTCGCTGGGACCGATATAGATGTCGTCGGGATCCATTACGTAGTCTAGCTGCGAGGTTACGGCATCGGTCTTGGATATCTTCTTGGATTCCAGACGTTGCCGTTCCAGCATATTGTAGAAATCGGTATTGCCGCCGAAGTTGAGTTGGTAAGTGCGCTCAAGTTTGACGCCCCGGTCACTGAAAAGCTTGGTCAGTACACGATGAGTTATTGTGGCACCTACCTGGGACTTGATGTCATCTCCTATAACCGGCAGTCCGCGCGCGGCAAAGCGGTTCTGCCAATAAGGCTCACGTGCAATGAAGACCGGTATGCAGTTGATGAAGCCGCATCCGGCAGCCAGTATTTGCTCAACATACCACTTGGTGGCCTGCTCGCTTCCCACAGGCAAGTAGCTGATCACGACGTCGGTCTTCGTTTTCTCCAGTATATCGACAATGTTTGCTGTCGGGCCCGGTGCCTTGGTGATGATCTTTGATAGATAGAGGCCGAGGCCGTCGTGGGTCATGCCTCTCTCGACCCGGACACCCGTCTTAGGTACGTCACAAAACCTGATGGTATTGTTAGGTTTGGTGAAAATCGCCTCTGCCAGGTCCTTGCCCACCTTGTTCTTGTCGATATCAAAGGCAGCCACGAAGTTTATGTCTGATATGTGATAGCCTCCCAGGTTAACATGCATTAGACCGGGAACAGATTCATCTTCCTTGGCATCCTTATAGTAACGGATTCCTTGCACCAGGGACGAAGCGCAATTGCCGACACCTATGATAGCTACGTTTATTGACCCCATTCTTACCTCCGTTTCATTGATCCGGACAACCTGTCCGGCGAACCAAGCCTCACTTATCTCTACCTGTATTCTCTCAGCAGATAAATCGGACTCCTTGAACCTATGATTTCCCTCTCCCGGGTTTTGTCTGGATGCATTCAGGGAACGTCTCAGTTCTAAACCTGACGTGATGAGAGGGCCTTGAGAGTACTCGAATTCTGAGGGCAGAGTGCATCAAAGTGTTTCTATGTACACCCATTTATACATACTCGGATATCTCAATGTCAATACCTGTTCATCGATCCGGATTGGCTCCGGAAACAGCTATTCAGTGTTGGTTGCCTCGCCAATAAGTCTGAGCAAACGGGCTCCCCGCTCAATTGAATCATCGTAATGAAAGCTTAGCTCGGGGGTATATCTTAGTTTAAGGTGTGATGCCAACTCCCTGCGTAGGAATCCTGAAGCGTTGTTGAAGCCGGTAAGCATATCGTCTCTGTTTACCTCGCTGCTCAGCATACTGACAAATACCTTGGCATGTCTGAGATCATCCGAGAGCGTAACTTCCGTTACTGAGATAAGACTACTGAGCCTGGGATCACTAACCTCACGCTCAAGCAGAGTGCTGATCTCGCGCTGGATCAGCTTACTTGTTCTCTCGCTTCGCCTGCTCATGGTCGATCCGTGTCCCGCACCATTACTAGTCCACTCTCTCCTTACGGTAGAACTCGATGATATCACCGACCTCGAAATTTATGTTCCCTTCTATTCCGAGTCCGCACTCGAGGCCTGCGGAGACTTCGGCGACGTCCTCGGTGAAACGCTTAAGACTGGATACCCGAGATTCGCCTATTGCTTTGTTCTGCCGCAGTATCCTAACTTGAGCATCCCTCCGGATTTTCCCTTCCATAGCATAAACTCCGGCGATCCTGCCCAGTTTGCTGCTCGGGAAGACGGCTCTCACCTCGGCCCGTCCGCTGAGTACATCGGCATAGGTTGGCTCGAGCATTCCCTTGAGTGTCCTCTCCATGTCCTCTATGAGTTTGTAGATCACGTTGTAGTGGTGGATGCTTACCGCTTCTCTGTTGGCCAGCTGCACTGCTCCGGGAGACGTGTGAGTGTCAAACCCAATGACAATGCCCTTTGACGCCGATGCCAGGAGCACATCACTCTCAGTGATGCTTCCGCTGGCAGCATGAATGACCCTGGCCTTTGCCTTGTCTGTACTCAACCTCTCAAGCGAAGTCTTTACCGGTTCAATGCTGCCGTCGACGTCAGTCTTTAAGACTATGTTCAACTCCTTTATGTGACCATCGCTGATCTGACTGGAAAGTGCGCTTAAACTGAGGACGGCGTTTGCCCTTGCCTGCTTCTGCTTGTCTACGATGCTTCGCGCTTCATGTTCATCGGCAAGCACAGCAAAAAGATCTCCCGATCTTGCCACCTCATTCAACCCGAGTATCTCTACCGGAGTCGACGGTCCTGCCTTGTGCAGTTGCTTCCCTTTATCATCAAACATGGCCTTCACCCTGCCCCAGGTATCACCGGCCACCACAACATCGCCTCGTTTGAGACCTCCCTTCTGAACCAGAAAAGTAGCTAAAGGACCTTTAGTCTTGTCCAGCTTGGCCTCGATGACCACTCCTTCTGCGGGGCTATCAGGATCAGCTTTCAGCTCGAGTATGTCGGCCACCAGGAACAGGTTCTCTAGCAGATCCGGTATTCCTTGCCCTTCCTTGGCAGATATTGATACGCAAACAGTGTCGCCACCCCACTCCTCAACTACCAGACCTAGATCTGCGAGTTGTTGCCTTATGCTGTCAAGATTGGCATCAGGTTTGTCGATCTTGTTTAGGGCAACAACTATGGGGACCTTGGCAGCTTTGGCGTGGTGCGCAGCTTCCACAGTCTGCGGCATAACGCCATCATCGGCAGCAACCACCAGTATTACAATGTCAGTCGCCTGTGCGCCGCGGGCCCTCATGGCGGTGAAGGCTTCGTGCCCCGGTGTATCAAGAAAAGTGATCTTGCGGTCATCCACCGTTGCCTGGTAGGCACCTATGTGCTGAGTAATGGCTCCTGCCTCTTGCGCGGTCACATTGGTCTTCCTGATCACGTCAAGCAGGGTGGTCTTTCCGTGATCGACGTGGCCCATGACAGTAACGACCGGGGGGCGAACCGGTAGTTTCGTCTTTCGTTCTTTCTTCTTGGATGGCAGGTCTCTGCGCTCTATTGCTGCCTTAGCCTGATATCCTAGATCTGTAGCTATCGTACTTGCCATATCGAAGTCGATCACCTGGTTAACATTGGCCATGATCCCTTTTCGCATCAGTTGCTTGATTATCTTGGCAGGCTCTACTCTCAACAGATCGGCCATCTGCTTCACGGTTATAGAAGGCGGAAGCTCAACTTGCAGAGCTTCTTCCTTCACCTTCGATTTACTACTCTTCAAATGCAGGTCTCCTTCAGCGATCCATGGCTGTATTCAGTCAGCAGTTGGCGATCGCCGTCGCTCAGTCTTGTCCGAAGACAATAATCCAGGCGATTCTTCTTCAGGGCGTTCTCCCAGCAAGCCCTGTTCGGGCAGAGGTAAGCACCTCTGCCCCTCTTCTTACCGGACACATCCACCTCAATCGCTCCATCCATGGTGCGCACGAGACGGATCAAGCCATGCTTATCATCAACCCGTCTGCAAGCAACACAAGTGCGCTGAGGCAGACGCCTATTCTTCGAGTTCGTCACTCCAGAGATCATCGGCTTTCTTCCTGTGCCTTGTGCTTTTCCCCTTACCTTTAGTTGCACTCTTCGCCTTGTCTGTCGTTTCCGACTTCAACGCATCCCGCAGGATCTCTTCAGCAAACCGGATCTGTTTCTCCTCGTGTGTCTCCTGCGCGGGAGCTTCGAACATGCTGTCAAGCTCGACAGACTCTTCCAGGCCTGGCTCCTCAGCCTCCTTCTCTTTAATCGGCTCTAACTCCTCGATCTCAGGCAGAATAGTCTCCGCCTCCGCTTCAGGCTCTGGCAGTAGGGACTTTTCTGCCTCAACAGCAGAGACGCTCTTAATATCGAAACGCCAGCCTGTGAGTCTTGCCGCCAGTCTGGCATTCTGTCCTTCTTTTCCTATTGCCAGTGAGAGTTGCTTATCCGGTACAACTACAGTAGCTGCCCTTCTCGCTTGATCGATATTTGTACTCACGACCTGAGCCGGGCTCAGGGCATTCGCTATGAACACCGCTGGGTCGCTATGCCATTGGATTACATCTATCTTCTCGCCACGTAGTTCCTTGAGGATGCTTTGCAGTCTTATGCCCCTGGGGCCGAGACAGCAACCCACTGGATCGGTGTTCTCCTGGCTGCTAGCCACTGCTACTTTGGTTCGATGCCCTGCCTCTCTGGCTAAGGCTTTCAGTTCCACCAGCCCGCTGTGAACCTCCGGTATCTCAAGCTCAAACAGGCGGCGTATGAAGTGGGGATGTGAGCGTGAGAGTATTATCTGAGGGCCTCTGCTCCCCTGGGCTATATCGAGCAGGTAGAACCTTAGACGCTGCCCTTTGTGGTAGCGCTCAGTAGGTACCTGTTCATCGGAAGGCAGTATCGCCTCTGTCCTGCTCAGTCTGACATAGATTCGTTGTGGTTCCATGAAATGAACTACTCCGGCGACAATATCTCCCTCCCTGCCGGTAAACTCTTCGCAGACAATGCGTTGCTCGGCCTCTCGTAATCGCTGCAGCACGACCTGTTTAGCAGCTTGAGCCGCAATACGACCGATATTCCTGGGAGTGCATTCTATGCTTACTGTGTCGCCGATCTGTGCCCCTGCCCGCAGCTTATGAGCATCGTCAATGGATATCTCGAGATCCGGATTGGCAACCGTGTCGACTGCTACCTTCTGAGCATAGAAGTTAATCTCACCTGTGTTGGGATCGACCTTGACCACAATATCCTGTTCCAGAGCCCCTGTGTCCTTTTTGTATGCTGAGGCCAGCGCTGATTCCAGGACGGCCAGGACGACCTCCTTGGGCAAGTTTCTCTCAGCCGAAAGCTGAGTGATCGCAGCCCGCAGTTCTGTCTTCATCATATATTCCCTACTTAACAAAAAAGTGGGCAATCCCCACCTTTAGGTTTAGTCCCTTTGTCTGAATTTACCATATATGCGTTAAAAATGCAAAGAGCGGTGAGATCCTCTTATGACGGATAGCCTCCAGACATTCGGGGATAAGGCGCGGCCCTGGAATAGTCGAAGATCGATAGTCTACGATCTGGCCCGGAGACGCTAGTGACACGTAAGACAGGAACGTGTAGTATTATGATCATTATGATAAAGGAGTTGGTCTATGCCTGATGAATGCGTCTTCTGTCGGATCGTTGCCGGTGAGATGCCCGGCGACATAGTCTACCAGGATGAGGGTTTTGTGGCCTTTAGGGATATCTCACCTCAAGCGCCGGTACATATACTGGTTATCCCGAAGATGCACATCGACTCATCGGCGGATCTCACTGACGAGCAACAAGATCTTGCCGGGCGACTGATAATCATTGCCAGGAATCTGGCCGAGAAGGAGGGGATTGCGGACAGGGGTTATCGCCTGGTGATTAACTGCCGCTCTGAAGGAGGGCAACAGGTGCCCCACCTTCATCTTCACCTTATCGGCGGCAGAAAACTGAGCGGCGGGCTAGGCTGAGGTCCCTAGCGATCTCAACCTGTCTATCAAGTCCTCCACTGCTTCATCAGGGGTGGATGCTCCCGCCGTGATACCGATATGCTGCTTTGCCGAAAGCCACGAGCCGTCAATTTCATCTGCTGTTTCTACCAGGTGGGTTTCTACTATTGGCGAGCAGATAGCTACGAGGTGGCTGGCATTGGCGCTGTTGCTCCCTCCTATCACTATCATGAGTTGAGTCCTGTGGGCCAGCCTCATGGCAGCATCCTGTTGCCCCTGCGTTACTTGACATAAGGTGTTGACGAAGCGCATCTCGCTGGTCCCGGGGCCAAACACGGAGATAAGCCTGCCTGCAAACTCAATGAAGGCAGGTCGGGTCTGGGTTGTTTGGGATATGATTCCCAGACGCGATGGCCGGTTTACCCAGGCCTCCACTTGCTCGGTGTTGAGGACGGCTAAGCCTTTGCCTCCTGTATGTCCCAGCAGGCCTTTGACCTCGGAGTGGTTTCCTTCTCCGAATATGATCACGTCGAAGCCGGCCTCGGCAAGCTCTCTGGCTGTATTCTGGGCTTTGCGCACTATGGGACAGGTGGTGTCTATGACATGGATCTGCTTGCTGGCGATCTCAGCCAGTAAGGTCGGGCTCGCGCCGTGAGTGGTGATAGCCAGAACCTTGCCTTTCACCTCTTTGAGATCATTGATGGGTCTCACCCCCAGGCTGGCCAATGATTCAACCAGCAGGCGATTATGCGCCAGAGGCCCCAGCGTTTCTATCTCTCCGTATTGGTTGACTGCCTCTTTGAGCAGCTTGATTGCCCGCCTGACGCCGAAGCACAGCCCCAGCTTTTCAGCCTTCTCGATCTTCATGCCTTTCATATGCACCTCGTTGCTCCGGCGGCAGGAGGTTGGCTATCTCGCTCATTATCTGTGTGGTCAGGCACTGCCTTTGCGCTCTGCCCAGCCTACCCTGTGCAGGTGTGACCCGGAACGGCTTGCCGATGTTGACGACTATCGGAGGTCGCTTCCACAGCCAGCTTATGCCACCGAGCTTGTCGGTACCCGCGATGCCAACGGGAAGAACGGGGACATCTGCCTGTGAGGCTAAGACTGCACAACCGGTTCTGGCCTTTCTTAGCTTTCCGTCGCGGCTGCGGCTGCCCTCCGGGAAGATCCCCAGCATCGAGCCTCTCTCGAGGACACCTATGGCTTGGTTAAGCACCCCTTGTGTGTGCCTCATTTCACCTTCACGGCGTATGGAGAAGGACCCGGCCCAGCGAAAAATGGCTCTCACGAAGGCAGACCGGAAGAGTTCCTCTTTGGCCATGAAGTCAATCCACCGCGGAAGGCCGAACGCCAGGAAAAAAGGGTCGGCGGCGCTAACATGGTTGGCCGTCAGTATCACCGGTCCCGTCACGGGCACATTCTCATTTCCCGTGACTCTCCAGGAGAAGAGGATGTTGAGCAGGGGTCTGAATACGGTCAGGAAAACTCTTCGGGAAAACGTCATCGGTCTGCCGCCAGGGCGAATATCTTGTCCACCACTTGCTCTAAGCTAAGCCCCTCCGTGTTGACGATTACGGCGTCGTCGGCGGGCTTAAGCGGCGAGATGGTTCTGTTCATGTCCATCTCGTCTCGCTTCTTGAGTTCGGTCATGACGGTCTCCAGGTCGGTGTTCTCCCCCCGCTCCACCAGTTCGCTGTGGCGGCGCTTTGTCCTCTCCTCTGTGGAGGCGGCGAGGAATATCTTCAGTTCCGCCCGGGGCAGCACAACCGTGCCTATATCCCGGCCCGCCATCACAACCTTCCCCCGCCCTGCAAACCTGCGTTGCTGCGATACGAGTGCACGACGGACACCGGCTATCTTAGACGTCACGGGCACAAGTTCTTCTACCCTGGGGCATAGTAGACCGGAGGAGACATCCTCACCATCGATGATGGGCGAAAGCCTCCACCCCTGTACGGCCACAAATTCAAACCGTGTTGCATCTACCAGGCGGCAGATCTCTTCCTCGTCCGTCGGAGGAATGCCTGACTCGATCACCTTCCAGGTGAACGCCCGGTATATCATACCCGTGTCGAAGAAGACATAGCCCAGCCTTCTGGCCAGCATCGAGCCCACGCTGCTCTTGCCGACCGCCACCGGACCGTCGATCGCGATTATTCCTGGTTTCAAGTTTTCCACCATCTTATCATCCTGAACCGGGGTGTCAAGGCTCTTGTTCTGCGTTGAGTGTCGCTGCCGGCCGAGTTCATGATAACGGTATTGCCTGCGACGGCCATCTACTGCGTGCCGGACAATAGTAGCACAACCGCTCGCAGCAGACGCGTAATGGGCAGCTTCCTCTGCGGCGAGTCGGTAGGCCGCGGACGGATCCTCCGCTCGCGAGCAGGGATATCCCCGCGTGTCCAGTACATGCCGGGGAAGTTGATTTAACCGCCAATCCGAGCTATGATATTCTGGTTTGTTAGGTCAGCCAGTAAGGAGAAATTGTGATGGACACCGTTGCCGAAAAGCTGAAGAAACTACAGGAGAAGGAGGAGGCGGAGAGGGCGCTGGGAGGGGCGGATCGGGTTGAGAAGCAGCACAAATCGGGAAAACTAACCGCTCGCGAGAGGATCGACCTTCTTTTCGACCAGGGTACCTTTCAAGAGGTTGATTTGTTTGTGAGGCATCGAGCTAACTCCTTCGGGATGGACAGGGTGGAGGTTCCGGCAGAGGGAGTCGTTACCGGATACGGGACAGTGGATGGTCGCCCCGTTTGTGCCTTCTCCCAGGACTTCACCTCCATGGGAGGATCGCTGGGTGAAATGCACGCCAGGAAGATATGCAAGGTGATGGACCTGGCCATGAAGTGTGGCATCCCCGTAGTGGGGCTCAATGATTCCGGTGGTGCTCGCATTCAGGAGGGAGTTGACGCCCTTTCGGGTTACGGGCAGATATTCTTCCGGAACTCGGCGGCCTCCGGTGTTATCCCTCAGATCTCGGCTATCATGGGCCCCACCGCCGGCGGCGCGGTCTACTCGCCCGCCATGACGGACTGGGTCTTTATGACCAAAGGGACGAGCTATATGCACATCACCGGCCCGGCGGTTATCAAGCAGGTGACGGGAGAAGAGATCACCTCCGAGGAGTTGGGCGGGGCTATGAGCCATGCCACCAAGAGCGGCGTGTGCCATTTCCCCTGCGATAGCGATGCCGACGCCATAGAGTTGATCAAGAAACTCCTGGGCTACCTTCCCTCGAACAACATGGAGGATCCACCTCTGGTCGCGACTACGGACGATGCGAATCGTATCGATCCTGCGCTGGACAGCATAATACCGGAGGAACCAGGCCAGGCCTATGACGTGAGAACCGTCATCCAGGCCATCGTCGACAACGGGGAGATGGTTGAACCCCATCATCAATATGCACGCAACGCCATCGTGTGCTTCGCCAGGCTCGATGGGCGAACGGTGGGCATTATCGCCAACCAGCCCCTGCATCTTGCCGGGTGCCTTGACGTGAACGCCTCGGACAAAATAACCAGGTTCATCCGCTTCTGCGATGCCTTCAATATTCCGTTGCTCACCATTGCCGATGTGCCGGGCTATCTGCCGGGGGCCGATCAGGAATGGTCGGGTATCATCAGGCACGGGGCCAAGGTTCTATGGTGCTATTCGGAAGCTACGGTTCCTAAGATCACGCTTGTCATCCGCAAGGACTACGGTGGCTCGTATCTTGCTATGTGCAGCAAGGACCTGGGTGCCGATTTCGTGTTCGCCTGGCCCACCGCGGAGATTGCCGTGATGGGTGCCGAAGGCGCCACGCCGGTCATCTTCCGCAGGGAGATCGAGTCCGCCTCTGATCCCGAGGAGAAGCAGAAGGAGAAGATACAGGAGTATCGAGATCTCCTGTACAACCCCTATATCGCCGCCACGCGGGGATATGTCGACGAGATCATACTCCCCCGTGACAGTCGTCCCAGGATAATCAACGCCTTCAGGCTTCTCTCCACAAAGAGGGAGACCAGGCCACCGAAGAAGCACGGCAACATCCCTCTGTAGAGAGATCGAGGCAATAGGATCAGTTAGTAAGCATTGAAGAATAGAAGGGGAACGATAGCCGCTATCACGGCCGCCGTGGCTGCCTATCTGGAGGAGGAGGCAAAGTCTCTTATGCCTCCGGTGCAGCAACCGGGGCCGGTAGCCGTGTTTAGCCCGTGGCGCAGTTCCGGCCGCGAGGAGATAATGCGTATGCGCATGATGTGGCAGAGGAGAATTGTATCCAGGTGATGGCAGACCTCTGTTATCCCGCGGCCCGGTTTCGGACGAGTTGAGGAACCGGCTCATTTGTGTCCCGGTTCCCGGTTATGCCCGGAGCTATAGTATAGCGTAACTTATCATCACCGATAGGAGGTAATCTAATGGACGGATCAGGAATCGGAAAAGGGAAGGTTCTCGCAAAGAACCTTACCGCTGACAAGGTGAAGTCGAGGCCAAAAGCAAAGAACCCCGTTAAGATCTGCTATACCACCTTCCGTGATGGGCATCAGTCCACGGTCGCCACGAGGATGCTGACCGAGGACATGGTCTGGTTGGCGCCCGAGATGAGGAAGTGCGGCTTCCACGCTATGGAAGTCTGGGGTGGGGCGACCTTCGATGTCCCCCATCGATTCCTGGGTGAGGATCCCTGGGAGAGACCCCGAAAGCTCAAAGAGCTCATGCCCGAGATCCCGCTGCAGATGCTCTTGCGGGGACAGAACCTCGTTGCCTATCGGAATCATCACGATGACCTGGTCGACGAATTTGTGAAGCAGTCTGCCGATGTCGGTATCGACATCTTCCGCATCTTCGACGCGGTTAACGACGAGCGAAATCACACGCGGGCCGCCAGGGCCGTCAAGAAGGCCGGCAAGCATTACCAGGCTGCAGTGTGTTACTCGCTTACCCAGCCGAGAATGGGCGGGCCGGTCTACAACCTGGAATACTACGTCAAGAAGGCCAGGATTTTCCAGGACATGGGCGCCGACTCTATCTGCATCAAGGACCAGGCCGGGCTGATATCTCCCTACGATGCCTACGAGCTGGTCAAGGCCCTCAAGGAGAGCGTGAACATTCCCATCGAGCTCCACACGCACTATACCAGCGGGCAGGCCTCCATGTCGGTGCTCAAGGCCATAGAGGCCGGGCTCGACGTTGTCGGCACTGCTCTGTCGCCGTTTGCCCTGCGCACATCGCAGCCGCCCATTGAGCCCCTGGTCGTCGCCCTCTACGGCACCGATAGGGACACCGGGCTCGATGTCGAGCAGCTCTTCAAGTGCGGGCAGATGCTGGAAAAGATTGCCCCCAAGTACAGAGACTTTCTGGACACTTCGTCCATGTCGGTCATCGATGCCGGGGTGCTCGTGCACCAGATTCCCGGCGGCATGACCTCGAACCTGGTCTCGCAGCTAAGGCAGGCCAACGCGCTGGATAGGCTGGAGGAGGTGAGGGCGGAGACTGCCAGGGCCAGGGCTGAGCTGGGCTATCCTCCCCTGGTCACGCCTACCAGCCAGATCGTCGGCGTCCAGGCCGTGCAGAATGTGCTGGCCGGACGTTACAAGATGACCACCCAGGAGACCAAGGACTACTGCTACGGCCTTTACGGCAGCCCTCCGGCGCCGATAGACAAGGACGTACAGAAGTCGGTGCTCAAGGGTTACCCGAGAGGTGAAGAGCCTATGAAGGGCCGGGCAGCCGATATGCTGGAGCCGGAACTGGAGAAGGCCAAAGAAGAGTCAAAGGAATTCGCCAGGGATATTAAGGATGTTCTTACCTATGCCCTGTTCCCCACTACCGGTGCCCGCTTCCTGAGGTACAAGTACGGCATGGATACAACCGTTCCCGATGACTGGAAGCCCCCGCGTGCTCCCAAGACGCTGGAGCAGATCAAGCAGGAGGACGAGCTTATCGCCAGGGCGAAGGCCGGCAAGCTGGTGGAGAAGACCGAGAAACCGGCTCCCGAGAAGGGTCCCGGGGTGAGAACGTTCAACGTCTTTATAGACGGTGACTACTACGAGGTGGACGTCGATCCCGTCGGCAGTTCGCCCGCCATCAGCGTCTCTACTCCCGCGAACACCGCTCCTCCGCCGCCCGCCCAGCCTCCGCCTGCGGCAGCACCGCCTAAGGCGCAGGCAAAGAAGGCGAAGACGGCTCAAGTTGCCGAAGGCACGAAGGTGCCTGCTCCCATGCCGGGCATGGTCATTCGCTACCTGGTCAAGGTCGGCGATAAGGTGAAGACCGGTGACCCGCTCCTTATACTCGAAGCCATGAAGATGCAGAACAACGTGCCATCGCCTGTGGATGGAGAGGTCAGGTCGATCAGCTTCGAGCCGGGTGCCTCTGTGCACACCAATGACGTCCTGGCCGTTATAGGGTAGTTGCCTCCCCGCTGCGAAAGAGGCAGTATGAAGAAACAGACAAGGAGGTAAGTGCAGTGCGAAGCAAAGTCTCCGTAATCGGTGCCGGAAACGTCGGAGCCACCTGCGCCTTCAGAATCGCAGAAAGGGGTTATGCCGACATCGTTCTGCTTGACATAATCGAAGGGCTTCCCCAGGGCAAGGGGCTCGATATGCTGGAGGCGACTCCTGTCATCGAGTCTGATGTCAATATCGTGGGCACCAACGATTATAAGGACACCGCCGGCTCGGACGTAGTTGTCATAACATCAGGCGTGGCGCGCAAGCCGGGTATGAGCCGGGACGACCTCGTCCTCACGAACATGAAGATCGTCCGCGAGGTCACCGAGGGAGTCGTCCGTCATTCACCGGACTGCATAATAATCGTGGTGGCCAATCCCCTCGATGCCATGACCCAGCTGGCCCTCCACGTGAGCAAGTTTCCCCGCAACAGGGTTATAGGACAGTCGGGCATACTGGACAGCGCCAGGCTCAGCACCTTTATCGCGCAGGAACTCGGCGTCTCGGTCAAGAGCGTCTCTACCTGCGTGCTGGGCGGTCACGGCGACACCATGGTGCCGGTCACCAGGCTCTGCACCGTCGGCGGCATTCCCATCAGCAAGCTGCTGCCCGAGGATAGGGTTGCAGGACTTGTTGAGCGCACGGTCAAAGGCGGAGGAGAGATAGTGGCCCTGCTCAAGACGGGCAGTGCCTACTACGCCCCGGCCGTGGCCTCGGCTCAGATGGTGGAGGCCGTCTTGCTTGACAAGAAAGAGATACTGCCCTGCGCCGCCCTTCTCGAGGGAGAATACGGCATCAACGGAGTCGTCGTCGGAGTTCCCGTCAAGCTGGGCAAGAACGGCATCGAACAGGTAGTTGAGATCGAGCTTACTGCCGACGAGCATGCTGCGCTGAAGAAGTCGGCTGATGCGGTGCTGGAACTAATCAAGGTCATGCAGTTGTAATGAGAGAGATTCAGGCCGGCGCCGTAACGGACACCGTAGCCCGTCTTTTCGAGCATTCATGTCACCATCTGCCCCCCGACGTCATCGTCGCGCTGGAGCAGGCCAGGGAGAAAGAGGAGTCCCCCGTCTGCCGCGACGTACTGGACAGAATGCTGGAGAACGTCGAGGTAGCCGAAAAGGAAACGGTTCCCCTTTGCCAGGACACCGGCGCCGCCGTGGTCATGCTTGAACTGGGCCAGGACGCGCACGTAACAGGCGGCGACCTGTATGAGGCTGTCAACGAGGGAGTGCGCCGCGGTTACGACAAAGGCTATCTGCGCAAATCCATAGCCGGTCAGCCCTGCTTTGCCAGGGTCAATACGAAAGATAACACTCCGGCCATGATCCATACCGATATCGTCCCCGGCGACAGACTGAGGATAAGAGTGCTGCCCAAGGGCGGCGGCTCGGAGAACTGCTCCCGCCTCACGGTTCTCACGCCGGCCAGAGGACGCCAGGGGGTGATCGATTTTGTCGTCAACCTGGTCGACGAGGCCGGCGGTAATCCCTGCCCTCCGGTTATACTGGGTGTCGGCGTGGGCGGCACGACGGACAAGACCATGTTTATGGCCAAGAAGGCGTTGCTGCGCAAGGTCGGCGAGCCCGGCCCCGATCCCGGGGTTGCCGACCTCGAGAGGGAGATACTGGAGAGGGTCAACGGCCTGGGCATCGGCGCCATGGGCTACGGCGGCACAGTCACCGCCCTGGCCGTTCACGTCGAGACCTACCCCTGCCACATCGCCAGCATGCCGGTAGCCGTCAACATGCAGTGCTGGTGTGCCCGGCGCGCGGAAGAGGTACTCTGAAGATTATACATGGGCAATGAGACGATGCCTTTGAGTATATCCGGCCGCAGAACAGACAGCGAGTTCGTGAGGAAGGTCAGGGAACTCGGCGGAGAGAACCTTCATCTGTGCTATCAGTGCGGCATGTGTTCGGGCAGTTGTCCCGCCGCCTCCCACATGGACTTCTCCCCCCGCCATGTCATCGAGATGGCCCGTCTCGGCCTGCACGAGGAGATAGTCGACTCAAAAACCGTCTGGGTCTGCGCCTCGTGCCTGGCCTGCACCGTCGTCTGCCCCAGGGGCTTCGACCTCTCCAGGCTGATGGAGGCGATTAGACTCCTCGCCCTGAGGAAGAGGGCCGACCATGTCGGCCCGGAGGACATCTCCGTGGAAGAACGCGGTGAGCTCCCCCAGATAGCCTTGGTCAGCGGACTGAGGAAGTTCTCCGGCTGAAGAAGCGAAAAGCATGCAGCTAGCCTACTACCCGGGATGCACCCTGAAGACGAAGGCCAGAAACCTGGAGGATCCTGCCGTCGCCTCGCTTGAGGCCCTGGGTTTTCGGCTTGATGAGATCGACAGGTGGAACTGCTGCGGCGCCGTCTACTCCCTGGCCGACGATGACCTCATCCACCAGGTGGCGCCCGTCCGCAACCTCATCCGCGTCAGGGAACAGGGCAACGACCGGGTCGTCACTCTCTGTTCCTTCTGCCTCAACTCTCTGAAGAGGGCCAATCTCTTGATGAAGGGCGATGCCGGGAAGAGGGACACCCTCAACAGGTTCATGGACGAGGAGCCCGACTATAGCGGCGAGGTGAAGGTGCTGCACCTTCTCGAGGTGCTGCGGGACGATATCGGCTGGGAGGCCCTCGCCGGAAAGGTGAAAAAACCCCTCCGCGGGCTGAAGCTGGCCCCTTACTACGGGTGCACGCTGCTTCGTCCCCGCGAGGTGGCCATAGACGACGTCGAAAACCCCACCGTATTGCAGCAGTTCGTGGGTGCTTTGGGAGCCACTCCCGTTGACTTCCCCGAGTCCACCAGGTGTTGCGGCTCCTACCAGGTAGTGAGTAACCCCGGCGATATCCCGGGATATGCCCGGGATATCCTGAGATCGGCGGCGAGCCAGGGGGCCGAGGGACTGGTCCTCACCTGCCCTCTTTGCGACTACGACCTGGGCAAGGGGCAGGAGGAACTGGTCAAGAAAGAGGGGTTCGGTGGCATGCCGCTGTTCTACTTCACGCAGTTACTGGCTCTGGCCCTGGGGCTTGACCCCGGGGTGTCTCATTTCGAACTTAACTACGGCAGCCCGGAGGCTTTCCTGCGGGAGAGGGGGCTGCTGTCTTGAGCGTAAACCCGTAACAGGAATGGAGGCAAAAGATGAGTGCCAGCAAGAAGAGCGACAAACCTGCGAAGCCGGCGGCTAGGGAATCGGGCGAAGTGCCCCCGGTCAAGCTGATTCCCATCTACGTCATGGGCAAGCGCTACGAGGTTCCCGAGGGGCTCACCCTCATGAAGGCCATGGAGCATGCCGGCTACAAGTTCATCCGTGGCTGTGGCTGCCGGGGCGGCACCTGCGGTGCCTGCGGCACCGTCTATCGCAAGCCCGGCGACTACCGGTTGCAGGTGGCGCTGGCCTGCCAGAAGACGGTCGAGCCCGACATGCACATAAGCCAGATACCCTTCTTCCCCGCCAACCGCGCCCTGTTCGAGTTCGAGAAACTGACAGAAGCGCCGGAAGAGGTCTTCAAGCTATATCCCGAGCTGTTCCGGTGTGTGGCCTGCAACGCCTGCACGAAGGCCTGCCCCCAGGGGATAGAGGTCATGGACGCGGTCTCGGCCTTGAAGCAGGGGAACATCTCGGGGGCGGCGGAGATCGCCTTCGAGTGCATTCAGTGCGGCTTATGCACCGGTCGCTGCTTCGGCGAGCTCATGCAGTACCACATGTTCCAGCTGGCACGCAGGATCTACGGCGCCCGCATCGCTCCCCGGGCCGAACACCTGGCCAGGATGACCGAATCGATCGCCGGCGGCAGGTATGAGGAGTTCCTCGAAAAACTGCAGGGCATGAGCGAGGAAGAACTGAAGGAGCTTTATCGCGAGCGGGAGGTCGAGCCGGTGACGGCCGGCGAGGACTGGACGCCGCAGGACAAGACCTATCTCTAGTCAGGAGGCCATATGGGTTACTTAGGATATCCGGATTTCTTTGAGCCGTATTTGAAGAAGGTCGAGGAGACCAGGCCTGCCCGCGTGGAGATGAGAAAGAAGGGCGAGGAGTTCCCCTTCATGACCCTGGAGGAGAGGCAGGAGATACTCAAATACCACCCCGATTACAGGGATGAGGGACGGAGGGAGATAAAGTTCGGGCCGAGCAAGGGCTATCGCATAGCCCACGAGTTCGTCGACCTTCTGGAGGCCAGGAGCAGAGTGGACCCCGACAGGGTCGACCTGAGCAGGGTCGACTATGAGACCGACGTCCTGGTCATCGGCGGCGGCGGCGCCGCCACCATAGCCGCTCTCGTAGCCGAGGAAAGCGGTGCGCAGGTGCTCATCGCCACCAAGCTCCGGCACGGCGATGCCAACACCATGATGGCCGAGGGCGGCATCCAGGCCGCCACCAGGGCCGCGAAGGATTCGCCCTATTATCATTACCTCGACGTAATGGGTGGAGGACACTTCAAGAACGACCCCGAGATCGTGTCCGCCTTCGTCAAGCAGGCGCCCGACTCGCTTCGCTGGCTGGAGGGGCTGGGAGTGATGTTCTCCAGGCTGCCCGACGGCACGCTGGACGCCATGCACGGCGGCGGCACCTGCCGCAAGAGGATGCACTACTGTGCCGACCTCAGCGGCATGGAGATCATGCGCACCGTGCGCGACGAAGCCCGCAACCGCCCCAACATCAAGGTGCTGGAGTTCTCGCCGGCGGTGGAGCTCATCCTCAACGAGGAGGGACGCTGTTCCGGCGCGGTTCTCTACAATATGGAGACCGAGGAGTACTCCGTCGCCAGGGCCGGAGCGGTGATCCTGGCCACCGGCGGCTCCGGCAGGCTGCATGTCCAGGGCTTCATGACCACCAATCACTACGGCGCTACCGGCGACGGCATCATTATGGGCTACAGGGCGGGCGTTCCCCTGTCCTTTCTGCATACGGTCCAGTATCACCCGACGGGCGTCGTCTCCCCGGAGCAGATAGAGGGCTGGCTCATCACCGAGCGCTTCCGGGCCGAGGGGGCCGACGTCGTCAACGTCGACGGCGAGAAGTTCGTCAACGAGCGCGAGCCCCGCGACGTCGAGTCGGCCCGCTTCATCAAGGAATGCCTCGACGGCAAGGGCGTTCCCACTCCCACCGGCAAAGTCGGGGTGTGGCTCGACTCGCCCGTCATCGATATGCTTGTCGGTGAGGGCAGGGTGCGGACGGCCTTTGTCGGAAAATGGAAGGTATACGACCGCCTGGGCATCGACATATCGAAGGCGCCCATGCTCGTCTACCCCACGCTCCACTACCAGAACGGAGGGCTCAAGAACAACGTCGAGTGCGAGACCGCCGTGCCCGGGCTCTATGTGGCCGGGGAGGTGACCGGGGGTCTGCACGGAGAGAACAGGCTGATGGGCAACTCGCTCATGGACATAGTGGTCTTCGGCAGGATCGCCGGCAGGAACGCCGCCGGGTTCGCCCGCGAGAAGGCAAAGGACGGCGATCTGACCCTCGACCACGTCAGGAGATACCACAAAGAGCTTGAAGAGGCGGGGATCGTCACCGACAGGGTGGCGCCCATGATCCTTCCCGACTACACCACCCCCGAGGTGAGAGAGAGGCAGTTGACCGCGGGCTACCTCGGCACCATGAGATAACAGACCATATCACGGAGGTGAAACCATGTCCGAAGTGAAAAAGATAACCCTGCCCCTGACAGACGAAGTGCTCAAAGGCCTCAAGGCCGGCGATAACCTGCTGCTCGGCGGCGTCATATACGTTGCCCGCGATGCCGCCCACAAGAGGATGGTCGAGGCTCTCGACCGGGGGCAGCCCCTCCCCTTCGACATCAAGGGAGCGACCGTATACTACATGGGGCCCACGCCCGCCCGGCCGGGCCGCGTGATCGGCTCCGCCGGTCCCACCACCAGCGGCCGCATGGACGCCTACGCTCCGCGGCTCATGGCGGAGGGGATGAAGGGCATGATCGGCAAAGGCTCGCGGTCGCCGGCGGTCAGGGAGGCCATGGTCAGGTACGGGGCCGTCTACCTGGGCGCCATCGGGGGCGCGGGCGCCGTCATCTCCCGCAGCGTCAAGAAGTCCGAGGTCGTTGCCTACGAAGAGCTCGGCGCTGAGGCCGTCCGCCGCCTCGAGGTGGAGGACTTCCCGGTCACCGTGGTCAACGACATCCACGGCGGCGACCTCTACGCCGAAGGCAAAGCCCGCTACCGCGTCAGGGCCGCCTGAATCCGCAGCGGCAACCATTATCCTGCGCGCCCGCGCGGTGCAATCGCCAGCCGTCGATGTTGCAGTATCAGGCGCATTCCAGCATAATGTGTAGTACGTGAGGTGATACAGGAGTGAGACCATGGCTAGACTGAGAGTCGATATCGACAACGAGAAGATGGCCCGGTTCTGCCGGCGCCACCGGATTCGAAAACTCGCACTGTTCGGCTCGGTTCTCCGGGATGATTTTGACGCCCGGAGCGACATAGACGTGTTGGTGGAGTTTCCGCCGGGCCATACCCCTGGTTTCTTCCGGCTCTACGATATGGAGGAGGAGCTGAGTGCCCTTCTTGGCGGGCGTAGGGTCGATATACGAACGCCCGAAGACCTAAGCAGGTATTTTCGGGATGAGGTTGTCAGACAGGCCGAGGCCAGGTATGTCGAAGAGTGACCTTGTAAGGGTTAGGCATATGCTGGACGCTACCAGGGAAGCCCTGTCCTCATGATCCACTCGTACTTTGACATTAATCTGGACGTGCTCTGGGAGACGCTGACAGATAGCCTTCCCGCGCTGGTTCCTGCTTTGGAGAAGATTCTTGAGGATCAGCAGGGATAACAGGCGCAGCAGGCTGGGTATGAGGTCCGGGCTGTGAAAGACTATCACATAAATGTCTTCTGGTCGGAAGAGGACAAATGCTATGTGGCAGACATTCCTGACCTGCGCCACTGTTCAGCTTTCGGGGCCACCCCTACTGAGGCATTGGAGGAGGTCCTCAATGCCAGGGAGGTCTGGCTGGCGGTGGCTCGGGAGCGAGGAGACCCGATCCCAAGGGCGCGATATCGCCCGCTGATCTACCAGGGTGTACGCTAGGACTTCCCGGTCACCGTGGTCAACGACATCCACGGCGGCGACCTCTACGCCGAAGGCAAAGCCCGTTACCGCGTCAGGGCCGCCTGAATCCGCAGCGCAGTTCTTGACACCCGTGGTTCCGGGTGACGCAGCCACATTACGCCGGCCGTGCTTCTCGCCGGCAATGTCGCCTCTTGTTACAGGTTCCGGCTTATGGCGGCGATTGCGGCTTGACCCTCCGGCCGTGACGCCATTGCAGGAAAGCCACACTCATCGGGTCGTCCGCCGGTGTTATTGCTGGTATTCTCTGCTGAGCATTGCCCTGCTGGCGTAGCTGGACCAGCTGCCGGACGGGCCACGGTTCTGTTGTTTCCTGGCCTTTCGGCACTGAGGACAACGTCCGGGCTCATTGGTCAGACCTTTGGACTCATAGAATCTTCTTTCGCCGGCTGTGAACGTAAAGGTAGTTCCACACTGGGAACACTGGATCGACTTATCTTGAAAACTCATTGGATGACCTCCTCGCGTCAAATCGTAGCTAGAGTCTGGGCCATTCAATACTTGGCATGAATCCGGGGAGATTATGAGAAGCTTGTAACAACCTGAAACTAGACTAGTAACTCAATCATACACCTAAATGAAGCGGTCTGCAAATAGACGGTCATCTGGCCGCAGGGATGGCGGCCGGTAGGCCGTCCCGGCATCAACTTCCTGCCGAAAACCCGGGGGCACAGATGTGGCGGGATCCGGGGTACGACCGATGGGCGTGGCGTACCGTCAATCCACACCGGCCTCTATCTTTGCTTCGTTCCCCACATCACAATCGCTATACCTTCGAACAGGCGTTTCGTTTCTACCAGGGGGATTCCGTTATTGCGCCACATTGCGGCGATGCGATCGACAGGATACCGCTGACCCCAGTTCCAGATACTCGGACCCAGGAAACGCCCGCAACGATGCCAGCCTCGTGAAACGGGCACTGTCATGACGGGCATCACAACCTTGTTGTAGATCCGCCACGGCACCTGTACCCACGTCTTCTCGGGAACGCCGAACTCAAGCGACAGCAGTTGCCCGCCTGGTTTCAGTACCCGCGACAACTCCCGTATTGTTGCATCGGGGTCTTCGACGTAACGCAACAGGTAGGTGAAAACAA
>PWZA01000215.1 GCA_003567655.1 Dehalococcoidia bacterium
AGCAACAACCGGAAATCCTTGAAAGGATTATCCAGCGACTCCGCCGCAAAGAGAAGCACCGGCAGATCGGGTGGCCAGCCCAGCTCCGCGCGCACCTGGGCCCGGTCACGGGGAACAAACACGGTGGTGTCAACGGCGTTGTGTACCTGCGTGACGGGCTGGCAACCCAGCATGCTTTGGCGGGCCAGGTCGGCCAGCCAACGGCTGGGCGCCGTCACCTGCAGCCGGGCGCGTTGATACGTCCTGAGCTTCAGCTTCCACTCCCATCTCGTCGCATCCCTGCGAATAGGGGGATCAACCTCCGGATATGGACAGCGGCCACAACCGGTTCTCCATCGGTCGCAATCAAAACTATGCGCACAATGCCCCGTTAGCCCCCACATATCACGTAATGTCCAAACCGAGGGCTTGGCGCGGGTCAATGCAGGCAATGCCAGATAATTAAAAAAGCCACCATGTAAATTGTGGTAATGGACAACGTCAGCCCATGCAAAAAAAGGATGTTCGAGGATTTTGAACGTGGTGGGAATGCCTACATAGTTCAACCCCGTCAGATTCAACCCATGATAGGAAATTCGGCCCCACCACGGCAGAGGAGGAATGACCGCCACACTGGGCTGCGGCTCCGTAGGCCGTCCAACAAGGACTTTCGAACCATGCCCGGCAGTAATCAGGGCATGGTGTAGCAAACGCAGACTATGAGCTGCGCCACCGCGCGAATAATCCGATGAAACATGCAGTACGTTCATGCTGCACTCCCATGCATGATCGCTATCATCTGATCCGCAAGTGCCCCCACCGTGAATGCCGTTCGGGCCCGCTCCCGGTTCTTCTCACCGCAGGATAAACGCAGCGTGGGGCTTTTCAACAACTGAAGTAGAGCCGACGCCATCTGCTGACAGTCGCCAACCGGCATCATCCAACGCGCGGCCTCTTCCCCTAACGCAAATCTCGTTCCTGGCAAATTTGTCGCAACCACCGGCAAGCCTGCGGCCATGTATTCCAAAATGGCGTTGGACATTCCTTCCGATTTGGAACTCAACACACCAACATCGTACGCACTCAACAAATTCACGTCCACCATCTGCGCACCACAAAACCGAACGGTATGACGGAATGGCATGTGGTTGACCAAGCAACGGACCTCACGCGCATAGGCGGAATTCTCTGGAAACGCGCCAACCAAATCCAACAAGGGACGGGACGCTTCATCCGACCACTGTTCTTGTATTAGCACCCATGCGGCCAACAATGTGGCATGGTCTTTGGCGGCGCGGGCATTGGCCACGCACACAACACGAGCACCACTTTGTGCCTTTTTCGTTCTGCCAATAGACTCCGTCGAAAACACCTCCACCGCATTGGGAATCAGGCAAACCCGCTGTCCCGGGCGCTTTCCTAATCGCTGTCGCAAATAGATCAATCCACTCTCCGCATTCGCCACAAAAGAGGCGGCCCCCCTCATCGCGACCCTTTCGACTGTGCGTGGCGGACAATCCAATCCTGCGTTACGCTGTCCCCAGATAAACACCTTGGCCCCTGCACATCTCCACAACCAACCCGCGTACAGGTTCGGCACACTGGTGTACCCCAATAGCACGTCTGGGCGGTGGCGACGAAACAACCGGGCGGCGCGTGGAAGGTTACGCGGAAAGTACCAGTTACTCAGCGGGTACTTGAGCTGGGTGTAACCCGTCTCCAATCCCCAAGTCTGGGCCGTATCCAGTACCGGGCCGATCCCTGCCAATGAAAGAATGGTCGCATGCGCACCTCTGCGAGCCAACTCGCGACCCAACAACAGTGCTTGCCGTTCACTGCCCCCCATGGCCCCATCGTTGATCACCAATGCAATCCGCCGTCCCTCCGGTGTGGCGAACGTATCGCGCCCAACTGGACGGGCGTTAGGCATGAGGCGTCCCTGCCCGTTCACGGAGCCCGGCCAGTGTGAGCTGCAACCGCTCCAGCGTCCTCGCCTGTCGGCGAAAATCCCTGTTTAACAACGCCCCGCCCAGTGTAATCAGCGCGTCGCACATCGGCGTGGCTATACCCAACGCCGCGCCCAGGGAATGCAACAGCCCCAGTCCTTCCGGCACATCTTCATACAGGTAACGGGTCTCAATGGAATCCGGCCCCTTCGGCCCTCCGTTGGCGGCATACCCCTGAAAAACGGTCAACGGATCAGTGGACTCGTCTTCTTCGTTGCGGAACAGACAAGCCTTAAGATAGGGCGTCGGCTCGCACTGTAACGCCTTGAGGACGGCCATTTTTTCCGCGTCCAATTGGTTGACCACGTTCCAGATAGCCGGGGTAAAACCCTCACGATACATCCAAAATTCACCCCCGCTGTATTCGATCCGGGACGCCGACATGATCGCGCCCACCGTATGCACAATCAAATTGGGGTTGTGCAAGGCGGACTCCATGACATGCCGACGCGCGTAACGATAGGTGGCCACTAACTCACCGGCCAGGGCGAGCCCCTCTGCCGTCCGGCCGGGATCGGTGAACGCCAGTGCGTTGCGCACGTTCCGGAACAGGATTCGAACATGTCCATTGTCTATAATCCGGGCATCGTACGCAGTGGATTCCCCCTCGCCGATGATGTCCACCCGCTTCCGGAGTCCTCGTTCAAAGTACAAGCTGCCCATATAACCGGGAATCGCCAACAGCATGCGCGCACCATCAACATGAGGGGCAATGAACCGAGCGACCTGCTCATGATACAGCGTCTGCACCATCACCAGGATGATCTCCGTGCCCGCCAACGCGGCGGCCGGGTCGCGCGTGACAAGGTCAAGGGGCACAAACATATCCGAACCGTCAAGATCATGCAGGTGCAGCCCCCCGCAGCGAACCACCTGCTCGAAGTTCGCATCGTGCAAGCCGTGCGATGTCTTGAGCAAGCGCACCGCGTGTCCGTCCTTAGTCAGTTTTGCCGCGTGCGCACAGCCCGCATTGCCGCTACCAACAACCGTAATTTTCATCATCGCCCCCTTGATCCAGCGTCTCCTCTAAACGGCTCCCCACTCAAGCACTTCCGTTCACGTATTTCTTCCACAAGCATCTCGACCCGCGGATTCGCACACCGGTTCCGACAGAATAAGCCTTCTTGAAAACGCCAGCCCGACTCATCACAAATCATCCGGCCAGGAACTCCCTCTCGATACATTTGGGAGGGATTATAGGCAGCGAACATGGCCTGTAATTCGTTTACAAAACAACGCTCATTCTTATCCACAAGAACATCATAGTTCATGGACCTGAATCCGCCCTGCTGGGATATACTGCGGCAAAAATCGAACACATCAAACGACGGAATATTCCACTTGGAACGCCCGCTGCCACTGTGAAAGCCCGTTTGTTCGTGGGCCGCCTTCTCATGGGCGAACCAGGCGTCACCTATCTGGATCACGCGAAATTCCCGGGCCTTGGCAATGTACTGCTGGAATAAAATGGTCCCCCATTCCCGATCGCGTGGATCCCGTGCCCGCCCCGCCAAACCGCCGGCAAATGCCTTGGCAATCAGACGGTAGGCTTGCGCCCTGGACCGTACTAACGTCACTCCGTCCGCACTAGAACCCAGATCGGTTTTACAGACCATGGGATAGTCCGCCGCGGCCGCATATGCCATGGCATCATCCAAGTCATAAAAAATCATCGTGGGCGCATGTGGAATATCGTGTGCCTCAAGCCAATAGGCCATACGCCGTTTGCTTTCATACAGCCATAATTCTGCCAATCCCGGATGCAGCGGTTTCTGCAGGTCCCGGCCAATAACAAAGAGCCGCTCCTCAAACATGGTCTTCCAGGGAATGGTACGCGGCAGCGGATGCGCAATAAATCCGTCACAATCACTATTTTCCACTCGTCGTAGCCAATCGTGCGTCGTCAGGTTTATTTCCTGATAGCCCACGTTTAACTCATGGCATGCCCGGGCATAGTGTTGCCAGGTATCATCAAACCCCTTCAGCACGCCAAGCGTAATCCCCTCCGCTCGCACCGGGTGTACCGGATACCGATTAAACAACGATTCAAACTGGTGCTGATCTGCAAGCCGCTCCCATGGATTTCGTTGCCGCTGCCATAAGGTACTCGGCCGATTCAACCAACTACGGATTGCGTTCCGCGCCGCGCTACACGCGCGCCAAAAACCACCCGTTTGCCGCCATGACCTAGCCACTCCTCTTCGATTGGTAGCATCTTCTGTCATTATCTTTGTATGGACTCCGTGGAGCCGACTACTGTCGGCTCCCTATGTTCGTTCACTCCGCTCTCAGGTCACCATGCTTTCGCGCAATCATAACGGCATAAGGGGAGAATCGATACGACGAGATTTTCAACAGACGCGGCAGCCAGGCCGTTATCTTCCAGAGAACTATTACCGGTGCGCCCCAAGCGCAAACAAAAGGGGACCGCACCCCCAGCCAGGTGTGCATGTGGCCGTAGGGTCCGACGAACAACATTTCCGCATCAGGCAGTGCGCCACTCAGTTTTTCCAACGCATGTGGAAGCATGGATTCGACCCGATGCGTTTCGTGAATTTTCTTACGGTTGGCGGCATCATAAACACACATTCGCAACCACCATTGCCATGGCCCGAATAGCGGCGTACTGACGAACAAGTATCCGCCAGCTGCCACCGCATCCCAGTGCCGACGCAGGACGGCCTGCGGGTCGGCAAAATGCTCCAGGAATCCAAATGACATGACCACCGCAAATTGCCTGGGGGGCTCCCAGCGCAGAAAATCCGCCTGAATCGTTTCGACGTCGGGCAGACCGGCTTTCTTGAAGGCCAAGGCGAGATCGTGGACACGAGGCAAGAAATCAAGGCCCACCGGCCGGTAACCGTGACTGAGGCACAGCGAGGCCAAGTGCATGCCGGGATACGCCCCTACTTCAAGAGCCTCGTGACCCGGGCCTGCCGGAAGCCATTGATCGAACAACGGCTGGAAAACGGACTGCGGGTGGGTCGGCCACTCCGTCACCGTCGACAGGCGCCCCCAGTAGGCCGTATCGGTAAGCGTTTTCGAACCCTGCGTCGTCATACCGAATCACCTTTACGTTCAGTCACATCATGCGTCTCTGGTTGCGGCAAAGTTCTGTCAGGAGAGCGAATGTGCCAGCCGAGTCTGGGACGGAACACGCCACCTCGCCGGCTACTCTTGGCCCCTCCAGCACCCCCAATTTCACTCACCTCGAATTGCACTACGCGGTCTTCCCGGAAGACAAACCGGACGCCCGGAATCTGGCCATTCAACGACAGGCTGAATGTGCCGCGATTCAACAGAAATGGCGGAATATGGCACTCAAAACTCCAAGGCCCCGGCTCCAAGGTTATGGTCCGCTCCAATCCATACCGGTCAAAACTAGCGGTTCCAAAAGCCATAACCCCCTCTTGGGTGTACAGGTCCAGCATGACATGAAAATTAGCTACGGGCTTGCG
>PWZA01000020.1 GCA_003567655.1 Dehalococcoidia bacterium
CTGTCCCCCGTGTCGCTCCACAATCTTCTTGCAGATGGCCAATCCCATCCCCGTCCCCGGATATTCCTCCCTCGTATGTAAACGCCTGAATATCTCAAAGATGCTCTGGCTGTGCTCAGGATTAACTCCAATGCCGTTGTCCTTGACCGAGAAGGTCACTACATTGTCCCTCCTCTTAGCCGATATCTGTACCTGCGGCGGTTTTTCCCCTCGAAACTTGATCCCATTACCGATCAGGTTCTGGAACAACTGCAGCAATTGCCCCTCGTCCCCCATCACCGTGGGCAGCACATCATAACTGACAGTTGCCCCGCTCTCCTCGATCGCTATCTTCAGATTCGCCTTCACCTGTTCCACCACATGCTCGCAGTTGACCAGGCTGAAAGGCTTACCCCGGGTGCCTACCCGGGAATACTCGAGGAGGTCGTGAAGCAGTGTCTGCATCCTCTTAGCTCCGTCCACCGCGTAGCCGATGAACTCGTCGGCATCGGAGTCCAGCTTATCCTTGTACCTCTTGGCAAGCAACTGGGTATAGCTGGAAACCATTCGTAGCGGCTCCTGCAGGTCGTGGGAGATGACATAGGCGAACTGCTCCAGTTCGGTGTTAGAACGCTGCATCTCGGCGGTCATCTGCTCCAACCTCTCCTCCACCTGTTTCCGCTGAGTGACGTCTATCAGGCTTCCCAGAGTGGCCGGACGCCTGCGATACATGACGGGTGCGACCGTCTCCATCACCCACTTTACCCTTGCCTGCTTGGTGATAATCCTGAACTCATACCCCACAGATGAACCTATCTTCAGTATCCTGGCGGCGTTTTCCCTCACCGAATCCCTGTCTTCCTCAAGCACGAAACCAAGAGAGGGCCTCCCTATCAGTTCGTTCTCGTCATACCCCAGGATATATGCCAGCTGGCGGTTAACGAGCCGGAAGTTTCCGTTTTGAACGATGTAGCTGCCGATCGGTGAGCGATGGAATAGTATACGAAACAGCTCCCTCGTCTGCCTCTCGCCTGCCATTGCCTCCGGCCTGGCTATTATCTCGCTGTCTTTGACCACTTGTTTCATGATTCCTCAGGTGCCATCACAATTATCACTCCCGCAATACAGGCCGACGGCAAGCCTATCCGACGGGGATCTCTTTTACCATATCGAATATACCGGTTCATTCATCACCTATCATAAGCAGCAGGCTGCTCGACCTCTTCGCCGATCGGCAGCATGAGCCTTCGTATTTCCCCCAACAACATCTCCCGGGTGAAGGGCTTGGTTATATATCCGTTGGCCCCCACCACATCCTCGCTGAACTTCTTGTTGAGGTCGTAGTTTATGGCAGTAAGCATGACCACGGGGATTTCCCTGGTGCCCTCGTTTGCCTTGATCTGGCAGCAGGCACTAAGCCCATCGACGCCCGGCATCATCATGTCCATGAACACGATATCAGGTCTATGTCTGGCAGCCATATTCACAGCCTCCCTGCCGTTCTGTGCCTCTATTACGTTGTACTCGCTGTCCAGCATCCTGCATACCAGTTGCCTGACCGCTGGCTCATCGTCGGCGACAAGAATGGTTCTCCTCGTCTGTTCGTACATCAAACCTGAATCCTCCATCTCTCTAGGAACCGCTACCGATCGGGGGGCCTGACGAGGCTGCTATCAGCGTCGCCACCGCCTCCGATTCCGCTGTCTTCAAGAGCGCGGCAACCACCTCGGGGTCGAACTGGGCGCCGGCGCAGCGCTCGATTTCACCCACGGCGTCCTTGATGGACATGGCCGACCGGTACGGCCGGTCGGACGTCATGGCATCGAAGGCATCGGCTACCGTCAGTATCCTGGCAGTGAGCGGTATGTCGCTGCCGGCCAGAGCCTGAAGGGGCCCGCTGCCGTCATAGTAGTCATGGTGGTGCTCGATGGTCTTGACCACCCTCTCATTAACCACAGGCTGCACGATTCCGGCTCCGACACTGGCGTGTATCATAATGTGCTCATACTCTTCGCCCGTCAGCCTATCGGGCTTGTTGTGGACGCGAGGATCGACCGCAATCTTCCCCACGTCATGGAGCAAGCTACCCCATCTCAGGTCTTCGAGGTTCTCTTTCGGGAGGCCGAGTTCCCTGCCCAGGGCCAGCGCGATCTCGGTTACGCGGCGGGAATGCCCTCCGGTATACCTGTCCTTTGCTTCGAGCGCGTAGACCAGCGCTTCGATGGCGCCAAGGGAAAGCTTCTTGATCTCCACCGTCTGCTCCTCAACCTTGTCCTCCAGGTAGTTCTGGTACTCTTTGAGTCTGATCTGCATATCTCTTCTCTCAAGAGCTCTCTGAACACTCAAGGATACCTCGTCCATATTGAAGGGCTTGCAGATATAGTCATCGGCTCCCTGCTTGAGACACTGCACGGCGGTGTTCATCTCGGACAGAGCCGTTGCCATGACGACCGCAGTGTCGGGGTAGCCCGTCTTTATCTCGGGGAGGACTTCCAATCCGGACTTGCCGGGCAGCCTTATGTCCAGGATGACCAGGGAGATAGGACCGGCTGCCAGAACGTCCAAGGCCCGTTCGGCGCTTTCCGCTTCCTCACACCTGTAACCCTCCTGTGACAGCCTTCGTCTCAGTAGATGCCTGATCCCGGTCTCATCATCAACTGTAAGCAGTTTTTCCTCCGCCAACACGCTGTTCTGGTTGTTATCACTCTTATTCATATAACATCCTCGTTATAGCAGGCGCCGTTCACGGGCAACTCGACAGAGAAGGTGGCTCCTTCTCCCGGCTGGCTTTCGGCGTATATCTCCCCGCTGTGGTCGGTCACTATCCTGCGGCAGATGCTCAATCCCAGTCCTGTTCCCTCGCCAGGCTTCTTGGTGGTGAAGAAATGGTTGAATACCTTGTCCACGTGCTCCTGCGGTATACCGGGGCCGTCGTCGGACACCGAGACAACCACAGTGCTATTCCTTCTCTCTGTGGATATGCCAAGGGTGCCCCCGTTCTTAGCCTGCGAGATAGCTTGCTCGGCGTTGATAATTATGTTGAGCAAAACCTGCTGCATCTGGGAGTAGTCAACCATGACCTCCGGCAGGTCAGCGGCAAGGTCTCGCCTGACCTTGATCTTGTTTGCACGATGTTCATAGCGACGTAGTCTGAGCACATCCTCTATAATGGTGTTTATCTGGCTTGGTTGCTTTACTGGCGACCTCTTGCTGGCAAAATCGAGAAGTTCCTTTACCACCTCGCCGGCGCGCTGCGCCTCCTTATTGATTATGCTCAGGTCCTCTCGGATATCCTCGGGTACTTCCTTCTCCAGCAGCAGCCCTGAAAAGCCGATCACACTCGTAAGCGGATTGTTTAACTCATGCGCGGTGCCGGCTGCCAGCTCACCGATAGAAACCAGCCGTTCCGCCATCATAAGATGGTCCTCCTGCCTCCTGCGCTCGGTGATGTCTCGGGCAATGTGAACCGTGCTGGTAATCTCGCCTCTTTCATCAAAAATGGGTGATGTCGTTACCTCAAGATGGATGCCCAGATGGGGCTCGAAGAACTCCGCCCTGGCCACGCACCCGGTTCGCAGCGTCTCCTGGTGTGGGCAACCCGGCACGGGTTCCTCGGTGCCATGCATCTTCTCATAGCAATGCCCTTCAAGTGCTCCACCGCTATCCGCTTTGAACATCTCGGCAAAGGCTCTGTTCGCCCTCAACACCCGGCAGTCAGGGCCGTGAATCGAGACGGCATCGCCGATGGAATCGAAGGTCTCCCTCCATTCCTCCGCCGCCTGCCTGATCTCCTCTTCCATCTTCTTCCGCTTTGTAATGTCGACGTACATGACGTATGTGCCAACCATCCTGTCATCAACCATGATGGGATAGCCCACTATGGAAGCATCCACCAGTTTACCGTCCTTCCTCCTCCTTACCGTCTCCTTCCGCACTACGCCGCCATCCAGGACCGTCCGGGTCAGAGCTTTCGCTTCCTCCTCATAACCTGCAGGGACGACCAGCTCGTTCATAAGTCGTCCTTCGATCTCCCGGCTGGTGTAGCCAAAGAACTCCTCGAATCCCCTGTTGGCCCGCACCACCCGGTCTTCGGGATCCAGCCTGACGATCGCATCGGGCGAGTTGTCAAACAGTTGCTGGATATGCGCTCTCTGCAGCTCCAGCGCCGCCTCCGCCCTTTTGCGATCAGAGATATCCTTGCTATGCTCAATCACGCTGACCACTCTTCCGCTGTCGTCCTTGATGGGAAAGGAGGTCAACTCAATCCAACCAGCAGGAGCATCAGCCGTCGGATAGGGGACAACCTCGGTCTGCCTCTCTCCCGTCTCAATCGTCCTCACTACCGGACACCAGGGGCAGGACGATTGACGCTGCTGATATGCCTCATAACACTTCTTGCCTGTCAACGGGCCCTGATGCGTATATAGCCGCTCCATCCATTCGTTAGCTCCCACGATGTTGAAGTCGGTGTCCAGCACACTGATTCCATCCTGAATGGAATCAAACATGTCCTGCAGAAAGCGTTCGCTTTCACGCAGTGCTTCCTTTGCCCGTATCTCTTCCCTGTATGCCCTCTCCATCGCCGAGTCATACAGGCTGGATAGAACCAGTGAAACAACGTATATCGCTCCTACCCGGGCTAATAGCGTGTCCTCCGGTATACCCGGAAACGGAGACGTCGTGCTCCCCACTATAGCCAGCACAATACATGCAAGAAGAGTAACCAGCGATATCGCTACTCCGTGCCTCCAACCCAGGAACAACGGGGTCGCCACCGGCAGCAGAAGCAGGAACAATAGACCCGTCCCCCCGTGCCCGCCACTGGCAAATAGATACACGAAGAATGAGGACATTACAGCAACAAAGATCCGTCTCGGCACCATGGAATCCGGCTTTCTGTAAGCCCACCATAGTATGCCCAGTGACGTCAGAGAAACAGAAAGGTCGAAGATACCGAGTGTAACCAGCCCTTTATCAAGGGCGTCAATGCCGAAAATGAGGGTGACAACCGCAGCCAGAGCCACGGCTCCCAGGAAGACACCTCTCCTCATGGATGAGTCATTCATCTTAACAATCAGTCACTCTTCCTACCCCTTCTTGCCTCCTCCCCCCAGAACCGCGAAGTCCCGTGACCTCCGGCCTCCTGTGTCTGCCGCCCTGGCTTCTCCCTCCAGGGCAACAACATTGCTTGTCTGCATGTTGATGGTCTCTATCTGCTCCGAGGTAAAAAGCCTCCACCCGCGCCAGTCGCGATACTCGACATCGGAAAACAGCCCTCTTCTCAACCACCTGAAGAGCGTGTTCCGGCTGATGCCGACCAGCCGACAAACCTCGGCCGTCCTGTAATAAGTCCGGTCATCAACCACGACAGGCATTTCTTCTTCCTTTGAAACTATTCGGGTATACCACACTATGCCCCACGTACGGGGAGGCGTCAATCACCCGTTTGTACC
>PWZA01000054.1 GCA_003567655.1 Dehalococcoidia bacterium
AGGGGTCTCTGGTACTGGAATGAGTTCAACCTTTCCGGATGTCGTGAGCGGGTTCTGCTGTCTTATGACTGGACTAAGTGGCCTATCAACAGAGAGAGGAATCCTGCCACAGTTGATTCTGCCCGCACAATGCTGATCTCCTGTGCTGACTGGTTGATCGGCAAGTTGACAGACCGCGGCAGCTATCTTATCTGGTGCTACGATTACCCTTTCGCCTACGGAGTCCGGGCTGGATGGGGTTCAGCGCAGGCGCAAGCTGTTGGAGTCCAGCTTCTCCTAAGGGTTTCTGAGCTAGAGGGTGCCAGTTACTCGGAGCCGGTTGAACGGCTCCTACGGGCCTTCGATGTGCCGATTGAAGATGGCGGACTTCTCGATGACTCGGATCCGCAGGTGCCGTGGTTCGAGAAGTTCGCGAGTCTCGACAGCCAACGCCCGAAAGTCCTCAACGGGATGTTGTTTGCACTGCTC
Source organism: Dehalococcoidia bacterium (assembly GCA_003567655.1). Lineage (GTDB taxonomy): Bacteria > Chloroflexota > Dehalococcoidia > GIF9 > AB-539-J10 > RBG-13-51-36. Next base: position 469 of record PWZA01000054.1, read on the forward strand.
GGCTTGCACGACGTTGCCGAGCGTACTGGTCTGGAGGCGCCCAGGCGCCAGTTCAATGTGGGGTTAATGTCGGTGCTCAGGCTGATAGAACGTTATGACCTCGGAGACTGGTCGGCTTATGATATTCAGGGGAAGAGGGCATCGTCGCACTACCATAGTATCCACATCGCTCAACTCGACAGACTGTTCTTAATCACGGGAGACAGAAGACTCGCCGAATATCTCGACAGGTTCGCATCATACCGGTCGGCTGAACCTCGTCATCAGGTCTTCAAGGCGGAGAACGATGATCTGAGGAAGGAAAGGGACAAGCTCGAGAGCGAACTGAGTGCGGTCAGCAACTCGATTTCATATCGCCTCGGCAATCTGCTTGTTGACGCTGTCTGCAGTCCCGGCCGCAACACGCTCCTGCTCCCCTACCGGCTGGTTCGCCTGGGTATTGAGGGGCTCAGGAAGTTCAGAAACCGCTAGCCGAGATGCGCGGCTGTCAGGCCGACCGGCAGCCACCGCAGGCCGTTCTGATCCCTATCCACCAGCCGCTAACAGCCGACCTTCAGTATGGTACAATGGGCGGCGATGGTCGGGCGCTTCGACAGGCGGGTGAATAGTGAATAGTGAATGGTGAATGGCAAACAGTAAACGGTGAATAGTGAATGGTGAAGGGTAGCTTACATGTTTACGCAGCTTAGAGAGGTCTGGCAGAGACGGGACCTGCTATACTACATAGTCAGGTTCGAGATGAAGGCCGAGAACAAGAACAAGGTTCTCGGCTTCGTGTGGAGTTTCCTGGACCCGCTACTGCTGCTCCTGGTCTATATCGTGCTGGTGCACTATATCTTCGGACGGGGTGGGCCGCAGTTCCCGGTGCTGCTCTTTGTCGCCCTGCTCTCATGGAGGTGGTTCACCTCTTCGCTGAGCCGCTCCGTTGTCTCGATTACCTCGAAGGTGGGGCTGGTACAGAGCACCCGGTTTCCGCTGGCCATGCTGCCTCTTTCCGGCATCATCATCGGCTTCTTCGACTGGCTCTTCGGCTTCGTCATCCTGGTGCCCATGCTCTTTATCTTCGATGCGGCCTTCAGCGTGAACATACTCTGGCTGCCGGTGCTCCTGCTCATTCAGCTGATAGGCACGATCGGGGCCTGCCTGATCGTAGCGGTGATAGGGACCCACCTCGCGGACCTGGGCAACATCATCCAGTTCCTCATCAGGCTGGGTTTCTACCTGTCGCCCATCCTGTACTCGGTAGGGGAGACCGTGCCCGATAGGCTCATGACGCCGTACATGGTGCTCAATCCGTTTGCCGGGCTGATGGAATCATACAAGAACGTGGTCATACGCGGCGCGCCGCCCGATGAGTACCTCCTGGTCGGCACGACGGCCGCCATTATCGCGCTGCTGGTCGGGCTGTGGTATTTCTCCCGCGAGGAGTACAAGCTGGTTAAGGTGATCTAGAGTGGTAGAAGTCAGAGACCTGGGACTGAAGTTCGTCATGGAGAAGCGCCGGCGGTCGCGCACGCTCTCCCTGCTTCTGGAGAGGTCTCGTAACCGGCAGCGGTTGCCCGGCGAGTTCTGGGCGCTCAGGCATGTCAGCTTCAAAGTCGAACGCGGCGAGACGGTGGGCATCATTGGCAGGAACGGCTCGGGTAAGAGCACCCTGCTGCGGGTGATCGCCGGCATCTATCCGCCCGACGAGGGGGAGATCATCGTTCGCGGCGGGGTATCAACCCTGTTTTCTCTGGGCACCGGATTCAACGGCGAGCTTTCCGGGCGCGATAACATCTATCTCAACGGCGTGATGATGGGCCTCACGAAGGAGCGGATCGACGGCATTATAGGCAGCATCATCGAGTTCGCCGAACTGGGCGATTTCATCGACATGCCGGTGAGGACATATTCCACGGGCATGCGTTCACGCCTGGGCTTTGCCATCGCCATGAACGTAGATAAGGACATAGTGCTCATCGACGAGATCATGGGCGCCGGCGATGCCGCGTTCCGCCAGAAGGCCGAGGCAGAGATGACCAGGATCATCGGCGAGAAGACGGTGATAATCGTGAGCCACAACATGAGCGTCATCGAGAGATTTGCCGGCAAGGTGATCTGGCTCAACAGGGGCGTCATGGCCGCCATGGGAGACCCGAAGGAAGTGGTGGAGCAGTACCTGGCGGAGTCGAAGGTGAAGAAACGGCCTGCCTACGAAGAGGACTGAGGGAGACCTCGTCTGGGAGTAGTGAAGAGTGAGGAGTGAAGAGAGGCGGGGCGGGCTATTCGCTCACAATGTACCCAAGAAAGCCAATGAACGCCACAGACTCAACAAACTCAAGATGAACGTGGTTATGTTTCTGGCCAATGCTTTCACCAACGACGCCCGGGTCTACGCCGAGGCCGGGTCGCTGGTCAAGGCCGGCCATGAGGTTACCGTCATCGCCTGGGACAGAGAGCGGGCGAACACCCCACGGGAAGTCCTGGACGGGATCGCGGTTGTTCGACTGAGGAGCGGGCTCAGACTCAAGTACGGATTTGCCTCGTGGCTGTGGAACATCTCGAGTCTGCTTCTCTGGCAGTGGCAGGCGTACAGACAGGCTCTGGCAATGAACAAAGAGACGCGCCTTGACGTCCTGCACTGCCACGACCTGGACACCCTGGCCATCGGCACGAGACTGAAACGAAAGCTCAAGATCCCACTGGTCTACGACGCCCACGAGATATACGGGCACATGATGGCCCGGAGTGCTCCCCGCTGGATAGTGGGCATGCTCTACCGGCTGGAGAAGCACCTGGTGAGGAGGGTCGACGGGCTTATCAACGTTGCCGAATCCCAGAGGGGATACTTCGAGAGCATCGCAGACAAGCCGATCACTACGGTCATGAACTGCAAGCCGCTGCAGAGCCGTGAGTACCGGCCTCCGGAGAGCGGAGAAGAGATGACTGTGCTCTACATCGGGGGCCTGTGGCCATCACGGATGATACCCGGGCTCGTCGCGGCGGCGGGGAGTCTGCCGGGCGTACGTTGCCTGATCGGCGGCTACGGCCGCCCGGGCGACGTTCAGGCCATCGAGGAGAAGTGCCGCGACACGTCCAATGTAATCTTCCTGGGCAGGGTTCCTCTCGACCAGGTCATCCCGATGACCACGAAGGCCGATATCGTCTTCTGCATGTTCGATCCCTCCGACCCGAACAACGTCACCGGCTCGCCGAACAAGCTGTTCGAGGCCATGGTCTGCGGCAGGCCCATTATCTGCACCAGGGGCACCCACTCAGGGGATGTCACGGAACAGGAAGAGGTCGGCCTGGCCGTGGAATACAACGTGGAAGCCCTGAGGGAGGCCATAATCAAACTCCGCGACGGCCCCGCCCTGCGGGAGAAGCTGGGCAGGAACGCCCTCAAGGCAGCGATCAACAGGTACAACTGGAAAGACGAAGAGCAAAAGCTGCTCGCTCTCTACGAGGGACTCGCAAAGAACCCCATGTGTCGTTGCGAGGAGTCCCGATGAAATCGGGACGACGAAGCAATCTCGTAGTTGAACAGCGGCAAAATAGCGACACGAGCGATTATCGGCTGTAGCCTGTGCCGGTGGCTTGGGTTGGGTGATGCGGCGGATAGGGAGACACCCCGGCGTGTCTTTGCCAGGAGCCCCGACCAGCGAGACTGGCGATACCCCCGGCGTGTCGTTGCGAGGAGCCGCAGGCGACGAAGCAATCTCGTAGTTGAACAGCGGCGCGCCTCACCGCTTACCATCGGTCGTCAACCATTCACCATTCACTTATTACTGCCCGATGCCGTCCACGTACTCCTTGAGCATGTGCACCAGGGACGTCTCTCCCCTGATCTCTACTCGGGACCTCTTCACGTTCTCCAGCGCCGACCGCAGATTGCCCGCATCGTAGACCACGGTCATGCCCCGGCGTTCCATCTCCCGGGCGATCTCCAGCTGGTGGTCGTCGAAGGCCTCTCCGTGTTCCTTTAGCCTGGGCACCAGGATCAGCCGCTTCTCGTGTTCCAGCGCCGTCAGTATCGATCCCGTGCCCGCGTGAGACACGATTATCCTCGCGTCGGCAAAAAGCCTCTCCATTACTTCCCTGGCCATGAAGCGGGAGTACTCGCAGTTCCTCGGTTCATAGTCGGTCGAGCCGATCTGCATGGTCACCGGCTCATCCAGTTCCTCGGCGATGCGGTCCATCTGGCAGACCAGCCTCTCGAAGCCGCGCATTCCGCCCACGGTGACAAATATCAAAGCACGTTCCCCCAGTAGTCGGCCTTGGTGCCGTACTTGTTCAGCAGCGTCTCCCACTGCACGAGGAACAGATCGGCAACCGGGTAGACAAGCCTGCCGGCAGCGGAGCGTGTGGTCACCCGGGCCAGGGTTTCCACGAATATGATCTTCGCGCCCAGGAGCTTACCCGCGTAGCAGAAGGGGACGGCCAGCTCACCCCCGCCCGTTGAGATCACCACGTCGGGCCTCTCTTTGAGCAGGATGCGGAAGGCAATGAAGATGGTTTTGAGCCAGGTTATCCGTTCCCGGAGGTACCCTTCCCTGTATTCGATGAAATAGGCGCTCTGCAGGGCACGGGAGTACTCGTAATCGTGGGTAACGAAGAAGCAGTTATGGCCCTCCAGGGCAGGCATCAGCCTCTGCATCTCGATGAAGTGACCGCCCGGACTGCAGGCGACACAGACCTTTAACATGGCCCTCCTGTAGCAAACCTGCGGCCACGCGGCCAAACGGCGAACACTTCGATATACCGTACGCTGGCGCGGCCGGCATACCGACGAACATGGTTATCAACTGGCCGACTCATGGCCGGATCGCCTTCGATGGAGGGAATGGGCGTTAGGGTCACTGTCATGCTATATC
>PWZA01000041.1 GCA_003567655.1 Dehalococcoidia bacterium
AACCACGACAGGCATTTCTTCTTCCTTTGAAACTATTCGGGTATACCACACTATGCCCCACGTACGGGGAGGCGTCAATCACCCGTTTGTACCGCGTGCCCGATACTATAGTCCTGGGGGCGGGCAGCCGGCACTCGTAGAACGCGTGCTTGACGCAGGACGCGAGCACCAGGTCACCCGCGCGATTAGTAGAGGTATTGAGCCGTAGAAGAAGAGCCCCTCCTGTCCTGCAGCCCTGCCTCACACGGATGACAGGGGGGAAGGTCAGCCCGGGAGCACAAAGGGCGATAGGCTGAACCTAGGAATTACCTGCCAGGAGCGGGGCGATGGCGTCCTTCAGCGTCTGAGGGGTAAACGGTTTGGTTAGATAAGCGTCAGCCCCCATCTCCTCGGCGAACTTCCTGTTGAACTCATGGCCGACGGCGGTGAGGATGATGACCGGTATCTTCTTCGTCGCCTGATCGCCCTTGATCATGGAGCAGGCGGTGTACCCGTCCATCTCCGGCATCATGAGGTCCATGAGGACTACATCCGGGCTCTCCCGCCCCGCGATATCCACTGCCTCTTCACCGTTGGTTGCCTCCAGAACGGTGTAGTCACAGTCAAGCATGCGCGCTACCACTGCTCTTATGCCCGGCTCGTCGTCCACTACGAGCACTCTCTTCTTGTCCATCACAAACCCTCCTGACTATACACGGGATCACCGGCACCTTGCCGGGACATGCTTCCCCCACCATTCGACTGAAGAGCCCGCTGAAACTTGGAGGGATCCCTGCTCTTCATCAAGGCATCTTCGGGCGTTACTGTTCCCTGTCTTACCAGCTCGGTCAAGGCCTGGTCCAGAGTCTGCATTCCCTCAGGTTTGCTCACCTCCATGGTGACGGGTATCTCGTATATCTTCTCATCACGGATATACTTTCTGATAGTATGGCTGGCCAGCATTATCTCGAACGCCGCCACTCTTCCCCCGTCAACGCGAGGCAGAAGACACTGGGATATCACGGCTTCTATTACCTGCGACAATTGTACCCTAATCTGCTGTTGCTGGCCATGAGGAAAGACGTCGATAATGCGGTCGATGGACTGGGGAGCATCCACCGTATGCAGGGTTCCAAGCACAAGGTGACCCGTCTCGGCCGCGGTGATGGCGGTGCCTATGGTATCCAGATCGCGCATTTCACCTATCACAATAACATCGGCATCATGACGCAGGGCATGCATTACCGCGGTGGCAAATGACCTGGTGTCATCTCCCAGGTCCCGTTGCCGTATCAGGCATTCCTTGTTGCGGAAAAGAAACTCAATGGGATCCTCTACCGTGATGACATTCTTCATTGCATTCTCATTCAGATGCCTGAGCATCGCCGCCAGAGTAGTCGACTTGCCGCTGCCTGAGGGCCCGGTTATGAGTATGATCCCCCTCGGTTTCAGAATGAGATCCTTGAATATCTGCGGCAACCCCATTTCGTCGATAGACGGAACGTAGAACGGGACAAAGCGGAAGGCAAGGCTGATCACACCTCTCTGCCGCAAGGCATTGACCCGGAATCGGGCCAATCCCGGCACGGCGTAGGCAAAGTCCAGTTCCCATTCACTGTCGAACGCTGCCCTCTGCTCCTCGGTCGACACCTGTTCCAGAACCAGCTGGATATCCTTAGCTGTCATGGGCGGCAGGTCCTTCTGTGTTGCCAGTGCACCGTCGATACGGAAGACCGGAGGACTCGGCACCGTGAGATGCAAGTCCGACGCGCCCTTGTTCACCATCATTGTCAGGAGTTCATCTATTCGCATATTGGAGCTCCGCAACCATCCGCCTTAACCTGCTTTCCTCTTCATCCTTGTACCACTCTCTGATCGACCGTATCTCGTCCTCAACGGCGAAGAAGGCATCCAGGACCTCGGGGTCGAAATGCCCCTCCCCTTCCCGGACGATGTCCAGGGACTCCCCCAGTGAGAACGGTTCCTTGTAAGGCCGTACCGATGTCAGGGCATCAAAGACATCCGCAACGGCGACGATGCGCCCCTCGAGCGGGATCTCCCGAGCCCGCAACCCTCGAGGATATCCGCCGCCGTCCCATTTCTCATGGTGGGTCAGGGCGATAACCTCCGCCAGCTGTATGAACTTCGCGTCGGAGCCCTGCAGAATCTCGGCCCCGATGATCGTGTGTGTCTTCATGATCTCCCACTCGTCGGCGTCCAGGCTTCCCGTCTTGAGCAGGATGCGGTCAGGGACGGCGATCTTGCCCACATCGTGCATAGGTGCAGCATAGAGCATATCTTCAACCTCGCCGTCCTTCCAACCCATCTGGCGAGCAATGGCAGCACTGTACCGTCCTATTCGTTCGATATGCGAGCCGGTATCGTCATCCCTGTACTCTGCGGCTCGTGCCAGCCGGTGAATGGTATCCAGCGATGCCAGCTTTATCTTGCCCATAGCCTCCCTTAGCGCTAAAGTCCTCTCCTCAACCATCTGCTCCAGGTGCTCCCGATAAGCCCTGTTCTCGATCTCAAGCCTCCGCTTCTCGAGAGCCCGCTCTACGCTGATAACTACGTCGTCAAGGATGAAGGGCTTGGTAATAAAGTCATAGGCACCATGCTTCATGCATTGCACGGCGACATCGGTATCACCTACAGCAGTAGCCATGATGACAGCGGTATCGGGAAAGGAAGACTTTATCTCCGGCAGCAGGTCAAGCCCGGACCTGCCGGGCATCTTGATATCCAGCAACACCAGACTGAATGAGTTCTTCTCGAGCTTCTTCACGGCCTCCTCGGCATTGCCAGCCTCCTCACAGCGATACCTCGTGCCGGCAAGCACCTGCCGCAGAAGTCCTCTTATGGACTGCTCGTCATCTACAATCAGTATCTTCTCTCGTCTTGCCGCCATTCGTTATACCTGCTTCAGGGCTTAGCGCTGCCGATATGGTGGCTAAGCGCCTTTCCCTCCTGCTCCACGATGTCCGCTGTTGCAACTATCCCGGACAGCAATCTTAATCTCAGATCCATTCGCGTCAATAGACATACGGATCATTCTGCCGCCGACAACGTCAACACAGTTCATCACCGGTTACCCCCTGTTCCTGCCTCATGACCGGCAGTTCCACGACAAAGGTCGCCCCCTGTCCTGGCTCGCTCTCGACATATAGGCTGCCGCAATGCTCAGTAACAATACCGTGACATATGCTGAGGCCAAGCCCGGTGCCCTTGCCCACCTCCTTGGTGGTGAAGAAAGGAGTAAAGAGGCTCTTCATGGCGTCCGGCCTGATTCCCGGACCATCATCGGCAATGGAAACCCGGACCAGGTCTCCCTCCGTTTCCGTTGTTATGGTAAGCCTGCCTCCTCCCCGTTGTTCAAGCATGGCCTGTTCGGCGTTGATGATGATGTTGATGAAGACCTGCTGCAGTTGAGCTCCGTTGCCCAGAACCTGAGGCAGGTCGGGGGCAGCCCGTCTATCGACTTCAATGTTGTTAACCCGCTGATCATAGGAGCGTAATCTCAGGACCTCCTCGATCACGGTGTTGACATCAATTGGCGCCTTCTCGGTTCCCTGCTGGCGGGCAAACGCGAGAAGCCCCTTAACCACAGTAGAGGTGCGCTTGGCTTCGCGGTTAACGGTTTCCAGATCCGCCTTAACATCCGACGGGAGTTCTCTTGTTAACAGCAGATCCGAGAAACCAATGACGCCGGTAAGCGGGTTGTTCAACTCATGAGCTATACCGGAGGTCAGCTGTCCGATGGAAGCGAGCCGGTCGGTGAGCATCAGTTGCTCCTCCATTCTCCTGCGCTCGGTGATGTCACGCCCAACGCCGCGAAACCCGATTACCCCGCCTGCGTCATCATGGAGCAGGGAGGCCGACGTTTCGATATACCGCTGGCTCCCGTCCTTATTCACGATCTTCCAGGGAAAGCCCCTGTTGGTATTGCCGGTCCTGTACAATTCATTGAACATCCGAAACACCGACTCGGCGTCTTCCTCATCCGTGAACTCCTTGTAGCTCATGCCGATCAACTCTTCCATGGCATACCCGAGGTGGCGACAGGCTGCGCTGTTGACGAAAGTCAGGTGGCCGCCCAGGTCAGCCTCGAAGTAGCTGTCTTCCATCTCCTCAAGAATGGTGCGGTACCTCTCTTCAGAGCGTCTCAGCGCCTCTTCCGCCTTCTTGCGCTGGGTGACGTCCGTGTATATCACATACATGCCCATCACTTCGTCATCGAGACGAATGGGATAGCCGACCACCGAAACATCCGCCTTGCTGCCGTCTTTACGCTTTCTCAGCACTTCCTGCCGCACAATACCGCCATGCAGGACGGTGCGAGAGGCAGCGGAGGCCTCCACCTCATGCCCTTCGGGAATGACCAGGGCGTTGATAGGCTGGCCAACGGCCTCTTCAATCGCGTAGCCGAAGAGCTTTGCGAACCCTCTGTTGGACTGAACCACCCGATCGCAGTTATCCAGCAGCACGATGGCATCGGGAGAACTCTCAAATAGCTGCTGAAAGTAAGCCTCCTGCCTCTTTGCCTCTTCCTCGGCCTGCTTACGCTCGGTGATATCGCGGCGGACTCCCCGGAAGCCGATTATCTCACCCCTGTCATCTCTTATGGGGAAGGCCGAGGTCTCGGCAAAGCCATAAGTCCCATCCAGGCGGATGATGCGGCCGGGATAGTCGAGCAGAGGCTCGCCTGTCTTATACATCCGATTATAGACTTCAAAGACGGCCTTCGCCTCTTCTTCAGTTGGGGCGAAAACCCTGTAGTTCATCCCTATTGCCTCTTCGGCGGAGCACCCGAGTATGCGCAGCATGGCCTCATTCGCGTAGGTCAGATTACCGGCCAGGTCGAGCTCGAAGTAGCCATCACCCGTCTCGTCGAGGATGGTGCGGTATCTCTCCTCTGACTGCCTCAGTTCTTCCTCAATCCTCTTTTGCTCGGTGATGTCGGTGCCTACCCCGAAAACTGCGGTCTGACCTTGCCACACTCCCGGCGTGATGGTCAGGTCGAGGGTCTTTACCTTGCCATTGACATAGTGCTCGGTATCTATCCTGCCACCATCCACCCACAGACGCCTGTGCACTCTTGCCAACTCCGCCAGTTGATCTTCATCCACATGCGCAAGGAAGTCTTTGACTTTCTTCGCGGTCAACTCCTCACGCGTGCACTCCAGGAATTGCAGTGCCGCCTCGTTGCCGTCTATATAGTTACCCTCTCTATCTATGACCATAATCGGGCTGGCAGTCCGCTCAAAGAGAGTGCGATGCCTTTCCTCGCTCTCCCGCAGTGCTTCCTGTGTCTGCCTGCGC
>PWZA01000029.1 GCA_003567655.1 Dehalococcoidia bacterium
CTGATGCCTGGGTGGTAGCTGAGCTGAAGAAAGCAAGTGAGGCTGAAGACTGGCGGAGAGTCAGCAGTGTCATCGATCTGATGGACACATTACACAACCTGCCACACTCACACTGACCGAACTTGCTTCTTGTGCGGCCAGGCCATCTGGACTGGCAGGCCGGATTCGTGTAGTATCTCCGGAATCGCTCGGGATTCCGGATATTGGTATGGTATCGCCGGATTCCTGCGTACATGCTGGAAGGTGAGAAAGCACAGCAAGCTGTTCAGTTCTGTGGTACCGCTGGGTCATTATCATCTTCTCTCACAAGATGCCAAAGGCTTGCTGGTAGTATACGCTGTGCCTCGATTCTGAACACACTTCTGTATTGCGAGTCTGAGAAATGAAAGGTAACCTGATTTCTGTTTCCCTGCCAGTCTCTTCTTTTGGTTCCGCCCCAGGCTATTCTCCTGTTGCCTGAAACCTGAGCATAGTCGCTTATTGCCCTGAGGCACTGAAGAACGACCTCATCTGCCGTTTCAATGGTAATACTATAGCGGTATCTATAGTGCTCACTCATAGTCGATATCATTATGCCACGGTAGGAATGAGGCTGCAAACAGTAAGGACGAAATGCTATCCGTAGAGTGTTAGGATACCCTCAAGGCATAGATAAGAGAAACTCTGTATTCTGGGACACAATGCCTAATCTGTGGCAGGCCTGATTGGTATGGTGTCCCCGGATTCCCCGCGAGCTGATCTATTACCTATTGAACTTGCCTCTAACGTCATGTAAGATATGAGCGGTCACAAGAACTGACCGTTGATACGGATGTCGGAGGTTAGAGTATAGACCGCCTAGAACGAGAACAGTCCATTCTGGAGCTGCTCAGGAACCTGCGCGGGCTGGAACCGCTAAAGGAGCTGTTCTGGTCCGAACTGAACTACGACCGCATAAACCAGCCTTTGTCACGTCGGGGGTGGAGCCAGACAGCAAACAGTGCCCTCGCCGAGGATCCTATACTGTTTGCAGGCGGTGGCCAGAACAATGACTTCCACGTCATCTATGGCCAGCTAAGTCACGCCAGGCTGCTGCTAGGCTATGAGCGCCCGGTGGTCACTCAACTCCTGCGGGAGCACCCATATGCTCTTTTCGTCTTGTCAAACGCGAACCAGGATCACTGGCACTTCATCAATGTCAAATATGATCCACAGACAGAGAAACGACGCCTTTTCCGTCGTATTACCATTAGTCCAGAAGAGCGGCTCCGCACAGCGGCCGAACGGATATCGCTTGTTGACCTCGCCTCAGTTTCGGGCGACCTGTTCGGCCTGTCTCCCCTCGCAGTGCAGCAACGTCACGATGAAGCGTTCGACGTTGAGGCTGTTACCGATGAGTTCTTCAGAGAATACAAAGCCGTCTTCAGATTCTTCGAGGATTACCTAACCAAACAAACGCATGCCCCGGAGTGGGCGCACGATTACTCGTTGCAATTCCTGAACCGTCTCATGTTCCTGTACTTCATTCAACGGAAAGGATGGCTGGCCAACGATCGTGAATTCCTTATGTCCTTCTGGAAAAGCTACCAGCGTTCCGGGCAGCGCGAGGATTCATTCGCGGAGAAGTGGCTCAAGGTGTTATTCTTCGAAGCCTTTAACAACAGGTTTCACGGCGGCCACAGTCATTTCCCAGATGAGATCAAGGAAGCTCTTTCTATGGCACCGTATCTGAATGGAGGTCTTTTTGCTGAGAACAACCTGGATCATGAACACAGCCCTGTCATCGCAGACAACTGCTTCAACAGCATACTTAGTTTCCTTGAAAGATACAATTTCACGATCTCGGAAGACAGCCCGCTTGACAAAGAGGTGGCTGTTGATCCGGAGATGATCGGTAAGGTATATGAAAGCCTGATAAACATCTCCGATGATGTGGATGCACGCGGCGAGGCAGGTATCTTCTATACGCCCAGGATAGAGATCGACCTGATGTGCCGGCTTTCGCTTGTGGACCACCTGGCAAATCACCTGAGACAGGGGAACAAGCGACTGCTGAACCAGCTTGCCTTTTCCCTGGAGCCTGACGAGAAGGTGGATGCAGACGAAGCTGTAGCCCGGGCTGGGCTATGGCCAGCTCTGAAGGAAAGACTGCAGGACATCACTGTTCTCGATCCTGCCTGCGGATCCGGCTCCTTCCTCGTAGGCATGCTGAATATCCTGGATGACCTGCAGGAGCGGGCCGACAAGCAGCTCGGTGTGGCCGAAACACCCTATGACCGCAAGAAGAGGATCATCGGCCAGTCGCTCTACGGTGTTGACGTCATGTCGTGGGCCTGCCATATCGCGGAGTTGCGGCTGTGGCTGGCGCTCATCATCGATGCCGACTTCACCCCAGAAGACCTGCACATCCGCCGTGAGCCGCTGTTGCCTCATTTCTCCTTCAAGATACGCTGCGGAGATAGCTTGGTTCAGGAGGCTGGCGGCATTAACCTGGGCCACACGCGGGATTCAAGGTTGATTCCCAATCATCAGTTCAGGCAGCAGATTGGCAAACTGAAGGTAGACAAATTGAAGTTCTACAACAACGACGATACTGGCAAGCTGCGGTCTGTGGAGGCCATTCGCAACGAAGAGAAGCGACTATTCCTGGAGATGCTGAGTGCCCGTCAGCAATCCATCCAGGATGGAATCAAGGCGCGCCGGCGCAAACTGGAAGGGCGTCAGGAGCGACGAATAGGTCTGGATGGCACGATCGAAACAGCGGCACCCCACCAAATCGACCTGAGTGCCACTAAGCACCGACAGGAGATTGAAACCCTGACCGCAGAGCTAGAGCACGTCAGGGCAGGACGAACAGCGCTCAGCTCCGCTAGGGAGATGCCCTTTGTGTGGGATATTGCTTTCGCGGAGATATTTGAGGGAGAAACCGAAGGTTTCGACATTGTCATCGGTAACCCACCGTACGTGCGGCAGGAGATGATCGCCGCGCCGGTGGTTAACGGCATCCAGATCACAAAGGACAAGAGAGAGTACAAAGCTAGACTGGCGCTATCGGTCTACCACGCATTTCCGCACTTCTTTGGCTATAAGGACAGCACCGGAACTGTGGCGCGTAGAATCGACGCGGCAAGTGACCTGTACATCTACTTCTACATTCATGGTCTTTCATTGTTGAATAACAGGGGTTCCTTCTGCTTCATCACATCCAACTCCTGGCTTGATGTCGGCTATGGCACCGATCTGCAGGAGTTCCTGCTCAAACACTGCCATGTGAAGCTTATCTTAGACAACCAGGTGAAACGCACCTTTGCCAATGCCGATGTGAACTCAGTTATCGCCCTGTTCTCGTCGCCGGATGATCGCCGTGAATGGGCACTGGACGAACTAGCGAGATTCGTGATGTTCCGGGTGCCGTTTGAACACATCCTTTCGCCGGTGATTTTTGACGAGATTGATGAAGCAGCAGACCGTAGGGAAACGAAAGAATGCCGCATCTTTCCCATTCAGCAAGGCACACTCTTGAAGGATGGATGCGAGATAACGGAAGAGGAGAAGACCGCTAAAGCTGCTGGTCCCTTGATCAAGACTGCCCGCTACATCGGCAACAAGTGGGGAGGGAAATACTTACGAGCGCCCGATATCTACTGGACGATTCTGGAAAAGGGTAAGGACAAGCTGGTGCGCTTGGGAGATATTGCTGAAGTGCGACGTGGTTTCACCACCGGTGCAAATGAGTTTTTCTATATGGATGAAGACAGCATACGGGAATGGGGCGTTGAGGCCTGTTATCTCGAGCTAATCGTTAAGAGCCCAAGAGAATGTAGAAGAATAGTGGTGCATCCGAAAGAGATGAGTCTCAGACTGCTGATGTGTCACGAGGACAGGGCTCAACTCGAGGGCACCGCGGTATTGGATTACATCAAATGGGGTGAATCACAAGGCTTCCATAGACGTCCGACGTGTCGTGGTCGAGCATGCTGGTGGGACTTGGGCAAGCGTGATAAGGCTCCGATCAACGTAAGCTATCTCGTGGATCGGGTTATGCGCTTCTTCTTTAACGCGCAAGGGTTCTATGTGAGCGATAATTTCCAAGAGGTCCGTCCAAGGCAGAAGAACAAGTATTCTCTTTCAGTGAGTGTGAATAGCACTGTTCTTCAACTGTCTGCAAACATCGCTGGTCGAGCGAATTTCGGCGGCGGGTTGATGAAGATTCAGACATACGAGGTAGCCGACTTGATGATACCAGATCCAGCTTTGTTTGTTGAAGAAGACTGTCGGTCAGTGTTGGAGATGGCCGGGTGTCTTGACCTGGTAGACGAGGATCGTCGCACTTTAGATTCGATTGTCTTCGATGGTCTTGGTCTTACCCAGGGCGAGCGTGACGCCGTCTACGAGGCGGTGATCGACCTCGTGGAAGCAAGACTGAGGAAAGCTGGAAGTGTTTGATGCCTAATGGTTCTAGCCAGCAAGTGAGGGATGAATATGCCGTCACACGACATCATAGATAATCGGAGGGAGATACTGGTTGATCATATCAACCGCATCCTGAGTTCGACGGAGTCGGCACGGTTTGCCGTTGGCTATTTCTTCCTCTCTGGTCTCACCAGTATTGCAGATAAGCTAAGGGACGTGAAAGAACTGCGTCTTCTCATCGGGAATACCACCAACCGTGAAACCGTGGAGCAACTGGCTGAGGGTTACCGGCGCCTCGAGCTTGTCAGAGACGTCGCCGAGGCGCAGTCCTATCCCAGGAGAACCGAGACCAGACAGATTGCCCTTGATACTGCCGAGAACATCCGCTCCAGCATGGAGATGATGGACCAGACGGATGAAGGTGAAACCCTGGTAAGAGAGATGGTGCGGATGATAGAGGACAAGCGACTAAAGGTGAAGGTCTATACAAAGGGTCGATTGCACGCTAAGGCCTACGTTTTTGACTACGGTACCGTATATGATGGGTCTGGTGAGCCAGTCGAGCGGCATGAGAAGGGTATCGCCATAGTGGGCTCGTCCAACCTGACGCTGTCTGGCGTCACCCACAACACCGAGCTTAATGTGGTGGTGCAAGGCAATGACAACCACGCGGAGCTGGTTCGCTGGTTTGACGAACTCTGGGCCGAGGGCCAGGACTTTGATGAGGCGCTCATGTATGAGATGAAACAGTCATGGGCTGTGGCTCCGGTCCGCCCCTATGACATCTACATGAAGACGATCTATGCCCTGGTGAAAGACAGGCTGGAAGGAGAGGATGAGCGGGATATCCTCTGGGACGACGAAGTCACCAGAGACTTGGCCGACTTTCAGAAAGTA
>PWZA01000126.1 GCA_003567655.1 Dehalococcoidia bacterium
GAACATGATCTGACCTGGCGTTACCTGGATCAGTACCTCCCACCCCCAGGTTCTATCCTTGAGGTCGGAGCCGCGACAGGCACCTACACTCTGGAACTGGCGAAACGGGGCTACAATCTCACTTCCGTTGACTTATCAGCAAAACTGCTTGACGAATGCAGAACAAGGCTTGCCGATGAAGGGCTGGACAAGCAGGTAAGGCTTGCGGTGGCCGATGCTCGTGACCTGAGCCGGATAGCCGAGAGGGAATTTGACGCAACTCTCCTGATGGGACCGCTCTATCACCTGGTGGAAAGAGAGGATCGGATGGCGGCACTCGAGCAAGTGTCCGACCGGCTACGAGTGGGCGGGATCATATTCTCCACTTTCATCAGCCGCTATGGCGTCATGGGCGACGTGATGAAAGTCATGCCGGATTGGGTTGAAGACCAGAAAGAAGTGCAGTTCTTGATGGCACACGGCAGAAGGCCGGATCACTATCCAAGAGTGGGATTTCGCGGGTATTTTGCCACAGTGCCTGAGATAGCGCCGCTCCATGAAGCACTCGGGTTCGAGACTATGATCCTGGCCGGGGTGGAACCGGCCATCTCGGCGGACGACGAGGTCTACAACAGACTAGAAGGAGAACAGCGCCGACTGTGGCTTGACCTGCTCTATGAGATAAGCACCGACGAATCAACCATCGGGTCATCAAGGCATCTTTTGTACATAGGGAGGAAGAGATGATAACCAACGCGACTATCGAAACACTTATGAACCGCAAATCGGTGAGGAAGTACACCGACCGCAAACTGGATGATGATGAACTGGAGACCATTGTTCGAGCAGGCCAGCAGGCCGCTTTCGCCTCCCAGCTCTACAGTGTCCTGTACAGTACAGAGAAGCCGATAGCCTTCGATGCCGCCATATGGTTCCTTATCTGCGTCGACGTTCATAAGCTGGAGAGGTTCATGAAGCTACGGGGGTGGGACATCGTCACCAACGACCTGACCCTTCTATTGCTGGGCATGCAGGATGCCTCGTACATGGCGCAGAACATGGTCGTAGCAGCGGAGAGCCTCGGCATCGGGTCATGCTTCCTGGGAGCAGTGAGTTCAAGCGCACAGAGGATCAGGGCTCTGAGCGAAAAGCTTACACTGCCTGAGCGGGTCCTGCCGATGGTGGAACTGGTCATGGGTTATCCGGACGAAGAATTCGCTCCCCGCCCGAGATACCCCCTGGCTTTCACCCTGTTTGAGAACAGGTACCCCGAGTTCACCGACAAAGAGGTAGAAGAGGCAATGCGGGTGATGGACGACGGATATCTGCAGCAGGGATACTACAGAAAGCAGAACGTGAAGATACAGGTCGAAGGGGGGAGACGGGACGACTACACCTTTGACAACTACAGTTGGACCGAGCATATCTCGAGGAAATGGGGACAGTGGGCAGCCTCACCCGATGAACTGCTGGATGCACTGAAGGAACGTGGCTTTTCTTTCATGAAGAGTAACGAGTGACGCAACGAGACCTGTCGACGAAGGCTTCGACACCATACAAGGAGCGAGTAGATGACTGAAAATGAACAGAGCCGACAGGACTGGCCACCACGAATGGTGGTGTGTGTCGGCACAGTCGTGCTGCAAGAGAACCGCGCCCTGCTTGTCCGTCAGGCCAGGGGACACGCCCTCGCCGGGCGGTGGAGTATTCCCTGGGGCATAGTAGACCCGTATGAGACCCCTGAGGCAGCAGCCTTACGTGAGACCAGCGAGGAAGCCGGTATCAAGGCCGGCATCGACGGCCTCTTGGGCATTCAGAATCTTCCGCGGCAGGGCTGGGTTGCCATAATCTTCCTCTGCCATCACCTGAGCGGTATACCTACTCCGGACGGAGGTGTCGAGACAGACCGGGCTGCCTACCTCTCGTTGGAGGACCTTGCGGCTCTAGATGAACCAATAGAGGAATGGTGCGCGTGGCTGGTCAGAAGAGTATTACAGGGAGACTACCGCACGATCCCACTCAGAGCGGAGAATCCTTTCCACCCTCGCCTGGCCTTCATATGATTGAGGCATCTCCATCAGCTTAACAGAAGATGAAGATAACAAAGAAACTTTATGTCACTAACCGCGCCGAATGGCGTGCCTGGCTGGAGAAGAATTATGATACAGCATCAGAAGCCTGGCTCGTCTTCCACAAGAAACACACCCGACAGCCCAGTATTCCGTACGATGACGCTGTCGAGGAAGCCCTGTGCTTCGGATGGATCGACGGTGTCCTCCAGAGAATCGACGATGATACATACGCCCGGAGGTTCTCTCCGCGCAGGGACGGCAGCAACTGGTCGGCGCTTAACAAGAGACGGGCTATGAACATGGTCCAGCAGGGCAAGATGACCGAGGCGGGAGCAGCGAAGCTTAGCTTCTCAGATTTCGACGACGACTACGGCAAGACTCTCGAGCGCAAAGCCGAAGACCTTGTCATCCCCGAGTACTTCGAGCAGGCCTTGACCGGCAACCGGCAGGCGCATGAGAACTTCACGAAGCTCGCCCCCTCATATCGCAGACGTTATCTGCTCTGGATAGCGGACGCCCGGACCGATGAGACGCAGAACAGGAGAGTGGCAGAGGCGATCCGGCTTCTGGCAGAGAACAAGAAACCGGGCATGCCGTGATGATGGTTTATCATCTGATATACTGTACATGCGAAAGGCAGTTGTTGGCGGTGAGTTCGGCGGACGCAAGAGCCATTGCCTCAGACCGTCTAGATAATGTAGCCAGGAGCACGATCCCTATAGAATGCGAGATAGCTAGGGCCTACTGAACATGAGCCAACCATCCACTGCATCGCCCGACATACATTTCAGGCGGATCACTGCCAAAACGATGAACCAGATCTGCGATCTGAGTGAGACGCTTTCGTCCTCCCATCGAAAGATGGTGGCCGACAACGTCTGGTCGATTGCAGAAGCGCATTTCTCGTCCTGCGCCTGGATGAGGGCGATCTATGCCGATGACACCCCTGTAGGTTTCATAATGACCCACACAGGATCGGACCACGAGGATGGCATCGATTGCCCGGGAGTGTTCCTGTGGCGTTTCATGATTGCAGGTCCCTGTCAGGGTAAGGGCTATGGCAGACGTGCACTTGAGAAGCTCATTCAGCATCTCAAGGCGACGGGAATCCCCCTGCTTTACACCAGCTGCGGACAGGGCGAGGGCAGCCCCGAGGGCTTCTACCTCAAGCTGGGGTTTATTCCCACAGGAGACCATTACGGAGATGAGATCGAGCTTGTCCTGAATGTGCACACCTACACCATCAACGATACACAGCCCGTCCCCGAAGGTTGATCTGGATGGTTCGGCCCATGAACACTCCGAATAGGCACCGATTCCGTCTTTATGACCACCCCACCGACTACCAGCGAGTGAGCGAGTTTCTCATCGCGCACCATCGACCGGGTAACGCCGACGGCAACTGGCTCGAACCGGAATGGGAGTATATGCACTTCCACCCCGGCCTTGACGGCTCATCACTGGGGAAGATCGGAATATGGGAGGATGGCGGCGAGATCGTAGCAGTTGCCCATTATGAACTGCGTCCGGGCGAGGCCTTTTTCGAGTTCCATCCGGGCTATCGCCACCTGCGAGAAGCCATGCTGGACTATGCAGAAGCCAATCTGACAGGGATGTCAAAGAGGGACGGCCGCAAATACCTGTGCGCCTTCATCAACGATTTCGACGCCGAGTTCCGAACCCTAGTTGAATCCCGGGGATACAAGGACGATCCCGAGGGCGCACGCCCTCTCTATCGCTTCGACATTCTGGCGCCGTTCCCACCCATCACGACACCCGACGGATTCCGGCTAACCAGCCTGGCCGAGGAATGCGACTGGGGCAAAGTCCATCGCATCATGTGGAAGGGCTTCGACCACGGCGACGACGTTCCCATGAACAACGAGGAACTCGAGAGCCGTCGGCGCATGTTCGATACTCCCAGAGCCCGACGCGATCTGAAGATAGCAGTCGTGGCGCCGGACGGGGAGTTCGTCTCCTTCTGCGGCATGTTCTACGAACCAACGCACCGGTATGCACTCGTCGAGCCGGTGGCCACCGATCCCGAGCATCGACGAATGGGACTGGGCAGAGCCGCCGTGCTGGAAGGCATCAGGCGTTGCGGCGCACTGGGCGCAACGGTGGCATATGTTGCGACCGATCTACAGTTCTACCAGGCCATTGGTTTCAGAAAGGTATACAATACCAGTTGCTGGATGAAACGCTTCGAGTGAATGCTCATGGGGGTTCGGGAGAACTGGACCGTGCCGAGAACATGGGCCGGCTGTATGAGGAGGATAGATGAATTCACAGGCAGCTTTCGACTACTCACACTACTTCTGGCAGGAAGAGAAGGTAAGGTTTCGCCAGCCGCGCACAGACGATGCCGAGCGGAGCTTCGTCGGTATCCTCGATAGTCCTGGCAGGCAGCTTCTGGCTCCGGGCATCGAGTTACCTGCTTCAGTAGAGTTGCAGAGGTCGTGCATGGAGAAATACGCCGGCTGCAAAGACGCAGGTGGCGAGATCATATTCGCCATCGAGACCCTGGAAGGTTTCAACGTGGGAGGGATAGCTCTGCACAGCAGGGACGATAAGCACGGCACGTTCAGTTTCGCGGTCGAGGTGGGCCGGGATCATCGCCGCAAGGGTTACGCGCAGGAGGCTGTTCGGATTCTGCTCAAGTACGGGTTCTGGGAGAGACGGTACCAGAAGTGTCATTCATCCTGCGCCGATGTGAATGACGCTTCAATCGCGATGCACAGGAGTCTGGGCTTTGTGGAGGAAGGACGGCGCAGAAGACAAGTATTCTTCAATGGCCGGTACCACGACCAAGTCCTGTTCGGCTTGACCCGGGAAGAGTTCGATGCCGTCAAGGAAGGGAGGCAGACTGATGCTGGGGCCTGATGCTGCCCCTCCCTGTGGATGGCACTGTCACGATTGCTCGCATCTAGGCCGAGGCTGCCCCGGGTGCAGGGAGACAGGCGGAAGACCATTCTGGACATCCACATCAGATATAGAGGCATGCCCGGTATACATGTGTTGCACGGAGCAAGAAGGCCTCGAGCACTGCGGTCTCTGTCCTCAGTTGGCCTGTGACACCTTCGCCAACTGGCGTGATCCGTCCATGCCCGATGAGGAGTTCGAGGAATCAATGGCTGAACGCATCAATGCGCTTCGTAACAGAGCCAGGAGGAAGTGATGTTCCATGGCCACCACCA
>PWZA01000112.1 GCA_003567655.1 Dehalococcoidia bacterium
CGTAGTCTCTGATATCCTTTGCCGTGCTCTTGGGGTTATGGAAGAGGGCGACGATGATACTCTCCAGCAGGGTCGACTTACCCATCTCGTTGCGCGGTCCCTTGACCACGTTAATGCCGGGACTGAACTCCGCCCCAAAGTCGGGGAAGCGTTTGAAGTTCTTGAGGTGAATCCTTTTCAGCCGCATTAGAGGACTTCCCTCCCGTCGAGCAGGGCAATGCCGTACTGAAATGCGTTCTCGGCAATGTCCCTCTCCTCCCCTTCAGCACTCTCTATGCGCTCGTTCATCAGCCTGATAAACCTGTTCCTTATCAGGCGTTCCGCATCCTCTAAAACCTGTCCGGCCTTGGGATGAGACCTGTCCACCACGCTGAGGTGGAAGAACTCCTGCCCCAGTTCGGCCTCCAGTTCCTCCGTGTCCACCATAAGCTCGGCATCGCGCAGTCCTTTAAGAGTGACCTTTCTCACCAGGTCGCCGCTTGCCCCCGCGCAGATTCGCGCTTCCAGCGCCGCCCTGTCCTGGGCCTGGCTCATGTCTATCTCTACTTCGTCACAGCCGCGAACCCCGATCTCTCTGGGCTCGACCGTCACCTCCCCGGTATCCATGAGCGTAACCAGGAGCACGGCACCTCTGTCCCTCTGGTCGGGTATCCACTCCGGGGGACCCGAGTACCACGCCATGGGCTTTTCCGAGCAACAATAGGCCCGGTGCCAGTGTCCAAGCGCCAGGTAGTCCATGCCGCTATCGCGGACCTCCTCAATCGTGAAGACATGGTCGTCATCCGCCGTCTTCTCCGGGATGTAGAACGACCCGTGGGCCATGGCAACGTGGAACCTGCTCGACGTCGTCGACTTCAGCCCCTTCAGCGGACTTGAATAGGACCTGTTGCTCAGATTCGGCCTGCCGCATACCGTGAGGTCGAGTTCCGGATACTCCACGAAGGACATCTCCTCGCCGGCGAAGACCGTGAGGTTGGGGCACCTCTCCTCTAAGTCGAACTTCCTGTAGATCGACGAGGAATCGAGAGAATCGTGGGTGCCGGGAACTACGCAGACCGGGATGCAGTTATCGTTGAGCAGACCGAACTGCTCGACAACCAGGTCTATGTTCCTCTGTGGCTGCTGGTTGGAGTCGAAGAGGTCACCGACGATGAGCACGATACCAACCCGTTCCTCCAGGGCAGTGGCTATGACCTTCTTGAAGGTAGCCCGCAGCTGCTCTCTCTGAACAGCACCCCTGTCCCCGAGCCCGGAAAACCTCGCCCCGAGGTGGATGTCGGCCGTGTGCAGAATCTTCAGCATGCTACTTATCCTTCGATCAGTGCGTCCATCAGCATGAATCGCCCGTCTATTGTCACAGATAACACTACTGCTGACCGTCGTGTCCGCGAAGCCTGGCCAGCAGAAGGACGCCCAGGATGACGGCGGTGGCCACAACCGAGAGTAAATACATCCCGGCCCCGGCGCACAGCCCGACGGCGGCGGTGACCCAGATGGTGGCGGCGGTGGTCAACCCTACCACCTCCTCCTCGCGGGCACCACGCAGGATAACCCCGCCCCCGATGAAGCCTACACCGACCACAACTCCGGCAGCCACCCTCGAGGCATCAACGTCGCCGTCACCGAACCCGTATATCGATGCCAGGGTGAAGAGTGCCGACCCTGCGCTCACCAGTATGTGTGTACGTATACCGGCCCTCTTTCCTGCCCTCTCCCGCTGATAGCCTATAGCCCCACCAAGAGCGGTGGCCAGCAGAAACCTCAATATCGTCTCCAATAAAGGACTCACCTCAGTACCTCCTGTTCAGAAACAATCACTATGCGGCGATATCACATCCTGCATACAACGCCGGCTACGGAGTCACCCGGAGACACGCAGCCTTAGCTAAGCGGAGCCGCTTCAGCTATAATATAACAGATTACAGCGCCACCAGAAAGGCGGCCAGGGCCCGACCCTGAACAGGACAGACGGCACATAAAGAGGTACTCACCCGTGCAACAATCGCGGAAGACGGTACTGGTGATAGACAACTACGACTCCTTTGTCTACAACCTGGCCCAATATCTGGGCGAACTGGGCCGGGAGCCCGCGGTGCACCGCAACGACCGCATAACCCTGGAGCAGATCGAGGAACTGTCCCCCACTCACATCATCATCTCCCCCGGACCCGGTACTCCTCTTGAGGCAGGTATCTCCAACGATGTTATCATGCACTTCGGCGGCAGGATCCCCATACTGGGAGTGTGCCTGGGGCACCAGTGCATAGGCTACGTCTACGGCGGGAAAATCGGCAGGAACCCGCCGGTGCACGGCAGAACCTCGGTCATCCATCACGACGGCATGACTATCTACGAGGGCCTGCCCAATCCCTTCGCCGCCACGCGCTACCATTCTTTGATCATCGAGGCCGTCAGTCCGCCCTCATGTCTCGAGGTGACCGCCCGGACGCCCGAGGGCACGATCATGGGGGTGAGACACCTGGAGCACGTTGTGGAGGGGGTCCAGTTTCATCCCGAGTCCATCCTCACCGAGGTAGGACACGATATCCTCAGGAATTTTCTGCGCTATTCGCAGCCGGTGTGGGAGTCCGGGATTGCTTCGCCCCGATGGATCGGGTCTCGCAATGAAGGTCGAGAGGGAGACCATGACTGAGATCATCTACCTCAACGGCCGGCTTCTCGAGCGTTCCCAGGCTACCCTGTCCCCGTTCGACCACGGCTTCCTGTACGGATACGGGGTGTTCGAGACCATGCGGTCCTACGGCGGGCACATCTTCCGCCTCGACCGACACCTCGCCCGCCTGCGGCGTTCACTCGCCAGCCTCGGCCTGCCGGACGACATCATCGCAGCCCCAGACCCGGCAGCCGGCGGGCAAGCCCTGGAGACCGCCTGCCTGAAGGTAATCGAGGCCAACGGAATCAAAGACGCCCGGATTCGGCTCACCGTGACGGCGGGAGAGGGAGACATGACGCCCAACCCCGGCACCTGCCTGGAGCCGACCGTCCTGGTCACAGCCAGGAACCTGGTTCCCTTTCCGGAGGATCGATATGCGGAGGGCTACACGGCCACGCTGTCTTCCATCCGCCGCAACAGCCGGTCGCCGCTATCGCGGCTGAAGTCGACGTGCTATCTGGAGAACGTCCTGGCCCGCAGCGAGGCCCATGCCCTCGGATGCGACGAGGCCGTCCTGCTCAATGAAGCGGACTACGTCGCCGAGGGCAGCACTGCCAATATCTTCCTGGTGCGCGACGGACAACTCATCACCCCGTCGGTAGAGAGCGGCATCCTGCCCGGCATCACGCGGGAGGCCGTGATCGAGATCGCGAGGGCGCATAACATCAACACGGCTGAAAGACAGGTCGAGTTGACGCAACTGGTCGAGTCCGATGAGGCCTTCGTCACCAACTCGATACTGCAGCTCATGCCCCTGGTCCGTTTTCAGGGCAGGCCCATAGGTAGCGGCAAGCCCGGCCGGGTGACTGAGACGTTACTGGCGGCATACAGTAAACTGGTGAGCGAGGAGATGTTATGAGTTCGAAGCCATTGGACGGTCTGCTCTTCGGCACAGGCGGTGTGCCCGTAAGCGCCGAGTCGCGCTCCACAGAGGCGGGCATCGAGCGAATCGCCGAGCTCGGACTCGGCTGCATGGAGGTGGAGTTCGTCTACGGTGTTAAGATGACACCGGAGCTCGCGATATCCGCCGGGGAACTGGCGGCCGGGAGGCGGGTGGTGCTCACCGCCCACGCCCCCTACTATATCAACCTCAACTCGGTGGAGCGACAGAAGGTGCACATGAGCAAGGAGAGGATACTGCAGACCGCCCGCATAGCCGGCCTTCTCGGGGCAAGGAGCATAACTTTCCACGCCGCCTTCTACCTGGCAGACAGCCATATCGACACCTACACCGCGGTCAAGACTCAACTGCTGAAGGTGATGAACACCCTCAGAGACGAAGGCAACGAGGTGATGATCCGCCCTGAAGTCGCCGGCAAGCGATCCCAGTTCGGCACCATCGACGAACTGCTCCAACTCAGCGCCGAGGTGGAGGGAGTTGCCCCGTGCATCGACTTTTCCCACTGGCATGCCCGCACCGGGCAGGCCAACTCATATCAGGAGTTCATTGAAGTCCTCGACCTGATCGAGGCGAGGCTGGGCAGGCAGGCACTGGACGACATGCACATACATGTCTCGGGCATCGCCTACGGCCTGAAGGGAGAGATCAAGCACATGATGCTCGAGGATTCGGATTTCCGGTATGAGGAGCTACTAAGGGCGCTCAAAGACCGCAGAGCAAAGGGGGTAGTCATCTGCGAGAGCACCCCCTACATAGAGCAGGATGCACTCCTCCTCCAGCAGACCTACCGCCGACTGCCCTAGCTAGAACCGGAGGGCTGCGCCGGTCCCGATCAGGCCACCGCCGCCCAGAAACGCCTCATCGCATGTTTCCCGCCCTACATCATGAGTGCCCGCCAGCTGTGGAAGGGCCAGGCCACGCCATCGACGATGTTCCAGACGAAGTCTGTGTCGCGCTCATCAAAGCCAGCAACGGCGGTTATGTCCCAGGGAGAGTCCAGCCCTTCGGCTGTAGTGTCGGTGAAGGTCAGGATGTCCGAGAGTTCGGCTGTGGTCTTCCCGGTCCCGCCGTGGCTTTCGTCCATCCCGGAATTCTCGACATCCCAGAAGGAGTTACTTACCACTCCGCCCTCCTCGTTCACTCCCACAAGGCCTCCAACCGAAGGGTAGCCTTCGAGGTACTGCCCGATGCCGGTCACGGCGCCTGCAGAGAACGAGCTGGTGATGATGCCTTCGTTGTTGCCCACCAGTCCGCCGACCAGGTTGTAGCCTGTTACACTGACGAGGGAGGAGCAGTTGCTCACAGTGCCGGTGTTCCATCCTACGAGGCCTCCGAGACGGTAGTTGTTGGTGTTTCTCGCACTGCCATTCGAATGAGAGTTGTGCACCTCGCCTCCGAAGTTGGTCCCTATGAGCCCTCCGACGTAGTTTCTGCCCTCCACGCCGGTCTCCAGGCTGCTTACGGCGGAGCAGTTGACCACCGTGCCCTCATTGCGTCCGACGAGGCCACCCACCATCTCATGACCGGTGACCCCCATGTGGCTCAGATCAACATTCGCAATGACCCCTCCGGGACCAACGTAGCCGAAGAGCCCTACGTAGATCAGGTCGGGGCGGTCGATGAACAGGCCGCTTACCGAGAATCCCTGCCCGTCGAAAGAGCC
>PWZA01000166.1 GCA_003567655.1 Dehalococcoidia bacterium
AGCCTGGAATCGAGTCAGATCCAAAGAGCCGAGCTTCCTGCTTGAGTTCAGACGGTCTGGATCGTTATTCAGACTCAGCTATTACCCGATCCCAGTGTTTGTTCGCTCCGGCCATGTACTCTTCATCGCTCATTAGTTCAACGTGCAGCTGATCAACCGTCTCGCGGCACACCTGTCCGGTCGTCACCGTTTCTCGCCCGGCCTGCCTGAGGGCGTCTTTAAACCCGGCGATCTTCTGAAGCACCTCGGGGGGAGGCCCTTCATCGGGAACTCCGAGGGCTTCACCGCAGTTCCGATAGATCTCGAGCACGACACGATCCGGGCCTCCGCGCTTCACCATCTCGACATAGGCCCGCAGCAGGTCGAAGTTGTGCTTTCCGGGAAAGCCCGAGTTGAATATGAAGAACTGCCTGGGAAACCGTTTTACCCTGCCCTCGTGATAGAAGCTACCGTCGTCATTCCTGTAGATGTAAGGTGTCGCCAGAGGCAGAAAGCGATCGTAGAAATTCTTGAGCAGCCCCGGCATGTACATGCCGTACACCGGCGCTGCCATTCCCGCGTAGTCCGATTCCAGGAGCAGGTCAAGAAGGCCCGCCATATCATCCTTGATGGCGCATATCCCCGGTGTCTTGCCCCAGCACGCAAAGCAGCCACGGCAGTGTTCGATGTCCTTCTCGACCAGGAACACCTCCTCCGTCTCGGCCCCTGCCTCCCTTGCTCCCTCTAGAAGGGGTTCTACAATCAGATGGCTGTTGCTCTTCCGTCCCCGGGGGCTGCCATTGAATATGGTCACTTTCACGTTCCTGTTATCCTCCTTGTGTAGCTCAAAACCCACGTGTCAAGTCACTGACGGATTGCGTCCGTTATGTCACTGTAGCAAGACCGTCGTGGACGGGTCAAACTGCCTCCAGCCCATCCCCACGTTTGGCAGCCTGCCCGGATGACGGGTAACAAGAACCTGCCCGGCGGGCAAGCAAAAAGCAACGTTACCCTTAGAATTTGGGCAAGGGGTATTGACGAGGAGAACGGGCGACTGTATTCTTAGACAAAAGGAGGGATAAGCGATGCAGAAGACATGGAAGCCGACCACAGCGGGAGTACTCTCTATTGTTGCAGGAGCGATCGACGTGATAATCGGTGCAGTGATCCTCATAGCCGGTGGGATTGCACTTCAGTTCCTTGAGCTTACGGGTATGGAATGGGCGATGGGCCTGATCATGGCCATCGGTCCTATCTGGATTGTACTGGGCATCGTTGCCATAGTGGGCGGTGTCTACGCCTTGAAAAGAAGGCTCTGGGGATTGGCCCTTGCCGGAGCCATCTGTGCAGTCAGTGGTTTCTGGCTCCTGGGGATACTGGCCATCATATTCGTCGCCATGGGGAAGGGCGAGTTCGAATAGAGCGCGGCACTCAATTTGAAGCGCTTTGATGGCAAGGAGACTAGTCGATTAGGGTACTCACGCTTCTACATCGGGGTACCCTTCGGCAATCCAGCTCGCACTATCTGTATTACTCTGCACTGACGCAAACGCAGGCCTCGACCACCACCGCGGTCACTCTTCAGCGGTTTGCGGACGGGTCCCAGAGCCAAGTAGGGAAGAGATCTGCCTTGCGTTGACCACCCCCTTGTCCTCGTGGCAGTTGTTGAACAGGACATGCATCTCCCTTGTTTGGCTGGCTAGTTCCCCGATCTTTTCCGCCCAGGGCTTCAGTTCCTCCTCGCTATAGAGGTAGTTGAACCGCTCGGCAGGGCCGATGCCTTTCTTCTCCCAGGTCTCCGTGTTCCTCCCGTGGAAACGGGCGAGCCCGATGTCAGAGGTCACCTCGGCAACAGGCGGCACACTAGATTTGAACCCCTGTGGCTCATCAACGCAGACAAGCGGCAGATCGTTGCGCCTGAGAAAACCAATAGTCTCCTCCCAATTGTTCTCATTTAGCCAGACATTGTTCCTGAACTCTACTGCTATGCGGTACTGCGGCAATCGCTCATTGCACATCGTTATGTAGTCAACTTGACGCGAGCCGGGGTAGAACCATGGCGGGAACTGGAAGAGAACGGCGCCCAGCTTGCCTGCCGAATCTAGCGGAAGCAGTGAGCTCTCGAACCTCTGCCATAATTCATCAACCAGATCAGCGGGTAAGTCGCGGTAGTACAGGTTGCCTTTCTGCTGTAACTCGGGATCGAGTTGCTCCCTGATGTTCTTGGGCAGAGACTTAGGTGGTGTAGGATGCTGGGTGAATAGCCTGAAGGCCTTGATATCAAACAGGAAATCGGCTGGAGTCCGTTCTGCCCAGAGGTAGCTGTTCCTCTCGCCGGGCAGAGAGTAGTAGCTGCTATCCACTTCGACGATATTGAACTGGCTGGCATAGTACTGAAGGCGGGCTTCGGCAGAACGTGCCGAATCGGGGTAGAAACGACCGCAGCTTATCAGGGTGGGATCGGTCCACGAACAGGTGCCTACTCGAATCTTCCCCATCTCCGCACTCTTTGTTAGCATTTTACTGGTAGAACGAGCCGGTGACAACAGTCACATCATGCGGGACACTTTGCCTTTCGCTTTCGTCTCGCAGTGAGATGAGCGTCTCAGCTATGATATTCAGGGTTTCCCCCTTCTGGAGCAATCCTTCGACCACAACCAGTGGCTCGAGCTTGAAGATCTGCCTGTATTTCTGGTACACGTCTGGCCTGACTATCACATTCACCATGCCATCCTCGTCCTCCAGCGTCATGAAGGCGAAACCCCTGGCGGTGGGAGGTCTCTGCCTGGTGATAACGTAGCCCGCCAGCCGTACCCGGGCATCCGGCGCCAATTGAGCAAGCTGAGAACTTCTGATCAGGTTATTCCCTGAGATTTCTCTTCTCACTACCTGCACGGGATGATGCCTGGTGGAAAATCCCTGCACTTTGTAGTCCGACTTCATCTCTTCCAGTTCGGTGAAGTCGGGCAGGGAGACCCTGCTATCGCTGAATTCCAGGGACATTTCCCCCGGGCACTTTTTCTCCAGAATGCCGAGTTGCCACAATAACTGTCTCCTCTGGTAGCCGGAATAGTCGAAGGCGCCGGCAAGGATGAGGCTTTCCACGGACTTCCTCTCCAGCGCGGTCCGGAGATGGAAATCTTCCAGTGAAGAATAGGGAGCCCTTTCCCTTTCAGCCACTACCTGGCTCAGCGCCTTCTCTCCCATCCCCTTTACGTACGTCAAGCCGAGCCTGACCCTGTCCCCTTCTATGGTACATTTCGCTCCGCTCTCGTTTATATCTGCCGGCAGAACCTCGACTCCATGCCGCCCGGCATCCCGCACGATGACCTCAGGGGAGTAGAATCCCATGGGCTGATTATTTAACAGGGCGCAGTAGAACTCAGAGGGATAGTGTTTCTTAAGCCAGGCGGATTGATAGCACAAAAGGGCGAAGCCGGCGGCATGGCTCTTGCAGAAGCCATACTCGGCAAAACCCTCCAGGGCCTCAAAGATGCGCCCGGCGAGGGCGGACCCCACACCGGCCTTCTTTGCTCCGTCGATGAACCTCTGCCTCATCTCATTCATAGCATCTCTCGACCTCTTCCTGCTCATTGCCCTTCTCAAAGAGTCGGCCTCACCGGACGTGAAATCGGCTATGGCAGTGGCAACCTGGATCACCTGCTCTTGAAACAGGAGTACACCCAGGGTATCTTCGAGTATCGGCTTCAACCTCGGATGGAGATATTTCACCTTCTCCAGTCCTTTCCTCCTGCGAATATAGGGGTGAACCATTTTCCCCTGCAGCGGCCCCGGCCTGATGAGGGCCACCTCGACGGTAAGGTCTTCGATAGAGCGCGGTTTGATACGCGGCAGGGTTTGCATCTGCGCCCGGCTCTCCACCTGGAAGACGCCTATCGTGTCGCCCCGGCAGATCATGTCATAGACGCCCTCGTCATCCGGAGGGAGATTATCACCGGCAAGGCTTTTTACACTGCAACCGGGATGACGCTCCTCCACAAGCTCACAGGCTTCGTGAATGAGCGACAGCATTCTCAAGCCAAGCAGGTCCACTTTTATCAGGCCGGCATCGGCAACGCTGTCTTTATCCCACTGGCAGACGATCCTCCCCGGCATAGCAGCCCTTTCCAGGGGCACTATCTCAGTCAACGGGCAGGAGGAGATAAGCATCCCCCCGTTATGAATCGAGAGGTGCCTGGGGAAGTCGTGAATCTCCCGGCAGAGAGAGGGGAATTCCTGCCACGGCATGGACGTTAGATAGGGCAGAAATTCCGCAACGCCGGCGAGATCCTGCCCCAGGTCCTTGGCCCCGTATACTGAAACCGACTTTGCCATCCTGTTGAGCAGGCCCTCCGGCATCCCCAGTACCTTGCCCACCTCTCTTACAGCATTTCTGGCCTGGAAGGTCACATAGGTGCAGACCATGGCGGTATGTGCCTGCCCGTACTTCTTATAGACGTACTGGATGAGCTGTTCCCGGTGCTTTGTCGACACATCGATATCGATGTCGGGAATGGATGACATCTCTTCGTTCAAGAACCTGCCCAGGAAGAGCTTGTTCTTCAGCGGGTCGACCGCGGTTATGCCCAGAACATAGGCCACCAGTGAATTGGCCGCCGAGCCCCTGCCCTGGGCGGGAATCCCGTTTCTCCTGGCGTAGTCCATGATGTCCCACACGATGAGGAAGTAGCCCGACAGCCCGAGCTTCTCTATTAGATCAAGTTCTTGATTGAGCCGGGTCTCTACCTCCGAGACCGTCCCGATGCAATCGTGACCGTACCTGTCGTACACCTTCTGACGGCACAACCCGGCCAGGTATCCCTTTGTTGTCTCGCCGTGGGGCAGGAGAAACTCGGGAAAGCGATAGCCCGAGAAGTCGAGATCGACATTGCATTGTCCTGCTATGGCCAGCGTATTTGAAATCGCCCGCGGATACTCCCGGAAAAGCTGTGCCATCTCCTCATATGGCTTGAGGTGAAACTCGGAGTTCAGTCTCAAGGAGTTGCATTCGTCCAGTGTTGTCCGGTTCCTGATGCATGTAAGCACGTCGTGCAGCCTGTGTTTTTCCCTGTCGGCATAATGCACATTGTTGGTGGCGACATAACCCAGCTTGAGACTGCCGGCCAGGTCGACCAGGGCGCGGCACAGGTGCATGTCCTCGGGATAGAAATTGTTCTGAAGCTCTATATAGAAGTTCTCCCGGCCGAAAATCTCGATATACCTTCCGGCTGCCTCGCAGGCCTTCTCCCTGCTCCCGGA
>PWZA01000006.1 GCA_003567655.1 Dehalococcoidia bacterium
ACAACATCGTTGTTAACACTGGGCTGATCTCCCAAAGAGGCCTCCTCATTTCTGGCTACTTCCCGGTTTCCGATCTATCATAGCATCTACTGCGCGGAGTGTGAATAAGCCGTATTCACTCGTTTAGAATGTTACCGAAGGTGGTATGGTTCACTCAGCCAAGAATGTTACCGAGGAGGGCCATGCCGAGCGATGAAAGGATGAGTGTAGCCGAGAGACGGAAGTATCTAAAGCTGGTAGCGCCGAGGTGGGCGAAGCGCTCACGGAACGACAGGCAGGACTATCCATAGGTAGGCGCCTTGGCCTGTCGGGAGTCATGTCCGGGGCCGCTGAGATAGCAGCCTATGGCTCAGCTGTCAGAGGGTCCAGATATTGATGCCGCCTGCGGGCAGTTGCAGCAGCGGATAACGGGAGCAGTATCTAACGAGTTATCTCTCCAAAGCATCACTCACCGGTGAATCCAGGCCAGGCCACGCTTTAGAGGACAGGAACACAGGCTTAATATGGGGCGTTCTCCGGTCTGTGTCCATATGTATCGCTACACATTCTGACTGATTGTGCAGTATCAGGAGGAGTAAGGCCGTTCATGGCTACGTCGCCGGGTTATGCACCACGAAAGAGGTCGGAGGCAAGCGACCGGCTCTTGTGCCGGCAGTGTCCGTATATCCAGTTCTCCGCTTCTGCTCGGGCGGCAGTTCCGGGCGAGCTTGCCGACCCGATGATCCCCGGGGTTGAGGACGCCGTCAAACCGGGCGAGTAGATAGGTCAAAGTGATCGCCGTCGACAGCAGGGGCCGGATCAACCTCTCCCGGCGGGCCTTAACTGACAAAACCCCGCGACAGGACGACCGAAGAGTCTTAAAGACGGCTCGCTCCGGTGTTCTTGGTACATCCTGCTTGATTCTGCGGGATCCAATTGGTATAGTATCCTCGAATTCTTGGCTCTTGCTGATTAGCGGCAGAGAATTGGTCTGTTCCTAATTCTGATGGGCGATTAGGTGTCGTCCCGTGCGAAGAGAGCGTTCGAACAAGGACTAATGTTGGGTCATTAGTTGATTTGTCTATCTGGTCATGATACATTTTCTGTAAGGCTTGAACCTAGATACAGTCTCGCCTTTCGTCAGTGTCTTATGATGGGCCTATATGAGTCAGTGAACTTGGCTTGGGTTTCGTTGGCGATCTGACGAAGAGCACGTCACACGGAAGCTGTGAGTAAGATGGATTCAGAGATACAGGGGGTCAATATCGTCCTTCGTGGAGACTTCAATCCCGCCATATTCCATCCATCATGGTTCGCTTACTATGAACTGATCCGCCGAGAAGAGGCGGAGGCTGCCAAGATACAAGTAATACACCCAGACGTAGCGGTTTTCTCTACGGAATGGCTGGACTTCAATGTGGGCAGAGACCGATTTCAAGCAGCTACTGCGCTGGAGTCTCACTACGAGTCCATCAGAGACCTCGTACTGAGTGTACTCAGTCTTCTATCCCACACACCGCTACGGGTTATGGGGATAAACCGCAATTTCCACTATCGTCATCGCTCCCTTGAGGCTTGGCATAGCGTTGGGCACCAGCTTGTGCCGAAGCAATACTGGGAGAGATTGTTAGATAACCCTGGGATGAGAAACCTCACGGTAGAAGGAACAAGACCTGATGGTTTGCCGGGATATATTCAGGTTAGAGTGGCACCATCTACACGCATTGAGCATGGGATCTACGTCAGCATAAACGACCACTATGTGCTGAACGCCGAGCAGATTTCGTCTGCCTCTTCTGAGGCGATACGAATCCTCAATGAGATCTGGGGGGTGTCTATCGAACGGAGTCTAGCTATAGCAAATGCAATATCTAAACTGGAGAGTGACCAATGAACCAGCCCGATACCCTTCTCAACATAGCCGAGATTGTTCCATCTGACCAGGATCTCAGCATATCGGAGAGACAGGGAATTGAAGAACGACAACTGCGAATAGAAGAGCTAGTATCGGAAACCAACTCCGATGCCCTGAATCATACGGGATACCAACACCGAAATGGATCTACGGACGCTATCACCTTGGATACAGGAAGATTCCTGTTTTCGACCCCACCACAACCCAATGGACGCGAACGCTTTCAAGCCATTCAGAAATGGGAAGGACATGTGATTGGCGTCGGCGAAGAAACATTCAGTGTGCACCTAAGACCACTCCTTGGCGAAGGCTCAGACCACCAAGAAGCCGAGATATACTTGGAGGAAGTAGACCCAAGTGACCGTTTCCTCATAGAGCCCGGTGCAGTTTTCTACTGGAGCATCGGCTATCTTGATAGACCGTCAGGACGGCTAAGGGCCTCGATTCTTCGGTTCCGCCGATTACCTGCTTGGAGCAAGCAGGATTTGAAACGGGCGGATTCAAGAACGAGTAGAATTGAAGCTCTATTAGATGTCGAATAATCAGATTGATCGTCCGGCTCATGATGAACTAGAGATATCTGTCTTTGGGTCGGGTTACGGCGAGGCTATAGTCCTTCATCTGGGTGATGGTCAATGGGCCATAGTCGACTCGTGTCCGGAAAGGGAATCAGGAAGACCCGCCGCATTAGCATACCTTCAAACTCTCGGGTTCGATGTGACCGATGCAGTCACGCTTATCATAGCAACGCACTGGCATGATGACCATATTAGAGGCATAAGCACCGTTTGTCGTGAATGCAAGGGAGCTAGACTTGTCATTCCTGGCGCCATTAAGTCAAAGGAACTTCGAGGTTTGATTGGGCTCTACGGGGCATCGACTGTAGCGGCCGAGTCAGGCCTAGACGAGTTCGTTGAGATCTTCAGGATTCTGGATGAACGAAAGGAAAGTGGAACTCTGGTAAGCTCACCCACATTAGCTATAGAGAACTCCGTGCTACATAATG
Source organism: Dehalococcoidia bacterium (assembly GCA_003567655.1). GTDB lineage: Bacteria > Chloroflexota > Dehalococcoidia > GIF9 > AB-539-J10 > RBG-13-51-36. The sequence goes on from PWZA01000006.1 coordinate 2,901, forward strand.
ACGTGTTGTCTTTGTCTGGAACAACGATCAAGCGCAAGATATCTTCTCTTTCTCCTTCTGATTCATGTGTACTAAGGGCGAGCTTCGATCGCTTATTGCCAAGAGAGGGAGAACACATGACTAAGATTTTGCCCCCTACACCAAATCAGGCGTCGGTAGTCTTGTGGGTGGAAATTGGCGATCAAAACATGCTACTGGGAGCAGATCTGGAGAGAACTGGAGACCCTAGTACTGGTTGGGCGGTCATTCTCAACAATTCGATCGTGATGTCCGGCTTGGCAGCTGTTTTCAAAGTCCCACATCATGGAGCAGAGAGTGCTCATGAACCGCGTGTTTGGTCAGAACTGTTGCGCCGAGATCCGATCGCTCTGGTCACCCCGTTTTCGCTTGGAGATAAGTATCTACCCGCAACTGAGGACATGCAACGGCTTAACAGGTTAACGTCTGATGCGTACATCACTTCAGCCCCAGCCAAACGGAAACGTCATAAATGGAGCAATAGAGTAGTGAGAGAATTGGTCGAAGGTGCTACTCGAGACGTATATGATGTCCTCCATGGCTGGGGCCATATTAGGGTACGACGAAGGATTGTTGATCAGCATGCATGCTATGAGACCGTGTTGTTTGGCGACGCTAATCCTATAAGATCCGTTATCTCGTCCAACTAGCTTACTGTACCGTGGCCAGAGCTTAGCAAACTAGTATTACCTGTAACACAGACTGGCTGAGTCTTGACCCTCACTTTTTCCTTCAGCGATCCTTGGCGGTATTGCCACTGGTCCTCATCTGGTTCAAAGCAGAGGAACACAACTGGCACTTAATGACGCAATGTCCAGTACAAGGATGAGCACGATCATGTGCGGCTACGTCGCGGGTTATGCACCACGAAAGAGGTCGGAGGCAAACGACCGGCTCTTGTGCCGGCAGTGGGCTTGAAGCCCGCCTACCATCTAAGGTGCCCCCGACACCTCTGTCATTCCGAGCGAGTCCCGACCTACTGACTCCTCTCCCTTGAGGGGAGGTCCGACTGTGTCGAGACTCCGATGGAGTCGGAGATTTAGGTGAGGGTGAACTTCACCCCCTGTGTCATGCTGAGGGAGCCCCGACGCAATCCCGATTCATCGGGAAGAATCTCAAGCATCCTCTCGAGGGACAATGTGCCGGCCATTTCACACTACTCCAACGTCGGACCTGCACATTTAAATGGAATGCTACCGTGGGAAGTAGTCAATGCTGGTTTTGTGAGGTTCACTGAGAGCGAGATGCCATGATATTATTGACAGAGGATTTCAATAACTGACAGCAACTCTGCTACACATAGAGAGTGAAGGTACTGTGTTACTCATGCCCGATGACAGAACTACTGCGCTGAAGCCTATCAAATGGTACAAGAATCTTGCTACGAGAGAGGGCCGGCTTGAAGCTGGAGCATTTCTCATTGAAGGGGACACGGCTGTCAAACAGATGATCAGCAATAATCCAGATGAAATAGTTGAAATTGTATCCACAGGGGCAGTATCCCCCCTTCACCACAAATACCCTAAGCGCCCTGTCACTGACAGACAGTTACGCTCAATCTGCTCATCAAAGACTCCTCAGGGGATCATTGCTGTCGTCCGTCTGCCCCTGGATACGTACTCTGCCCGGCTGCCAGACGGCATCGGTGCCAAAATCCTGCTGCTCGAAGATGTTCAGGACCCGGGAAATGTGGGCACTCTCATCCGTACTGCCGCAGCCTTTGATTTCTCGGGGGTTATCCTGACAGAAAAGTGCGCCGATCCCCTGTCTCCAAAATGTGTTCAGTCGACTGCCGGTACAGTGCTATCTTTGTGGATCAGAAGAACTCCCCGTTACCTGGAGCTTGTAGAAGAACTGCAACATAGTGGGTACTTCCTCGTAGCGGCAGATCTGGGTGGCGTGGTAGACCCTTCGCTTCTTCAATGCCAGAGTAAGCTCCTGCTTGCACTGGGCAGCGAGGCATCCGGCCTTTCAGACTCAGTACTGAACGCTTCCGATCATAGATTAAGAATACCCACAATCCGGAGGAAAACAGAATCGCTGAATGTAGCAGCTTGCGGCGCAATCTGCATGTATCTCAGCCATCATAAACATTGAACCTATCATCGAGTGGCCAGTCTTCGTCGTTTCAACCAACCACGTATTGCTCCGGGTATGGCATTCTAAGCCGGGGTGTTGGTCGGTGTTTCAGTCCGCGGCTTTTGGAGATGGGATAACACCTCTGCTAAACTACTTTGATGACGCGAGACCTGGCACTCTATATCCACATACCATTCTGCCACCGCAAGTGCAGCTATTG
>PWZA01000040.1 GCA_003567655.1 Dehalococcoidia bacterium
AGAAGAACGCTGACCAGCAGTATAATGCTAATGTACTTCATCGCCATCACGCCTCGCTCTGTCGGTCCGCCTCAAGCCCAATCGTCAAAGTCGTGCCATCGTCTTGACGTACAACGATGCTCCGATAGGGGTTGCCCAGATCAACCTCAATGGTCGGAGTTTCTTCACCCGGGCCGGTTACCGATATCTGGGTTACGAAGACGACGCCGTTTCCGTGATTCTCGAACTCAAGTTGGTGAACCGGCACCAGTTCTCGCTGCTGCCGCGATATGAAGCCACGAACCGGCTCATCCTGGCCGTAGTAGTGGTTCACGCCTGCTGTAGGACGAAGCTGCCTGATCTCAACTGACACCCCGTTCTCGCCAACGGACCACGAGGCACCGTCTCTGTCGAACTTGAGCGCATCGGCTGCCGGCGACAGGTTCCATATCTGCTGTATGGCGTGCTCATTTGCCGAGATAGCTTCGTCGATCACCAGGATCGTACTCGGCCTGATGAACACTATCCCTCGCTTCAGCGTGACACCGTCATACATGGTATGGCTGCCCTGGACGAAGTCGAATGCCTCGTCCAGCCTGTAGGCTGTAATGCCTGCCTTCCCAATGCTGTCCCTGGCTAGCGCATAGCTCTTCCCGTCTACCGTCAGAGTATTATGCGCCTGCGCCGACCTGACGTACTGCCGATACCTGGAGCTATCGTAGGCATACACCCCAGGCCCAACGAATATGTCCTCCCCGCGGGAATACAGGACGAGGCCGAGATCATCGGCATGTTTATGCCCCATGTGATACGTGAATGATGACTGGACCATCAGGTAGGTGGTCTGGGCAAAACAGTTGCCAGTCTTCCACTCATCCCGGAGTATCGCCACGCCCGCGTCAGGATACACCATGCTCGTGTTGCATGGCCTTACACCCTCCTTGCCGGCAGTCAAGGAGTACATGACCCAGGGGTGATCGAAGTGCCTCCTGACTCTAAACTTCTCAGTATCTCCGATCTGCGGAAGGTAGGAGTCAGGCATCAACAGATAGGACAGGTATCGCTTCATGCCTTCTAGGGTGGCATCACCAGGCAGGAACAAAGCATGACCTCTGTGCCTGAAGAGATCGACAGCCTCTAACACCAGAATCAGGAAGAAATGGTGGTAGGCGGGTGAGTGCTCCATGTGGACGCCCTCGATGCTGAGGTCTTCCTTGACACGCTCCCGAATCCTCTGCGTGCCTGTCTCCTTCCACGACCCAATGGTGTCAAGTTCGGGGAAGACTAAGGCTAACTGCGTCAATGCAATGCTGGCCATCAGGCCATGGTTGTTGAAATGGTAGCTCGTTTCGCCCGAGAGCCAGTCTCCGTGCTGCCTCAGCATACCCACAACCTTCTGGAACAGGGCATCGGGAAAATGGGCCTCTGGAAGCGACGCGTAGGCCTGCAAGAAATGCAGGACGTTGCGCGTCCGCGAGGCTGCGGCATGATCATCCCAGGCATAAGGTGGAGGGATCTGTCTATCGTAGTGGAAATCGTGCCAGCTCTCTATTATATCGGCAGCCTTCTCAAGATAGCGGGACTCACCACTGACTTCCGCAGCATTTGCCAGATACCCTACGACTCTGAGGCTCTGAAACCACAGATACCAACTGTTCGTCCTGTCGGGCAATGCCCAGTCGATCTCACCGTTGTACCGGTATGGTTCAAGACTGCTATGAACATACATGTTGTTCTCCAACGCATTGTTAGCAAAGAACAGGTCTGGGTCTGCGCCCGGGTAGACCTCCCTCAAAGTGCCGCTGTAGTCCACGGAGCGAAACCACGCCTCAATGCATCCGTCAGGTAATTGGCGCCACGGATCATGGCGCACCGGTGTGGGCACAGATAGCCGGTCAGTGAACCGCCGGCGAGCCTTCATCACAAAGGCTCGCCAGCCTTCGTTCCGAATCGTCTTGATGGCAGCGACTCCGAGTCTCCAATGATAACCGCTCATAACACCCACAGATAACGTAGTTTAGGAACACTCACTCTACTCGTATGGAGAAATCTCTCCTAACATAAATGGTGCTCACAACTTCGTCCGTTGACCAGGGAAACAACCCGATCAAGTTCTGCCACATACTCCGGAAGCAGCTCACCAGAGAACCCCTGCAGCTTGTCTAATGCGTTCTCCACGGAACTATGTCCCAGCTCCTCATTGTCTGCCAGGGGTTCCAGCCTGATCAGAGAATCGCCAGCACGTCCCTGAACACGAAGCAGACGACCTCAGCGAGACCTCTGGTCACAATCAGACTTCTCAATAGCGGCTCTTGCCGCACGGTGCTCTCACACAGGATACTCTCACCCTAATTCACTGCCATCACAATCAAGTTTGACCCACAGAGTCAAGATCGATCGTCAAGGTGGTGCCGTCGTGTCGCTTCTGTCAACCCCAGAATGCCCAACCGAAGCAGTCGGTAGGGCAGCATCACCGTGTTCCGGCCAGGAACTGCCACGGCTTCAACCAGCATGTTGCCGAGTCGGTATGAGAAGGAGTTCCGAACTGCCTGTACCTCGTCCTCGATCATGGTGCTTCCTCTCTGCTGTCGATTGCGCGTCGACGAGAGTGATGCGCCTTTGCCCTTCCGCAGCAGAAAGGCAAAGCCATTCAGTTCCAGGTCAAAGACCGGATAAAGCTCGAGTTTGTCTTTGAATCGATCATAGAACTCCCTATCAAGCGGTATCTTGCGCAGGTGTTCGTGTTCGATCTCAAGACCAAGGACTCTGAAGTACTCCCGATAATGGCTATAGGTTAACTTGTTAAGACGCGCTGGTTCGCCGGGCTTTCCCGTGTGCTTAGTATGGTACTCGACAAACACCTCGTCCCCAAACAGCAGATGAGGGAACGGGAAAAACACATCCTTGACCTGATGGGAGCCGGTGGGAGACCGATACGGGTTTACGTCCAAATACATCTGACCAGATGGCGTCAGTAGTTCGTTACATTGCTTCAACATGGTGAAAGGGTGTATCACGTGTTCCCACGTGACAAAGGAGACTATCAGGTCAAAACTAGCTGGTTCGAATGGGTTATCCCTGCTCAGATCGAGAACTCGATAGTGTAAATCAGGATAGCTTCCTCTCAGAGAATCCCACTCCTCGCGCTCCTCTATGTCAATGCCAGTCACCGAGCAACTGTGCTCACCCGCGAGCACAGCCGAGAGATAACCCCTGCCGCAGCCCACGTCCAGAACCCTCATCCCTTCCAACGACACCATCTTGCTCAATCGCGCGAGCATTGACCGACCACGCTTGAACAGAGAGTCTGAATCGGTGCTCCACGTGAAGCTGCTTACAGGCGTGGATCGATACTCCTCGTTAAGCTGCTCAAACAGGTGAATATCGTATTTCATCTTGTCTTGCCAACGAACTGTTATGTGCAACGCCCCAGTACTCGGTTCGCTCTCTCCCGCTAGCACCTCGATTGCCCGCTACGGAACCCTGAACGCTGCGAAGTGCCTCTCAATCTCGGGTACAAGGTCGATACTCAATGGTTCTAGTTGCGAGTCAGCAGCAAGTCGCAGAATATCGTCATAATCGAAATGGAACAGTGTGCTTGGGTGGTCTTCGTTGAGTGGATCCGCAGCACAACGTCTTCTAATCCCGTCGATTAGTTCTGGGCTATGATGGAAGTCACTGTGTATGATCCCACCAGGCTTAAGAAGATCCTTCAGAAAACGTAGTATCCACAAGCTGTCTTCGTAGTTGTGATGGATGAAGAAATTCCGACCAACGGAGATGTCCATGGTTTTCGCAATCGCCCGTATGGCTGAAATGTCAGACAGGTGAACATACCGACAATTCTGCGGACAGGTCAATCGAGCGATATACAATGCGAACTGGGAAATGTCGAGACCAACGTACTCACTGCAGAATCTGCCTGCAATCTTGCCCAGCACACCAGGTCCACAGCCCATCTCAACAATCCTCTTCCCAACAACGGCACTTCCCGGCAGCCAGAGTCGGCAGGCAACATCCTTGATCAGCGTCGTGAAGTACATTTCCCTCTTGCCAAACTCTGCGATCTGGTGTGGAGAGTAGTTGAGAGCATAATTGCTCGTGTCCATGTCATAGAAGAAAAAACTGTGGTCTTTCCTATTGCTCAGATAACGCATCCACTCCTTGTCCCACCTGACGGTATCAAGGCCAACGAGCCTCTGAAAACGACTGCTAGCAACATGCCTAAGCCCTTCACCCGCTATGGTGTTCATTACTATGCCCTCTTCTCCGCCGAGGATGGAAAGACAACCCGATCCAGCTCTGCCAGATACTCCGACCGAAGCCGCTCACCGGAAAACCTCTCTAACTCGTCGAACGCGTTTGACACAAGCCTCTGTCTCAACTGCTCATCGTCCGCCAGGCGGTCGAGTCCGCCCAGAGCGTCCTCAACATGCCCCGGCTGATACAGCAGTCCTGTCACGTCATCACTCACGATATCGGTAACGGCCCCCACATCTGTGGAGACCACAGGAAGCCCGCACCTCATGGCTTCATGAATAACAAGGCAGAAAGACTCCGCGAGTGATGAGGACAACAGCATCCCCCCACTATCAGCCACACCACGATAAAGCACCCCCATTTCGGCCAGACCCAGATTGTGGATCCAGCCGACCCTGTTGAAGACATCATCGGCCGAGATGTACTGGAGGAGTGACTTCACCTCGTTCTCGGTATAGCCGGAACCCGTTACCATCAGGAACCGCCAGTCCCGGTGCTTCCGCACGAATGCCACGCCGATCCGGACCGCCTCCTCCCAGTTCTTGTATTCGCTGAGCTTGCCAACCCAGAGAAGACACTTCTCGATGCCCTCTCTTCGAGGACCTTCGACGTTGAACGCCTTTTCATCCACTATGTTGGGGACGACCGTTATCCTGTCCTCAGGCACTCCGCTAAACCTGCTCAGAAGCCAGTTCTTCGACCACCTGGACGGAACGAAGACCGCGTCTGAGGCGAGGAGCACATCTGCTGAGTTCTTGTTCAGGTTCCTCGGAATCGGTGTGTGTATCTCGTACACGAGGCTGCCGCGGAACTCGCCTCGCAACGGCTGTATCAACTCGGGCGCGTCGAACACCACGACGCAGTCATACGGTTCGGAGCCAGCCATCCACACTGAATCCTCCACGAAGAACCTTTCGAACACCTCGACTCGCCGTACACCCGCATCCAGGAGATCCTGCCTGGCACCG
>PWZA01000137.1 GCA_003567655.1 Dehalococcoidia bacterium
TTATGTGCCTGCGCCGACCTGACGTACTGCCGGTACTTTGAGCTATCGTAGGCATACACTCCCGGGCCAACCAGGATGTCTTCACCGTGAGAATACAGGACGAAGCCGAGGTCATCGGCGTGCTTGTGGCCTCTCGTAAGAAACTTCGATTGAAACATCAGGTAGGTCGTCTGGCAGAAATCGCTCCGCTTCTTCCACTCATCTCGAAGTATCGCCACCCCCGCATCGGGATAGACCATGCTGTTATTCGGCGGTCTCACACCCTCCTGTCCCTCGCTCAAGGAATAGATAACACACGGATTGCCATAGTGGCTCGTGAGCGTGCCATCACTTGTGTCTCCGATCATGGGCAGCCGCCGGTTCGGCTTGACCATATAGGCAACATACTGCTTCATCTCCTCAACAGTCTCATCGACTGGCTCGAACAGTGTCACACCTCTTGTCTCAAGGTAGTCCTCGACCTGAAGGACGAGGTTCAGGAAGAACAGATGGTAGAAGGCCGAATGCTCCAAGTGGACGTTCTCGGCGCTAAGATCCGCCTCGATACGCTCCCTGACACGTCTGATGCCTGCCTCCTTCCATACCCCATCGCAGTCCATCCCAGGAAAGGTGAGAGCCAGTTGCGTCAATGCCATGCTGGCCATCAGGCCGTGGTTGTTGGGGTGGTAATTCGCTTGGTCCAGGAGCCAGTTCCCGTGGCGGTGCAACATCGTACAGACCTTCTCGAAGAACGACCCGGCGAATCGGACATCCGTAAGCACCGAGCAAGCGCGCAGGAAGTGAACGACGTTGAAGACACGATTGGCAACGGCATGGTCTATCTTCCAGGCATGGCCTGGAGGCACCGCACTTCTATGATGATGATCGCACCAGCTCTCAATAACTGCGGCGGCCTTCTGAATGTAGCGCACATCGCCACTGACCTCGGCGGCATTTGCGAGGTAACCGACAACCATCAGGCTATGAAAGTAGAGAAGCCAGGTTCTTTGTCTACCGCGCTCGGTTGCCCAGTCAATCCTGAGCCGATACCGATACGGCTCGAGATTGCTCGCTATGTGCATGATGTTGTCCAGGGCCTGGTTCGCATAGCGGAGGTTAGTGTCTCTCGCAACAACGGTCCGAATGCCTGTGTAGTCCGCCGAACGAAACCATGCTTCGATTGTTTCGTGAGGTATCTGATGCTTCAAGTCAACGAGTGCCGGCTTGGCCGCAGTTGAGCATTTCCCCGTAGGCCACCCGGCTGAGGTTGCTTTGCGCTTCTTGAACTGAGTAACACAGAGGCGCATCAGGCGGTAGGGCAGCAATATGGTATTACGGCCCGGGCTCACCACCGCCTCAACGAGCAGGTTCCCAAGGCGGTAGGAGAAGGAATCCCTTACTGCCCACAGTTGGCTCTTGAGCTTGTCGCTCTCAGCCCGAAGCCTCTTCGACTCGTCTCTGTCTCTATGCTCAGAACTCATCGGCTAGCCCTCCTGGTCAGCGCACGGCCAAGGACTCGAGTATTGTCATAGTCATCTGAACGACTAGGCACGCTTAGCACACATCAAGACAGCCTATCTCGCAGTTACGAACCACCAGGCGCATTCTTGCTCCTTCCGATACCGGCGTACCTGAAGCCCAGGCCTCTCATCCTCTCGTGTGCGAGGGCATTGCGGCCATCTAGGACTACATACAGCTCCTTCATCTGCTCTTTGATAGCCCCCCAGTCGGCATCGACGAGCTCCAGCCCTGTCATATGTAGCTTCTACTGCAGTCACCCGCCAGAACTACTGATCTCCCCATGAAAGACGAAGTCAGCCAACATCCGCGCCGCCAAATCACAACCATTGACCGGGCATACGTCACGACATTTCCCGCGAAACTCAGCACGTAGCATATGTGACGTAATCCTTCGCGTGAGACACGATTCGGCCAGTCTCTCCCAACAACTCTTTGTCGCTGGGTTTCCACGTATGAAGGTCAGAAGATGACGCTCTCACTTGAACGAAGTTGAACCTATCTGCTGAGTAAATTCGAAATCCCCTTCGCACACAGTCTTCTAAGAACTTGGTATCCTCTCCCGGACCTTTGTCGGGATCGAATCGCACCATGTCCAGCACCCGCCGCGCGATCACCATAGTTGGGCCTCCAATAATATCCACAAACTGGTGCTCTCTTTCTGGAAATCTAATCGCCAACGCCCCGTCACTCTCAAAATAGATGTACCGAGCACACTTTCCCACAACATCGGCCCCAGAGTAATCGAAAGCAATCAGCAGATCCGCAAGATAGGCAGGCGCATAGTAGTCATCATCATCAAACTTGGCGACGTAATCAAACCGTGATCGCTCAATCCCATAGTTGAGGCATTCGCCTAATCGTTTAGTCTCATCTAGCTGATATACTCTCACGTTCTGATGCTTGTTGGCTTCTTGCTCCCAATCGGCTAGCTTGAGCTCATCGTTGTTCAACACGACAATCAACTCTCTCTCTTCACATTGTTGTCTATCATAGTTTGCGAAGATGTTTTCCATGTAGATAAGCTTATTGGTGCAGGTGACGATCGAGACTCCCTTCTTCTGAGAGGCAATCACAACCTTGTTCGGAACCACAGTTCCGAGGACATAGTCAAGTCGTTGTTCGTAAGTGTGACCTTTCATGACCTTACGAAAGCCAAGATGTGCCAGCCTATCTCTCAACTCCTTGTTCTCCACAAGTTCTTGTAGCCAAGACACAGTCTCTTCAGGCGATGCACACATTCGAACAATATCAGAACCAACAAGGTTCTCGATGCCCTTGGCATAACCGCTCAGGACACAGGTCCCGGATGCCAGAATCTCCAGAACCCTCCTGGGAAACATGGTAGGGCTCTCTATTACACTGTTTACATTCAAGAATATCTTGTACATCTTGTAGGCATAGACCATTTCGTCGTAAGACAACTCACCAACAATGCAGGGTTGATACTCCTTAGGAAACCTATACCTGTCATCGTCAATCGAATAGTTGCGGTCGTATATGTCAACATCATAACGGAGTGCCGGTAGGAGGACATTGCTCATCTGCTCTTTTCTATGCATCCTGTGCTCGGTTCTTCCTTCGTACCATGAACCTGCAAAGCCTATGTCTCTTACCTTATTCCCACTGCCTATGGGATTATGTACTCTTGGCTGAACCGCAAACGGCAGACAGAAGACGTTCTCGTGTTTCAGTGCCTCTTGATACGCGGGAATGCAGTCGGAATCGGTAGTGTATACATAGTCAAACAGGCGCGCGGCGTCCAGGAACTCATCGTAATGAGCAGGGTCTTCCTTGTTCCAGAACGCTGTCGGGATACTCTGCTCTCTGCACCACCGGACCAGTTCTGGCAGCTGGCTACCGGGCTTTTCTCCCAGGTTGACTATGTGTCCCCTCCAGGAGGCCTCGCTACCATGCCAAGCAGACTCAACGAATAAGAAGTCGGGGCGGTTCTCGATGAGAACTTGCTTCCAGTTGTCGGGTGAAAACGTAACCAGGCTAGCTTCAGATCTAAAGCATTCGTACGTAAACTTGTCCATGATAACCGCGATGCTCAAGTCTTTCCTCCGCGGTTCGGAAGCATAGGTGCTGCCAGGTCCCATCTCCTGCTGGATCTGCGTGATCCTATTCCTGATCTCGTGTAGAACATGTGCCTTTTTCGCACGAGCAACCCTTGGCCTGCTCCTTGGCATAGCCTCCGGCAGCGAGGTCTGGCCAGCGGCCCTTTGGAGGGCGGCCAGCATCTTGCTCGTGCTTGTCGCCTTCACTATGATCCCTCTCACCCACTTCGGGCTTCGGGCTGCCACGCGGTATGCAACTCTGAGCGCGAATCGCCCCGGTCTGCGGACAGGTCTGAGCAGCGCATTGCCCAGTTGATACGGTAGAGAATTCCTGATCTGCTGCAGTTTCCTTCGCTCTTTTGCCAGGTCGGTCTGAAGACGGGCGGTCTCCTTCTTGTATGTATTCAGTTGAGCCCTAGCGGTCTTCAGTTCGGCCCTGGCGGTGTTCAGTTCAGACTTGAGCTTCGCAGTGTCCTTGGCTCGAGCATCACGTTCTTCTGTAAGCGCTAGTTCTCTCTGCTCGAACTGGTGCTCTGCCATCTCCACCAATGACAGATCGATACTGTCTATCTGGCGGTGCACGACTGACCTTCTTCTCTCACACACCAGACACAGGTATCTACCTATTATCAAGGCTCCAGTGATGACAAAAAGGGGTTGTATCATCTTGTACAGGGAAGCAACGTAAAAGGTCTGCTTATGGTCGGGGGCTCTTAGCAAACCGAAGGGAGTCGTTATTATCAACCTGCCTCCATCTGAGAGGAGTGCGTAAGCCCTGTTGATCGCTTCTTGCGGTCCTACCAGGTGTTCAAGGAGCTCGCCCATTATGGCGGTGTCGAACCCATGCTCAGGCAGGCCGACATCATAGATATCTCCCTCAACAAAGGTTAGCCTCTCCTGTGCCTCAGCAGGCTCCTTTGCCCTGTCAGCTTTCGCATACTCAATGGCTTTGGCATCGGTGTCCACCCCCACAACCTCAAAACCTTTACGGGCCAGAAGGATAGACACTATTCCCTGACTGCAACCAATATCGACCACCTTCCTCCCCTCAACACGGTCACAAATCCAATGTATCCGTTCGCGTGCAACCGCCTGTGTCTCTGGCGTGAATATCTCCCCCTTGTATAGCTCGCTGATTCTGTCGGTGTGTTCCATCAGTATCCTCTGGCAGTTTGAACCGTCTAGAATCTGGTCGCCAGCACCTCCACAATCCTCTCGGCAGTCTTTCCATCCCAGAGTTCGATGCGGGGTTGAGGACCAAGGCGAGATTGCCGCGCCCCGATTTCATCAGGGCTCGCAATGACAGGAGCGCCGGGAGCTACGCCCCCGGACCCCCTGGCGGGCCCGGCATCGCCAGAGTCCTGCGCACCGATTGCGTCGGAGCCGGGACTGGCAGGTGGGGAGGCGAGGACTCTGCAGGCCTCTTCGATGATCCTCTCAGGATCAGTGCCCACCAGCACGTTGGTCCCCTGTGTTATGGTTATCGGCCTCTCGGTGTTCTCCCTCAGCGTCAGGCAGGGCACGTTCAGCACGGTCGTCTCCTCCTGGATGCCACCTGAATCCGTCATGACCAATCTAGCACACATCTCCAGCTTGAGGAAGTCGAGGTAGCTGAGGGGGGGAGTGAGGAGTAAACGGTGAA
>PWZA01000139.1 GCA_003567655.1 Dehalococcoidia bacterium
ACTGCCTTGTACAGCAAGGAGGAAGGAAAGGATGACGTCAAGTCAGCATGGCCTTTATGTCCTGGGCTACACACACGCTACAATGGGTGATACAGAGGGTTGCCAAGGAGCGATCCGGAGCTAATCCCAGAAAATCATCCTCAGTTCAGATTGTAGGCTGAAATCGCCTGCATGAAGGTGGAGTTGCTAGTAACCGCAGGTCAGCTACACTGCGGTGAATACGTTCTCGGTCTTTGTACACACCGCCCGTCACGCCGTGGGAGCTGGCAACACCCAAAGTCGATAGGCTAACCTCGATTCATCGGGGAGGCAGTCGCCTAAGGTGGGGCTGGTGACTGTGACGAAGTCGTAACAAGGCAGCCGTACGGGAACGTGTGGCTGAATCACCTCCTTTCTAAGGAGTCATTAGTAAGAAACTCACTGATTCCTAGGTCGGTCGATGGATCTGATGATCTGTCGTTCTATCTATAAAATTGTCTTTCCTTCCACTGTTCAGTTGTTAAGGACCATTCGAAGAACACATCTCAGTAGTCATATAGCGTCAGCATTACCTGTGCGCAATCCAGAGATACATTATTCCTATCAGTATTGCCCTCCGGCCCAAAATGATATAGGCTATGCTTATATGCAGGCACTCATGTCGCGCTTACAACCGCGTGGTCGCAACGCACGACCAGCTAGTTAACTAATGTGGCCAACCAGATTAGATTCGGCACCGACGGATGGCGGGCGATTATCGCCGAGGATTTCACCTTCGATAATGTGCGTATCTGTGCCCAGGCCGTAGCACAATACCTGAAGCAGAACGGGCTCAGTGACCGGGGCCTCGTCATCGGCTATGACACCCGGTTCGCCTCGGAGGATTTTGCTGCCGCAGTTGCCGAAGTGATGGCCGGCAATGACATCAAGGCCCGCCTGTGTCTAAAACCCGCCCCCACACCGGTCATAAGCTTCGCTGTTTCTTCTACTAAGTCAGCCGGGGGCATTATCATAACTGCCAGCCATAACCCCGCCTCGTGGAGCGGTTTCAAATACAAGTCACAGGATGGGGCCAGCGCTCCAGGCGAGATCATATCCCGGATAGAGACATACATCTCATCGCTTACTAAGGCGCCATCTCCTAAGAGCATCGCAGCGGAGGCAGGAGTGAGAAGGTTAGATCCTGAAGACGCACTAAAGGAGAAGCTTGTCGAGTATGTGGATCCGGCGCCTGACTATTTCAGCCATATCGGCGGCCTTGTCGACCTGGAGGGATTGCGCAACCAGACGCTTAACATCATCGTGGATTCCATGTATGGTGCCGGCATCGGCTATTTCAATACAATCCTTCAAGGCGGCAGCCTCACTGTCACCGAGATCAATGGCGAGCGAAATCCTTCCTTCCCCGGTATCAACCCAGAACCCATTGCCAAAAACCTGTCTAAGCTATCGCGGTTGGTGGTGGAGCGGAAGGCTCAGGTGGGGCTGGCTACCGATGGCGATGCCGACCGAATCGGTATCATAGACGAAAGAGGAGAGTTCCTTAATCAGCACCAGGTCTTCGCCTTGCTCTGTCTGTACTTCCTGGAGGTGCGTGGCGAGCGTGGTGCAATAGTGAAGACGCTGACCTCTACAACCATGCTTTCACGCCTGGGGGAGATCTACGATGTACCTGTCTACGAAACACCGGTGGGCTTCAAGTATGTTGCCCCGGTGATGATGGAGAAGAACGCCATGGTTGGCGGAGAGGAGAGCGGCGGCTACGGCTTCCGCGGTCATGTCCCGGAAAGGGACGGTATACTGGCCGGCCTCTACTTCCTCGACCTCATGGCCCGTACGGGGAAGACGCCGTCCCAGCTTCTGCAGCACCTGTATAGCAAGGTCGGGCCGCATTACTATGACAGGACGGACTTACATATCGAGGCAGCCAAGCGCGATAACGTGGTAAAGCGGCTGAACTCGTCTGTGCCGGACACTATATGTGACTCAAAGGTGACCGCTGTCGACACTACCGATGGTTTCCGCTTCTCTCTTGCCGATGAGTCCTGGCTCCTCATCCGCTTTTCGGGCACCGAACCGCTTGTGCGCATATATTCCGAGGCCGAGAGTCCTGAGAGGGTGAGCGAACTGCTAGAGCATGGGAAGAAGCTGGCAGGCCTCTCGAGCAGACCGTGTTGAGGGCACGCACAGTACCTCACCTTTCATGGATTGCCGGCCCGTGCGCAGTCTCAGTACAACCAGCTCTTGTACTCGGACGTGGCATCCTTCATGTCGTTGTACAGCCATACCATCCGGTCTGTAAACCATAGCTTACTCATGACCGTGATGGTGCCTCCAAGCAGAGTCGGCCAGATGTCGAGCACTATTAACCCCCAGACGAAGATGACACCTCCGATCATGGCGACTGCCGAAAGGACATTGGGAATGTGGCGATGATGTTTCGGTACGGGCACATTCTTGCGGTTCATCCAGGTCCACTCGCCAAGAACTGCCTTTGATGCCCAGTTGTTAGTGCTTGTTGGCTCGGCGAAGATGCGCGGATTGAGCCAGACCCACAGGAGCACAGCACCAATGGGTATGAGAGCCCACCATCCGAGCCATACTCTGCTCCAGAAAGCTATTCCAAGTAGCGGAATCATGGAGAAGCGCGAGTAACCGCTGGCAGGGTTGGTGTGACGCCGTCGCGCGCTCTCATCCATGCGAAACAGGCGTGCTACTCCCCGTTCCAGCGTCATAGGCTTGCTGTCAAATGCCACAGTGCCGTGATACCAATATCCATTTCAGCCCGTATGCAATCTCTCCACATGGAGGGTTCGATTCCCATAGCCCTCACTTTGTCCCTTTGAAACTAACACCACCACCGCGCCCATTGTCAAGCGCCCCTATACTAGCCATACACCAAACTAGAACAGAACCCCATGGAGAAGTTTCGCTCATATTGCAGGACGGCAATCCGTAGGGACTACTTGTAGAGCTTCAAGGTATCGTGTTAGCGGTATTCCGGGTTTGGATGGTCGAATCTGCATCCAGCTTCCCACTTGCTTCGCTGGTTGCCGTGCGCCGGTATCCCTTTGCGTTCCTTGAGCATCCGGGCCAAATGCATTAGATTCCATGTCATGAAGGTGATGTTTCTTTGTGTGAAATCATTCTCAGGCCCACCCGAACCTTCATCCAAATATGAGGGGCCGGGCCCGACCTCTCCTATCCAGCCAGCATCCGCTTGAGGAGGAATCACAAACCCCAGGTGCTGTAGCGAATAGAGTATTCCCATTCCGCAATGCTTTATCCCGTCTTCATTTCCCGTTATGATACAGCCACCAACCCGCCCGTAATAGGCATATTGCCCTTCTTGATTCAGTTCTCCGGATTGGCCGTAGAGGCGTTCAATGACCCTCTGGCAGACAGAAGACTTCTCCCCCAGCCAAATCGGGCTGCATAGAACAAGGATGTCTGCTTCCATCACTTTTCTGAACATATTGGGCCAGTCGTCTCGCTCCCAACCTCTTTGCGTCATGTCTGGCCATACGCCGGCCGCAATATCAGAGTCAATCGCCCGTATTACTTCAACTGAAACACCGTTACTCTCCATAATAGACTTACTTACCTTGAGTAAGCCTTCAGTATGCGAAACCTCAGGTGATCGTTTTAGAGTGCAGTTAATGAACAAGGCCTTCAGAGAAGAGAAATCTTGCGTGTTCTCTTTACATAGTTCCCGCTGTTTATTATTCAGTTCCATAACCCTGTAGTTCTCCTTCCTTAGCCGAGCCATATGAGTACTAGCGACCCAAAGCAAATGAAAGGCAATTCTATGCTCGACTCGCTCCAGGGCACCCCATCCCGGAAAAGCCAGCAACGCTCAATATCATGCGAGTTGAGATAATGACAAGTGCTTGCTAATGGCGCCCCAACCTCCCATCTGGCGGAGGGAGAGGGATTCGAACCCTCGACCCCGAAAACTCGGAGTAAGCGCTTAGCAGGCGCCCGCACTAGGCCACTATGCGATCCCTCCGCTTAACGCGACTCTTTCCATTATGCCATAGGTGACACAAATCGACAAATTCCGCCGTCGTCTCATGAATGTTGTTTCAGAAGTCCAGACGAGCCGGTATAAATGCTGATAGGTGCAGGGGACTCGGGTATGAAGAGACAGAGGAAAACCACATGTCAAAGAACCCCGTTAAGAGGCAGTCTGAACGGGCTGCACTTGAAACTCCAACTACTCACCTGCCTTTGCAATGCTCTCAATGCGGTAGCGAAAGCTCCCGGCAGGAGCCGTTACTTCAACCGTTTGCCCCTTCTCCTTGTCCAGAATCACCTTGCCCAGGGGCGAGGCAACAGAAAGCTTGCCTTTGGTTGGATTTGCCTCCCGCGGGTGAACCAGAACATACGACAGTTCGCTACCTGAGGACAAATCGCAGAGGACCACAGTGTCACCAGGTTTAACAGTAGATATGCCCTGGCTCGTGCCCATGATCCTGGCCAGGGTCAAAGTAGACTCCATCTCCCGTATCCTGCCCTCTAAATACGCCTTTCGCTCTCTGGCTGCTGCCAGAGGGGCATTCTCCTTGAAGTCTTTGTCCGCCGCTGCCCGTTGTATCTCATCGATCACCTCGGGGAGCTGGCTTTTCAGAGCTTCCAGTTCCGACTCTAGTTCGGCGTAACCCTGGGCAGTTAGCGTGGCTGCAGCGTGGGGCTTCCGACGCATGATGCCCGCCTTTGAAGAGGCCTTGCGGACCCTGAGATGGGGAGATAAGCTCGTTCCGGTAAACCCTTTCTTGCGGACATAGGTGAGAAAGGCTCTGACAGGTCTGACTGCTGACGGTGTAGTCAGTTCACCGTAGCCGGCCACATCAACCGGGGAAAGGTCACTGACCTTCCTGGACGAGCCAATCCATCTGACGAACTTCAGTACTTGTGCCTGGACTTCTGATCTTTCCGTCGGCGGGAGACTTGATATGAAGGAACGAGCGACCTCAGCAAGAGTTGCGTCATGCTCAGCGCTGTTTTTCACGAACGGTCATATGATACCCTAACGCCTGTTAACTGTCAATTCCGGCTCCGGTATGAAGATGAAGCTGCATCTGATAAGGCTGGATACATAAGCAATAGGTACACCGAGTCACGTTTATGCGCCTCGCCGGCCTGACTCAGAAATCAAACGGTACATTTCAGCGGCA
>PWZA01000157.1 GCA_003567655.1 Dehalococcoidia bacterium
CACAGGCACCCTATTCGGAGTTGGTCCGCTATGCCATAGACCTGAGATCCATGACACAGGCCCGCGGAGAATTCGTCATGGAGTTCGGCCACTATGAGGAGGTGCCCGCCCATCTCGCCCAAAAGGTCATCGACCAGATGAAGAAGGGGGCGAAGGGCGATTGAGAACCCTCATAGCCGTCTGCGTTGCCACTGAACACCCCACCACCCCGACTCGCTGCCGGAGCAGACACTGCAGATCATTCCCGACCTCGTTCCGCCTGTAACTGCCTTTGCATCTCCGCGCACCTGTTGAGCCACAGCCTCTCATAGTCGGCCCGGGACACGATTCTGTCCCTGAGGTCTGCTATGGCATGGATTCCTTCATTCTTACACCAGTCAACGCAGACCTCGTACGCCCCCCAGTCCAGATCGTCCTCATCCCGGAAGGCCCTGATTTCTGAGAGCCCGTGCATGAACGCCGCCAGGGCTCTTGTATGACCGTCTGTGAGTACCGTCTTGCCCTGGATCTCCTTCACCGGGACAGGAGGGATCGATTCGAATGTTACGGGCGAAAAGTCCTCCATCACCTGAGACAGCTTCTCGGAACTGATGAACAACTGGCTGGGCTGCATGTCGTCAAGCTTAATAGTGAATACTTCCGTCATCTGTCACTTCGTCCGCAGAACGCGATCGTGCTGCTGCGACACTTGAGATTCTAGCAACGGACGGCCTCTTTGACTACCTGTCTCTGAGGCGACGTAGCTAAGTCATGCACTTGAATGGGGGGCGACGGCTCTATGAACCGTTCCCGCCTGCCGTGATAAGAGTGGTAGGCAGCTTGTTGACAGGGTGGGGATAGACGCATACCTCTGCCCCGTAGACCTCTTTGATATTTGTAGCCGTAAGGATCTCGGACGGCGTTCCTTCGGCATACACGCTCCCTCCGTTAAGCATGACCATGCGTTCGCAGTACTGGGCGGCCAGGTTCAGATCATGCAGGGCCACGACTACGGTCAAGCTTCTCTCGAGGCAGAGGCTCTTGACCAGATTGAGAATCGCGACCTGGTGGTTGATATCCAGGTTTGCCGTGGGCTCGTCCAGGAGTATTGCCCTGGGCTGCTGGGTCAGCGCACGGGCGATGACCAGCCTTTGCATCTCCCCTCCGGAGAGTTCACTCACGCGGCGCTCCGCGAACGATTCCGTATGCGTTGCTTCCATAGCCTGCCATGCGATGGCCACGTCCTGTCCTCCTTCGTAACGCAATAGTCCGAGGTGGGGGGTTCTCCCCATGAGCACCAGTTCGAAGGCGGTGAATGTGCCGGGAAGAACCGGGTTCTGAGGCACTGTAGCAACTATGCGAGCCAGTTCGTTCGGCCTTATGACCGTGATGTCCCGACCGTCGATCCGGATTCGGCCGGAGTACAGGTCTATCACGCGCGTCATCCCCTTTATGAGTGTTGACTTTCCCGAACCATTGGGGCCAACCAGGGCCATCATCTCGCCGGGCAAGGCCGTGAGGTTGACGTTATTCACGATGGCCCTGTTGTCGTAGCCAACGCTTACACTATCCAGTTCAATCATGTCTTCCAATCCATTCAGAAGAAGGCAAGCCCCTTCCTCTTCCGCAGTAGATAGAGGAAGAAGGGCGCTCCACAAAAAGCGGTGATAACTCCTACAGGAATTCCTACGGGAGATACAATCGTGCGGGCCAGAGTGTCCGCCAGAATGAGAAAGATAGCGCCGACCAGCATCGAAAGGGGAAGCAAGAACCGGTGGTCGGGACCCCACATCAGTCTCACCGCATGGGGTACGATGATGCCTACGAAACCGATAAGGCCGGTAAAGCAGATCGCCGCCGAAGTAGTGAGGGTGGCAGCGCCCAGCAATATCAGCTTGACTCTTCCCACGTTTATGCCCAGCTGTTGTGCCTGTTCCTCATCGAGCTGCATGACGTTCAGCGGCCGTGCATGAATCCAGATGATGACGAAGCCTGCCAGCACTGCAGGAAGGACCACCCATACCTCGGACCACTTTGCCACGTACAATCCACCCAGCAGCCAGAATACAAGGCCCTGCAATTGTTCACCGGCGATGGTCATAAGATAGGATGTGATCGAGGCTAAGAATGAGCCCAGAGCTACCCCGGCCAGGATCAGAGTAGTGGTGGGCATGGTTTTGCCCACGCGGCCAAGCAGGTAGACTACGCTGACGGCACCTATGCCGCCGAAGAAGGCAAAAAGGGGCACAGCCCCAAAAGCCACCCAGGTCAGTGTAAAGGGAATGAGCATGGCCACTGTAGCTCCCAGTCCGGCTCCCGAGGCCACTCCCAGAAGATAAGGATCGGCAAGGGGATTGCGGAATAGGCCCTGGTAGGTGGCTCCGGCTACAGCCAGCGCCGCTCCCACCAGACCCGCCAGCAGAACACGAGGCAGCCTGATATCCAGAATGATCATACGGAGGCCCTCCAGGCTCAGTGTTCCTCCCGGAATATCCGGGACAGAAGGTGTGATATCAACAAAGGGCAATCGAGAAATCATTACCTCGAAGGCGGTGGGAAGCGGTATGGGAACGCTGCCCACCGCGGTGGCGAAGAGGATGACCGCGCCTAGCAGTCCGGTGAGCACGAGCAGAGCGTAGATCCGGCTCCGACGGCGAACCCTCATTCCCTCGCGATAGCTGGCTACAGGCCCGCTGAATGCCTCAGATACTGTACGTGCCATTCCCGGAGTCCGCCTAGAATTCGATGCCCTTCCTGCTCTTTATGCCCTGGCTGTAAGGATGCTTGATCTCCCTCACCTCGCTCACCAGGTCTGCCTTTTCCAGTATTTGGTCGGGTATGCCCCGACCGGTAAGGACCAGTTCCATGGTCTCCGGCTTTGCCGCCAGAAGAGATAGGACATCCTCGTCTGTCAGAAAGCCGTCGCGCAGGGCGATGTTTATCTCGTCCAGAACGAGCATGTCCCATGAACCATCGTTGATAAGCCCTCTGATATACTCCAGTCCCCTGGAGCACTCCTCCCTTACCTCCTCGTGGTTCAGATCCATGTAAAAATGCGGGTGTTTTCTGGCGAAGAGAAAGATCTGGATACCCAGCTTCTCCATCGACTCATACTCAGCATAGCCAAACACATCGGGGTCCTTGAAGAAGGAGATGAAGCCGATTTTGAAGCCATGCCCGGCGGCGCGGACCGCCTGTCCGATAGCGGCGGTGGACTTCCCTTTGCCACTCCCTGTATAGACCTGGATCAATCCTTTCTTCTCCATCGGCCTTCTCCTTTCTGATGATGAGATGATACGTTTGCTTAACTGCCGTCCGGCTCATCGAATACCGCGGGATGGATGAAATGGGCGAACCACTCCAGGCCCTGGATGAGCCTTGGAGTGAAGCGCTGAACCAGATCGTCATCCATCAGGTGGATTCTTCCCGTTTCGGTTGCGTTGATGCCCACGAGCTCGGTTGCGTTAATCGCCCAATCATAGGACCACATGCCGGTGATGATGACTTCGGGGTCGAGCGCCACGATCCATTCCATCTCTACCATGGCGCCGCTCTGGAAGTATTGGGAGAAGACGTTCTCTCCGCCCGCTATCGTAATCAGGTCGTCGATCCAGGTATTGCTGCCCACGGTCCACACAGGGTCATGCCAGGTAATATATAACACCCGGGGTCTCTCTTCGACATCCGAGAGCGTCTCCTCTATGTTCTGGATCTCGCTCTCCATCTCGCTGATAAGCTGAAGGGCTTCTTGCTCCTCTCCCATTACCTGTCCTGCCTTGAGAATGCTGGCCATAACCTCATCCAGCGTCTGCGGGGCGATTGCGAACACAGTGAACCCCATGTCCTCAAGGGCCGGAATACCCTCGTGCCTGTGAATATCGGTTGCCAGTATCAGGTCTGGCTCCAGGGCTATTATCTCCTCCAGATTCAGCGGGTAGAATCCTCCCACCTTGTGCTTGTCCATGGCCTCCGGAGGGTAGTTGCACCAATCCGTAACTCCAACCACTTTCTCTCCCAGGCCCAGGGCAAAGAGGATTTCGGTGTTGGCCGGGGAAAGCGACACTATCCTCTGTGGTGTTTCTTCAACGGTTACCAGCCTTCCCAGGTCGTCAACGAAATATTGTGTATCTTGAGGTAGTTGAGCCGTCGGCTCACAAGCCGTCAGAACCAGGGCAAGGACAAGGACTGTGCTCACTGCGAGCAGGAACCGTCTGCTACCCCGGGAAGATATGCGTCTAAACACTTTTCGAAAGTAAGTCAATTTCGCCTCCTTTTATACAACTAAACTTCAGTTTATGCAAGTGGTGTTGATCTATCTGTGTCGCAGAACCCTGCGACACGCGTGCGCCATATGTGCCTCCTATGAAAGTACACTGTGGTATAAGCAACTGCAGTTGATTACATGGAATTATAGAGTATGCTGGAACTGGCTGTCAAGGCCCTCGGAGATAACGTACCGGGGTTGAATGACTTAGAAGCAGGCAGTCGGAATGGCAGAGAATATGCTAGTAATGCCCCAGCAGTCCGCGGTCGCGGGCGATGTTCTCGAAGAACTTGAAGGCCAGGAATCCCGCCCCGAAGTAAAAGGCCGAGTTGCCGACCAGGAACAGAACGTCGCCGGGAGGAAGCTGCAGTAGCGTCTGCTCACCGATCATCACCTGCCCGATCAGCCGCGTTCCAAGGGACAGCGGCAGGAATCTCATGATGGGGGACCACCCGAATGGAGCGGCAATGAATATCACTATCACAAACTGCAGTATCTGTAGGGCCGATTGAACACGTTTGAATACGAGGGCCAGACCGCCCATGAAGAAGCCCAGTCCGTAGGCACCGGCCACGGTCAGCAGGACCAACGGTATCAGGCTGAGGACGTCAAGGTTGAGCCACTTGCCGGTGGTAGCCATCATCAGAAACAGCACGATAAGCACCATGAAGACATTCACGATGAAGTGGGCCGCGACGCGGAATATGGTAACCCAGCCGAAGCCGAGCGGACTCATGTAAAGCTGTTCCAGCGTCCCCTGCTGCGCCTCCTCGATCATCCCCCAGGACAACGTGCCATAGGCAATCAGGGCGAAGCTCCAGACCATGAATCCGACGACTATTCCTTCCAGTGTTTCACCGGTTTCGGCCATTGTGCCGCCCATCAAAGCCATAGCCCCGTAGAAGATGAGCAGGAAAATAATGAACATTGTCACTATCATGGAAATCGTGTCGAAGTAGTAACGTTTGAGGTAGATGTACCTCATCTTCAGTTGTGATTTGAACAGCGCCAGGTACCTCATTTGATCTGCCCCTTAACGATAGCCAGGAAGATCTCCTCCAGATTGGGCTCTTTGTGGCCGATGGACTTAACCTGTGTGTTCCCGGCCTTCAGAATGTCCAGCACCTCGTAGAGCTCTGACCCCTCCACGAGATCGGCATCGATGTAGGTACGATGATCGGTGGATGAGAACGCCAGCAGCGGAAAGCGCTCTTTCAGCTTCAGCTCCAACTCTGTCACCAGATGCCCCTCGAGTTCAAAGCGGTACGCACTCACCTGGAACAGCTTCATCAGGTTGGTTACCCGGTCATCGACCACGACCCGCCCGTTGTTGATGATGATCACCCGCTCACAGGTGTCCTGAACGACATGCATGTCGTGTGAAGACAGCAAGATCGTCCGCTCGCCCCGGGCAGCCATCTGCTTCAGGACATTTCTCAACTCGTACGAAGTCTCGACATCCAGGCCCAGGGTCGGCTCGTCGAGCAGGAGGATCTCCGTCTGCCTGATCAGCGCGCAGGCCAGAGCCAGCTTCTGCTGCATTCCCCGGGAGAGCATTCGCGCCGACGTTCCTTCCTTGTCCTTCAAACCGAATAGCTCGATCAGTTCGTCGATGTATCCCCTAACCTTTCGAACCGGGTGCCCCTGGAGTCCTGCGAAGAACTCCAGGTTCTCACGCGGCGTCAGTCGCCAGTAGATGTTACGGTTCCCCTCGAGCAGGGCCGCCACCCTCTCCATGGCCTTCTTCGGTTGGCGTTGGGCCTCGATACCGTCGAGCCATATCTCGCCCGAGGTCGGTTTGATCAGTCCGGCAATGCACTTGATGGTCGTGGTCTTCCCCGCGCCGTTGGGACCCAGCAGGCCAACGACCTCATTCTTCCTAACCGAGAGGCTCACATGATCGACCGCCACCACCGGCTCGGCGCGCCGTCGACGGTAACGCTTGGTCAGCTCATTGACCCGGAGGACAGTCTCCATCTGGATCTCCTTCGATCATATTGCCTTGTCCTGTTCCGCTGATGCCCCCGCTTTCCGGAAACTGATGACATAGAACAGCCCGCGCCATATCCACTTGAGTTCGACATCTCTGATCCCGTCGGGCAGCAGTTCCATGGGCGGCTTGTTGCCAAAGAGAGCGTTATGCTTGAGCAGCCAGTGGCCAAACCTGGTATTCTCCTTTCCCGGGTCCAGCCCCTCATCCCCGATCACGACCTTTGCCCCGGGCCTCGCTACCCGCGCCATCTCCGCCAGCGCACGTTTCTTTTCCCCGAAGGTGTTAAGCCCTCCGAAATGAAGAATGGAGTCGAAGAGATCGTTTCTGTAGGGAAGGTAAGACGCGTTGCCGAGGCCGAACTCGGCTTCGATCCGTCGCCTTGCCAGCTTCTCGCGGGCTACAGCCGTCATCCCCGGCGAGAGGTCCATGGCGAAGAGCTTACCGTCCCTGCCGATCTCATCGGCGATGGGCAGCAGGTTGCTCCCCGTGCCCGCGCTGATCTCCAGAACCCTGTTGCCTGGCTTTAGGTCCAAAGGAGCGACGAGATCACGGCTACGCGCCCGCGGCTCCCATTTTCCGCCCAAAAGCATCAGGAGCCGAATCGTCCGGTCATAGGAGGCGGCTAGCCGCTGGTACTGGTCTAGATAGTGCCTGTCGATTTCGGGCAGCTTCTCCGGTTCCGGGTGCACCAGGTTGGGCAGGCCGTAGGCGATCTCGAATGACTTCCGGCACTCCAGGCAGGTCAACCGGCCGGAGACTACCGTCGAATCCGTCTGCTCTGTAGGCTTGAGTTCAAGCTCTCCCTTACAGACCGGACAGCAGAGGTAGTCAACCGTATTCGCATTCATGGCTTGTTCTTCTGCTCGTGCTCTCTGTGTAAAGTCACCCTTCGGCAAACAACTGCTCACGCATCAGCTTCGGCGGCAGTGAGCCGCAGGAGAGAACAGCGTCGTGCATTTCCTTCAGTGATGCCTGGGGATGGCTCTCTTTGTACTCATTTATCAGCTTGAGGATCTCCAGCTTCCCCATGAGATAGCTCATCGGCTGAGTGGGGCTCATGGTGTAGCGGCGCACTTCGGCCTGAGCGTTGCTCCGCTCCAGACCGGCGTTCTCCACCAGGAAGGTGATCCCCTCCTCCACCGTCATATTTCCCGTATGCAGCGAGACATCCAGGATGATGCGGGCCGCCCGCCATAGCTGGTCGGAGAGTCTGCCCAGTCGCTGCTCTGGCTTGTCCAGATAGCCAAGTTGCTCAAGTAACTCCTCGCAGTAGAAGGCCCATCCCTCGATGAACAGGGTGGAGATGAACGCTCCCAGCTTGCGGGGCAGCGAGCCGACTGTGTTGGCATAGACAAGCTGCAGATGGTGCCCTGGATAGGCCTCATGCAGGGCCGTAACGGGGAGTTTGGCGTAGTTGTGCCCCTTGAGCTTCTCCTCCTGCTCCGCTTTGGGGCTTTGAGGGTCAACGGGAGTAACGAGGAAGACACCCTGCTGCTCCTTCTCGAGCGGCCCGGGCATCATGTAGGCTGCGTAGGGGATGATCCCTCTCAGGAAAGGTGGTGTAGGCTCGATCTTCAAGGATTCCCCTTGAGGAATGGTTACGATATCTTTAACCGCGACGAACTCCCTTACCCTGGCCATCTCCCGGCGGTAGACATCGAGCAATTCGTTCGCCCCGGGATGGTCGGCTTTCGCCTGCTCGAGGAGTTCCTTGACCGTTCTTCCGGGACCGATCTCGCCGGCCAGCTTCTCCATCTGTGCCTTCGTGTCATCAAACAGTTTCCAGCCCGTCTTAAGCAGTTCTTCAGCGCTGTAATCGAGCATGTGGTCATCGTGGAGAAGCTCCTCGAACAATTCCTTCCCTGCGGCAAAGTCGCCATCCGCCTTTGGGGCAACCCGTTCCTGCAGGAACTGGGCATAGTCCTGCAGCGCCTGAGCGGCCCTCTGGCTCGCTTCGTTCAGCTGAGGCGCTAGCTTCGGTGCCTGCTCAGCCAGTGCCGGGATTAGCATGGTGAATAGTGCCAGACCCTGCTGTGTGGACTCCAGTGTAATCTGGTTCCACACAGGAGGAACCTTCTCTGGCTCGATGTTCTCTTTTCCCTGTGCCAGAACCCCGGGTATCGCCTGTACCCTCCCCAGCACTTTTTCCAGTCGCTCCTCCAGAGGGGCAAAATCCTTGATCAGGAGTAGGAAGACTCCTCCCATACATTCATCGCAATACATGCCGGGATTGCGCAGATGTCCCTCAAACTTCTCGAACCCACGTAGGATGGATCTGGCGATCTGCATCATTAGTCTGTGGTCGATTCTGGCATCAACGTCAAAGCCCGTTGCGTCGAAGCTCTCGAACTCCGTTATGGCCTCCCCGATCTCACGTTGCTGTCGCTCCAGCGCTATCTTGCTGTGATCGGCCAGGCGGTCGTCGAAGCGGTGGTCCCCCAGCTGGGTAGCGGCTACCGGAGACTCCTCCATCATACGGTCGATGAACCCCTCCGCCAGCTTGTAGAACTCTGCCTGATCTGTCTTCTTAGTCATGAACCTCCTTGCGATAATGCTCCATACCGGGCAGCTAGCCGCCCGTAATCGATACGTCCTCAATCCTGATGTGGGGCGAGACTAGCGTCCCGATGCGCTCTGTCTCGCTGGATAGCCCCGAGACCTTAGCCAGAAGCTCGAACAGGTTCCCTGATATCATAGTCTCGATTAGCGGCCGCGTTAGCTTGCCGTCCTCAATGAGGAACCCTCCTTTAACCGCTCCTGAGATGTCTCCGCTCACCGGTTCGGGAAAACCCGAGAACCTGGTGACCAGGATGCCCCGCTTGACCCCGCTTATAAGATCATCCTTTCCGGTCTGCCCCGGTTTTATCAGGAGATTGGTCGGGCCGATCCCGGGAACGGTGCGGGTACCTCCCGAGGCGTGGCCTGTCGAATGGCGACCATCCTTACATGCGGTATAGCTGTTGTGCAGGTATGTTTGTAGAATGCCGTCCTCAATGAGTATAGAGCGTGTGTGGGGCAGGCCTTCCCGGTCAAAAGACTCGGAACCGGCTCCGCCTTCGATGCGGCCGTTGTCCTCCATGGTGAGCATCGGTGAGACGACCTCCTTGTCGATCATGCCGGCCCATCGACTCATTCCCTTCTGAACGTTGTTTGCGTTCAGTGCCCATAGTACCGGTTGGATCATGAACTCAAGGACGGCGCTCGGTGACAGAATCACGGTCCCCACGAAAGACTCTCCTTTTTCCGCGCCGAGCGAGTCCACAACGCTCCGGGCAAAGTCGATGGCGGTCTGCTTAACATTGATCTCGCTGACCTTCCTTGTGGCATCGAAGCGGTAGTTGAAGCTCGATACCTCCTCGCCGTCTCGAGCCATGCCCATGATGAAGTAGGACAAAAGGCTACTGTGTTCCTCCGCCTTGATGCCTCTTGAGTTAAAGATGGCCCGTCTCTCGATTGTGGCGTCGAACGCTGCGGAATCGACCATGACACGTGAGTCGTGGCCTCTGGCGGCGGACAGCATCTCCTCAATACTTGAGATAGCGTCATCCAGCCCGAGTTTCTCAGATTGATCGTCGTACAGGCCCTGGATTGGCGCCACGGGCTCCGGCCCCGGCAGAACGTTGTGCTCGTCCTTTGGTGAAGCCTTGCTCAGGCTCACGGCTGCCCGGGCTGCTTCCTTGATCTCCTGCTCGTTCAGTGAATTGACTGAGGCAAACCCCAGCCCCCGGTTGGAGAATACCCTGATGCCTATTCCGTCCTTGGCATGCGAGGTGGCGAGTTTGAGCTCGTTGGCCTCTGCCTTTACGTCTATCTCCCGGCCCTGGGTCAGGAAAGCCTCGGCCTCATCCGCCCCCAGCTCTAGCGCATGCTTTACTGCGAGTTCACCATATTCCAGAAGATTCATTATCCCCTCCCTCCGATTATCGCTTTGCATCTGACGTAACCGCCTCCGGCATCGACCTTGGCGTACTGCCCCTTACCGCAGTAGCCTGACCCCAGGTCGAACTGAAACTCCGAGCTCACTGCGTCCACACTCTGGAGAACGTCGAAGGCCTGCCCGCTGATCGCAGCCCCGCGCAGTAGTTCTCCCAGTTTGCCGTTCTCTATCCTGTAAGCCTCCTGTACGGAGAACATAAATTCGGCATTGGCGTCTGCCTGGCCGCCTCTCGCTCCCTTAAGCAAATAGCCGTTCTCGACTTCGGAGATCATCTCCTCCAGCGTCTTGTTCCCCGGCTCTATGTAGGTGTTGCGCATCCTGATCAGAGGCTCATCGGAGTACTCGAAAGCCCGGGCGTTCCCCGTCGCCCTCACGCCGAACAACCCGGCGGTCTCGCGGTTGTGCAGGTAGGACTTCAGAATGCCGTGCTCAATGACGACGGTTCTCTCGGTGACGACCCCTTCGTCATCGACTAGAACGGTCCCGCCGGCATGCTTGCCGTATTGAGACGGCCCGCTGTCGACGAGGGTCACCAGTTCGCTGGCCACCCTCTGACCGATCTTCCCTTCGGTTATCGCCCCTGAAAGGACGAAGTCGGCTTCCACAGTGTGGCCGATCGCCTCGTGGGCCAGGAGTCCGACGATCCCCGGGTCCAGGATCACAACCGTGCGCTCCCCCTTGGGGTGACCGGCCTTAAGAAGCTTTTCGGCACGCCTGGCTACCGCTTCCGCTAGCTCATCAGGCTGCCTCTTGAAGAGGTCTTTCCATCCGCCTGTCACTCCTAGAGACTCATGAGCCTCTACGTGTCGGCCGTTGGCAGCGGCCACACCCATCAGCCTGAACTCCGGCTTGGAGTCGAATACCTCTGCCCTTGCGCCGTCCGTGGTGAAAATGTACTTGTGATCCAGGGTCTCACGGTAGCCGCACAGAGTGGACGAGATGAATGGGTACGAGCGCACCTTGCCTTCGGTCGCGCGCACCAGCGCGAGTTTCTCCTCGAAGGGATGGGCACTGAGAGGATCGTCGATCTCGGGACCGAACTTTCCTCTGGCGAGCTCGGCTTTGCCAAGGCTGGTCGACTCTTTCTTTCCCGATGCCCTGGCTCCGCTGATCGCATCCTGGATCGTCCTCCTGATGCTATCTCTGTCCGGGCGCGATGTGCTGCTGAAACCCCAGCCGCCCTTGTGAAAAGCCCTCGCCCCTATGCCGCTGTACACTGTTGAGTTGGCAGCCTCGAGTTCGCCCTGGCGAACCGCGATATTTACTGCCTTGCGTTCATGGTAACGCAACTCCCCATAGTCCACCCCGCTGAATTCACCCAGCAACTCCTCCAGTAGTTCATACATGGCTCATCGTTTCTCCTCTCATTGGCTGTCCCTCCTTTGTGTTTGGTCGATGTCGGTGCAACAGTGACTCCCCGGTCTGCCCATTCTAACATGGAGGCCCGGGAAATCGGTCCGGGTATTGCTATTCGACGAATACCTTGACCACTTCGCCGTCGCTGCTCCGCACATCCACTTCAAGCTCACTCAGCGCGTCGATAAGTTCATCCAGATCTTCCGACTTCACGTTGCGCATGTCGAAGTCTATGCCCTTCTCGCGCAGAGCAAAGCCCACCTTGTCTCTCGCCTGTTCAGGCAACAGCGAACTGAACTTCATGCCGGACCGTATCAGCGACATGGGCACACGCACATTGACGCGGTCGACATTTCCGCTCCTCTCATGTTCGGGGTCCGGTTGCACGGTGACACGCAGATACTTGGCCCTGGCGGTCTGCGTGCCCGGCTCTGCCTTGGCAGGGCTTGTCCCCGGGCCTCCTTCGGCACGCAGCAGACCGAGCAGCCTGTAGGCTTCATCGACGTTTATCTTCTTGTTTTCCAGCATTTCCAGGATCTTCTTCTGACTCTCAGACATCTTGTTTTCCTCCTTTCATCTTCTATATGAGCGAGATATGAACGCGTTTCTCCGAATCGGACACATCAAAGAGCAGGCCAGGGGTCGAACACAACAGGTCGAGGGTGCCCCTGACGCCGCGTGGTGAGCAGAGTATACCGAGGATGGTCCTGGCAGTGCTTAGCTGCTGCCTTCGCCGCCCGCTACGCCAGAGGACAATGGCAGCGATCAGTATGAGAGGCGACAGCACGATCAGGAGCGCGAGCACCAGCGGCAGGAGCAGGAAGAGCGGTAGCCAGCACCCGATCATGCGCTTTTCCCCCCGGATCTTCATGCGCAGTAACAGAGGCGGTCGCTTCATGTCGTGAGTCTCCTCATCGCTTCCTCAGTGGAGATCTCACCGCGCTGAAGCTCGGCAAGCACCTCCTCCTCGGGTGAGGTCTTGACGACCTCAACGAACTGAAACCGCTTGGCAATACGGTTGAGCCTGTTCTTAACGGTAGGATAGCTGATGCCAAACATCTGCTCCATCTCCTTGATTGAGCCGTGGGAGCGGACGAAGGCCATGACAAAGACCTGGTCCTCCCACGGCAGACTGGCCAGAGTGGGCAGCTCGAAGCTGCCCTCAATGGCGACACCTGTATCAGCCACGCGGACGCGCTCAACGGTTATCTCCTTGCCCTGGGTCATCTTCGTCAGTTCGTTCCACTCTCTGGTCATTTCGCCCCCTTTATCATAATCAATGTGCCAGGTGAATATGTTAACGTATTATGATAGTGGCTTTTAACTTTGTCAACCCTACTCCACGAAGACCTTTACCTTTTCCTCATTGCTCTCGACATCCACCTCCAGGTCGGCCAGGGCTTCGATGAGATCGTCCAGGTAGTCCGGGTTCAGATTGCGTAGATCGAAGCTGAAGCCCCGGTTGCCGAGATTGGCTTCGACCTTGTCCCCCACCTCGCGTGGCAGGACCGAGGCGAACTTGATCCCCGAGCGTACAAGTGCCAGGGGCACACGTACGTTGACACGTTCCGCATCAGCATCGTTTTCATGTCCGGTACCGGGCTGGACGGTGACACGCAGGTACTTGGGCTTTGTCCTTACAGGTTCCGGTTCTCCCCCCGTGGGAGTGTCGGTCTTTCCCGCTCCAGGATCCAGTGCACCGAGCATCCGCTGCGCTTCATCGGCGCTTATCTCCTTGTTTGCCAGCATCTCCAGTATTCTCTTCTGATTCTCAGCCATTTCGTTTTCCTCCTTTCGATCCTCTGTTCTCCGGACCTATAGAATCACATAGCCAGTGCTTGTCAGGGCGTACGCCGGTCCGACTTCAGCGGGTTGAGCTCTGTACCATGATAGCGCCTCCGGTGTAGGCCGGTGTCCGTTCTGTCCTCCAGCCTGTCCGGCCTTGCCCGTCTTTGTCTCTGCCGCCATCTTCAGTCTCCTGTCCATGCTCTCAGCCATTTCGTCTTCCTCCTTTTCTACTCCTTTGCTCTTCCTAGTTTCTGTGGGATAGGATCACATATCCGGTGTTGGTCAGTGCGTAGGTCAGTCCGCGTTCGGCAGGTTGAGCTGCGTACCAGGAGAGGGGAGCTGCTGAAGCCTTTACTCTGCTGCCTACCTCTGCCCTGCCGGATATGCCCGTCTTCCCGCTGCCCTGGGTCTTCAGGTTCTTCTTGATGTTTGCCATTTCCTGTTCCTCCTTTGTCATTGAAATCAACACGTAAATTAATTATCTTAATGCATTATAAAACTATGGATTAACTTTGTCAAGCCCCTGGAGGTCTATTTTTAAGGAAAATTTAAGAAAATATTGAAAAAAATTATTCTGTGCTTTGCGTTGCGTTGATTGAGAATGATGAAGGTGTCTGGAGACGGAGGAAGCCGTGAACCGGTGTGAGACCCGCCGGCGGGAGCGATCTTCTAGCGTTCGTCAGGGATGTGTGCCAATCCCGTGGGATGAATAGTCATGCGGGGGATTTCTACTGACATCGGGATTGCGGCCGACGAGATATATGGTGCCGCTAATCCGCTGCTGAGGAAGTCTGGCTCAAGTCAACGATACGGTAGCCCAGGTTTTCTTCATCCAGTCTCTGCACCAGAACCGGGACCCTGTCAGCGGTGCAGACGATCAGAAAGGGTAGGCCGCAGCAGGCTGCCTCCACCGCCGCCTCGCTGACGCCGTGGAGATAGTCGGGCTTGATACCTATTTGTGTTAGTGCTACCAGCGCTTCCGTGCCCATCGCCCCCACCAGCCTGGTCTCGTTGATGTGGCTCTGCAAACGGGCCGGGTTGGTGCCTGCCGAACCTCCGTCCTGCACGTGGGGCACCTTTGCTATCGTGATTCCGGCCGTCTCCAGTTCCAGTACGCCCTGAATATCGCGGATGCCGACGTCCTGGCCCTTCCTGGCCTCGGTCACGACTGTCCCGTGGGCCCCTTTGTCGCTTATTACGTCGGAGGCGAACAGCAGGCCGTCCTTCATGTACAGGGATGCCTTCTGATCTATGGAAAGGTCACTGGCTGCTACGGCGGTTGAGGTTGATATGTCCGCCACGACCTTGCTCACAAACCAGGCATAGCTGTGCAACTGCCGGGACATCTGAAGAATCCAGTCCACGCCTTCCCTGGTCACCCTGTACCTGGAGCGACCTTGTGAGCTCAGCCAGCCATCCTTGATCAACTCCTTGACGTAGTCGGATACCGCCTGTGAGGTAATGCCCAGTCTCGGGGCAATGTCCTTCTGCTGTATGTTGGGCTGATTGGCCGCTATTTCCAGCATTATCTGGAACTTGGTGGCCAGGTTCTTGCTCTTAAGTATCTGTGCCATTTGATCTCATTATAACACCTGCCGAACAGGTTGTGGCTAACCGTGGGGTCGGTGGCCGTTCTCTCTTGTTATTTGAGGGGAGTACTCTGTACAGGGTCATTCGGATGACCACCGGCAAACACCTTTCAACACGCATCCGTTGCACAGGGGACGCCGGGCACGGCATACCCGTCTGCCGTGCTCTATCACATGAACATGAAACTGATATATCTCGGAGGGTGGAATCAGGCTCTGAAGCAGTATGTGCGCCTGTTCTACGGATGCCCCGGAGGCTATTAGTCCCAGCCGTCTGGCCACACGGAAGATGTGAGTGTCCACGGGCAGAGACGCGGTGCCCAGCGAAAAGAGCAGCACACATCGGGCAGTCTTGTATCCGATGCCGGGCAGACGCATCAGGTAGCGCTCGGCCTCGGCCGGGGTTCCATGCCCGAGGAAGCCAAGGTCGATAGTACCCCGGTCCTTCTCGATCTGCTCCAGCAGCTGCTTTATCCTGAGCGCCTTGATGCGGAACAGCCCTCCGGACCTTATGGCACGGGCGATTTCGTCTGCCGGAGCGGAGGCTACGGCTTGCCAGCTGTCGAAGCTGCCTTTCAGGGACCGGAAGGCTCTTCCTGAGTTAACATCCGATGTGTTCTGAGAGAGAAGGGTCTGTATCAGTACGTCAACGGGATCTCCCTCACACCTCCATTCCCGAGCGCCGTACTCCTGCTCCAGAAGCTTGATAATGTCTTCGATGGCCATCAGGGCAAAGACCGCAGGTCGGCATCTTCGTACGCGGAGATGGCTGATAGATTGTGCCGGGTTCCTTTCAGCGATCGTTTCGGGCAGTTCATATGCATCTTCGCTTGCCGTGCTCCCTGCACCGGCGGCGTTGCTAGAGCGCTCACATACGGTCGGGAGCGTTCATGCCCATCAGGTGAAGAACCCTGGCCAGCGCGATCTTGGTTGCACCGACCAGCTTGAGGCGGGCGCGCGTCAGGGCTTCGTCATCCGAGACCACCCGGCACTGCTTGTAGAAGCTGTGGAATACGGTGGCCAGGTCCTGGGCGTAGTACGGCAGATGGTGCGGCTCAAGGCTGACCGCTACTCGCTCCACGATTTCCGGGAGAAGTACCAGGCGCCGGATCAGGGTCAACTCCGACTCTGTGCAGAGCAGAGAGACATCGCCTTCAGCATAGTCTATCTTCCTCTCATCGGCCAGCCGCAGAATGCTGGCTATCCGGGCGTGGGCGTACTGAACATAGTACACCGGGTTATCCGCCGATTGCCGCTTGGCCAGCTCTACATCGAAGTCCATCTGGCTGTCGGCGGAGCGGGAAAGAAAGACGAAGCGGCATGCGTCCGCCCCCACCTCATCTACCAGCTCGCGCAGGGTGATGATGTCGCCGCTTCGCTTCGACACCTTGACTATCTCTTGCCCCCAGCGCAGGGAGATCATCTGGTGGATTATTATCGTAAGCCTTTCCGGGTCGAGCCCCAGCGCTTTGAGCATAGCTCTCATTCCGCCGACATGCCCCTGGTGGTCGGCTCCCCAGATGTCGATCACCCAATCGAATCCGCGCACCAGGAACTTGTCGTAGTGGTAGGCAATGTCGGAGGCCAGATAGGTGGGGGCACCGTTGCTGCGCACCAGGACTTCGTCCTTATCTTCGCCCAGAGAAGTCGATGTAAACCAGGTCGCGTTCTCCCTCTCCGTGACGTAACCTCCGCTTCGCAGTAGCTCCATAGCTGTTTCATACTGACCGCCCTGGTAGAGGGTTTTCTCGGAGAACCATATGTCAAAGACAACGTTTAGCAGAGCAAAGTCCTGCTTGATCCGCTCCACCATCCGGTCCTTACCGATCTCTGCGAGCTGCGACACTGCCTCCTCCTCGGATAGCAGCAGAAATCTATCGCCCTCGTCTGCCAGGACCTCCCGGGCCAGTTCGATCATGTAATTGCCGTGGTAGCCGTCATCGGGCAGGGATACCTCCTTGCCCAGACATTGAAGGTAACGCACATAGAGCGAGCGGCCGAAGTTATGGATCTGGCTGCCCGTATCGTTTACATAGTATTCTTTCTCCACCGAGAAGCCGGAGGCAGCAAGCACGTTGGCCAGAGTACTGCCCAGAACCGCGCCGCGTCCGTGACCGACATGCATCGGCCCGGTGGGGTTGACACTGACGAACTCAAGCTGCACCTTCTTGCCCTTGCCCAGGTCGATATCGGCGTATGATTCGCCGGCATCGAGGATCGACTGCACCTTCCCGCTCAGCCACCTGTCACTCAATGTGAAGTTGATAAAACCCGGCGCAGCGACGGCAACCCTCTCGATTTCCGCGGGCAGTGATAAGTGCCGGTGGATCTGTTCCGCTATGGCCATGGGAGACATCTTCATGGCGCGGGCCAGCTTCAAGGGCAGGCCGGAAGCGAAGTCTCCGTGTTCGGGATCTTGAGGGTGTTCCAGAACCACCTCGGGCAGAGCAACCGCCGGAAGCGCCCCTGCTTGTTGCGCCTCAGCTACGGCCTCCTGCAAACATCTGGCGAGTTCGTGCTTTAGCATATTAGACTATCACCCTGTCAGTGTCCCGGTTCGCCCCGTCGGGTCCGGCAGAGGCTCAAGGCGCAACCATTCAATACAGTGAAATCCCGCCGTCCGCGGTAAGGCATTCTCCGGTCACGAAGCTGGAGGCGTCGGACGCCAGGTAGATCATCGCTCCTACCATCTCCTCGGGGTCGGCAACGCGTGCCAGAGGTGTTCTCTTGATCATCTCCCCTTCGTAATCGGGATCGGCCAGGAAGCGGGAGTCGCCAAGGCGGGTGTGCACGTTACCCGGAGCCAGACTGTTGACACGGATACCGTACTTAGCCCACTCCAGCGCCATCACCTTTGTTGCCATGATCACCCCGGCCTTGCTGATGGCGTAGACTCCGATCTGTGGCTCGGGCTTGAACGCGTCCATGGAGGCGACATTGATGATCGTACCTCCGCCCTGCTGCTTCATCACTCTCGCTACGGCGCCGCTGAGGAAGAACAGTCCCTTCAGGTTGAGGTTCATTATGCTGTCCCAGAGTCGTTCATCGACGTCTTCCGCGGGGCTCATTGCCGGGGAAGTTCCCGCGTTATTGACAAGGATGTCGACCCGGCCGAACTCATCTTTGACTCTAGCGACCAGGTTGTCTATCTCGTCCATATGCCCCAGGTGAACTGCTACGGGCAGAGCTTTTCTGCCTGCCTGCCCTGTTGCGGCAGCCACATCTTCCAGGTCGGGGAGCTTTCTGCTGGCGAGCACGACATCGGCACCGGCTTCGGCGAAACCGAGTGCGGTCGCCCGCCCGATTCCTCTTGAGGCGCCGGTGATGAGGGCTACCCTGCCGTCCAGACGATACCTGCCCATGTACATCATAAGCCTCAGCCGTCTATCTACAGATGGTTTCCTGTTACCGGAGCATATTGTAGCTGAAACAGAGGCGCTTTTCTATATTCTGCTTCGTCTCTGCGGGCCGGATGGCACTCTCAGGCGGTCAGCTCCACTCGGTGCTGCCCGACCATGCCCGGTTCAACTCTTGACGCAGTAGCTCGTGTTCGGCTCTCTCCAGTCCGGGGTCGCCCTGGAAGATGGTCATCGCCTCCTGCCTGGCCAGTTGCAGACTCTGCAGGTCGGATAACCTGGCCAGCTTTAGGTCTGGCAGGCCGCTCTGGTGGGTGCCGAAGAATTCGCCGGGGCCCCTGATTTCGAGGTCCTTTTCTGCCAGGGCGAAGCCATCATGAACCGTCTCCATCAGTTGCAGGCGCGCCGCTGCCTCGGCCGACGGTCTCTCGTTGATGAGCATACAATACCCCTGCTCCTTGTCCCGCCCCACTCGCCCTCGGAACTGGTGGAGTTGAGACATGCCGAAGCGTTCGGCGCCTTCCACCATCATCACGGATGCCCTGGGCACGTCGATGCCGACCTCCACTACCGAAGTCGACACGAGAATATCGAGCTCGCCGGAGCGGAAACTGCGCATCACATCTTCCTTCTCATTGCCGTGCATCTGGCCGTGAAGCAATCCCAGTTTCAGATCCGGAAAGACCTCGCGCGATAGCCTGTCGTATTCCGACGTGGCAGCCCGTGCCTCGAGTGTCTCAGACTCTTCAACCAGCGGGCATACTATGAATCCCTGCCGGCCGTTGCGCACCTGCTGGTGCAGGAACCTGTAGGCCCTCTCCCTGTCTTCAGGCGACAGGCACTTCGTCTTAACCACCTGTCGTCCCGGGGGCAGTTCATCGATAATTGAGAGGTCGAGGTCTCCATAGAGCGTCAGCGCCATGGTCCGCGGAATCGGCGTCGCTGTCATGACCAGCACATGAGGGTTGAATCCCTTCTGTCGCAGTGAGGAACGCTGCAGTACGCCGAAACGGTGTTGCTCATCTATCACCGCCAGCCCCAGTTTGCTGAACTCAACATCCTTTTGAATGAGGGCATGAGTGCCGATAACGATGTCGATGTCGCCCTGCGCAACCTTGCGGTGCAGCCTCGCCTTTGTTCCGCTGCTCAGGCTCCCGATGAGAAGGGCGACTGTAAGGGGCCTGGATAGAAATCCGGTATATCGTCTGACAGTACCTTCCTCTTCCTCATCACCACGCTCCTCAGTGCCGACCCGTGAGAGATAGCCACAGATATTGGTGTAGTGCTGCTCTGCCAGCACCTCGGTGGGAGCCATCAGCGCTCCCTGATAGCCATTGGCGGCGGCCAGGAGTACGGACAGTGTCGCGATCACCGTCTTCCCGCTGCCCACCTCGCCTTGAAGAAGCCGTGACATTGCCTTCGGCCTCTTTATGTCCTCCAGGACTTCCTGCAATACGCGGCTTTGTGCGGAAGTCAGTTCGAATGGCAGGCAGTTCAGGAAGGTGTCGATGACCTCTTTGTCTATGCGGAATGCGTTACCGGGCTGCCCCTCCTGCCAGTCCCGTTTCCTGGACAGCACGCCCAGCTGCAGAAGCAACAGCTCATCGAAGGCCAGCCTTGCTCTTGCCCGCTCCATCATCGCCCGGTCCTCCGGATAGTGAATCTGGGCGATGGCCTTCGACAGGTGCGGTAAGCTGCAGCGGGTTCGAACACCGGTGGGCAGAAACTCATCTAGTTGCCCGGCATAGTTATCGACCGTCTCCTTGGTCCATTTCCTTACCTGTCGCGCATATAGTCCCTGGGTCAGGGGGTAGATGGGTACAAGACGGGCCGTATGGATCAACTCCCTGTCCTGGAGTAATTCCCATTCGGGAGACTCGAATACCTTGTCTCCCCTGAACACCCTCACGACACCGGCGACAACTATCCTGGCATTGGTACGGAAGCTCTTTGCCAGGTACGGCTGGTTGAACCAGACCACCCTCACAGTTCCTGTCTTATCGCCGACAATGGCCTCCGTGCCCCGCCGGTTGCCGAGCGTAGCTACTCTGGCCTGCCAGATGGTTCCCGCAATGGTCTGCTCTTCGCCCTCTATGAGATTGGAGATGGTCTTTATCTGGCTGTAATCGACATAGCGCCTGGGGAAGAAGTAGAGCAGATCACGGATTATCCTGACGTTGAGCTTGGCGAACTTGACTGCTACTTTTGGAGTGATGCCCCTGATCGTGGTTATGGGAGAGTCCAGCCCGTCCTCCCGCTTCCGGCGTGGCCCGGCCGTCGCCGC
>PWZA01000022.1 GCA_003567655.1 Dehalococcoidia bacterium
AGACTGTGCAGGCTCGATTTTCTGAAGATTATGGACCGGCTCAAGGACAGACCTGACGGCAAGTTCATCGAGGTGACTGCCATAACTCCGACACCGCTGGGTGAGGGAAAGACCACGACCAGTATGGGCCTTTTGGAGGGGATGGGCAAGAGAGGGTGGAATGTCGGTGGCTGTATACGTCAGCCCTCGGGCGGTCCGAGTATGAATATCAAGGGTACGGCTGCGGGCGGCGGAAACGCCCTTCTTATTCCTATGACCGAGTTTTCCCTGGGACTCACCGGTGATATCAATGACATAATGAACGCCCACAATCTGGCCATGGTGGCGCTTACTTCGCGGATGCAGCATGAGCGGAACTATAACGATGAGGAACTGGCGAAGCGCACGAGGATGCGCCGTCTGAATGTCGATCCGACGAAGGTGGAGATGGGCTGGATTATAGATTTCTGTGCCCAGAGCCTGAGGAACATAGTAATAGGTCTGGGCGGCCGCATGGACGGCTACACAATGCAGTCCAAGTTCGGCATCGCTGTGAGCTCTGAGCTCATGGCCATGCTGTCTATCGTTACAGACCTGGCAGACCTTCGGATGAGGATGGACGATATCACCGTTGCTTTCGATAGGGATGGCAAGGCCGT
Source organism: Dehalococcoidia bacterium (assembly GCA_003567655.1). Classification (GTDB taxonomy): domain Bacteria; phylum Chloroflexota; class Dehalococcoidia; order GIF9; family AB-539-J10; genus RBG-13-51-36. The sequence goes on from PWZA01000022.1 coordinate 639, forward strand.
TACTACAGGTGATCTGGAGGTCGGCGGTGCCATGACTGCCTGGATGCGCAACACGATAAACCCCACGCTGATGTGCACGGCTGAGTATCAGCCCTGTCTGGTGCATGCCGGTCCCTTTGCCAACATCGCTGTTGGGCAGTCTTCCATCATCGGTGACCGCATGGCCCTTAAGATGTTCGACTATCATGTAACGGAGAGTGGATTTGCGGCCGACATAGGGTTCGAGAAGTTCTGGAACGTAAAATGTCGTCTCAGCGGTCTCAAGCCGCATGTATCGGTGTTGACCACTACCATTAGGGCGCTCAAGATGCATGGCGGCGGACCGGCGGTGGTGGCCGGCCGTCCCTTGCCGGAGTCGTACACCAAGGAGGATCTCGGGTTGCTGGAGAAGGGCCTTCCCAACATGCTGCATCACATCAACACCATCAGGGCGGCGGGTATAAACCCTGTGGTTTGCATCAACGCATTCCACACCGACACCGAGGCTGAGATCGCCATGGTGCGCAAGGCAGCCGAGGCAGCCGGGGCGCGCTGTGCCCTTAGTGAGCACTGGCTCAAGGGTGGTGACGGAGCTTTGGAGCTTGCCGACACCGTCAAGGAAGCCTGTGAGGAGAAGAATGAGTTCAAGTTCCTCTACCCCATGGAAACGAAGCTGCGAGAGAGGGTGGATAAGATCGCCAGGGTGGTTTACGGAGCCGATGGAGTGTCATGGACTGCCGATGCCGAGGCCAAGGCCAAGATGCTCGAGTCCGATTCCAGGTATGATGATTATGCGACCATGATGGTCAAGACCCATCTGAGTCTGTCGCACGACCCAACCCTTAAGGGTGTTCCCAAGGGATGGATTCTGCCTATCCGGGATGTGTTGATCTACTCCGGAGCGAAGTTCCTCTGCCCGTGCGCCGGGACGATCAGCCTCATGCCGGGAACCAGTTCCGACCCGGCTTTCAGAAGGGTAGATGTTGACACTAAGACCGGCAAGGTTCAGGGGCTCTTCTAGGAGTCTACAGACAGCCAAGGAAAGCACTGACTGCGCCGAGATGTCCTCTCCGGGTGAGAGGACAGAGGTGAGGGTACTGGCAAGAGTCAAAGGCGTTTCCCTGACCATAGACGGCAGGAAGATAGGAGCTGCCCCGGGACAGACAGTCCTGTGGGCAGCTCTTGATAACGGCATCTACATTCCCAACCTCTGCGCCATGCGGGAAAGTAGTGAGCCCTCCGCTTCCTGCCGCCTGTGTTTCGTGGAGGTGGAAGGGACGGATGATCCGGTAATTGCCTGTTTTACGCCTGTGGAGGAAGGGATGGTGGTTAATACCGGAGGTGAACAGGCTTTGCGGCTGGCCCGCACGGCCCTGGAGTTGCTTCTGGCCAGCCATCCTGTCGATTGTGGCCAGTGTCCGAGTAGCGGCTCGTGTGAATTGCAGAAGATAGCCGGTCACCTCAACGTGAAGCTTAGCTCTAAGAGGTTCAAGAGGCACCTGCCCGAACTGCCAGTGGACTCTAGCAGCAAGCTGTTCATCTACGATCCGAATAAATGTGTACTGTGTGGTAGGTGCGTATGGGTTTGCCAGGAAAAGCCTGATAGAGGGAAGATCGGTTTTGCCTACCGCGGGTTTAGCAGGATAGTGACTACTTTTGGTGATGAGCCCATCGGAAGGGCTGCCTGTGGGGACTGCAGCGATTGTGTTGCCGTTTGCCCTGTGGGCGCACTGTTCTTCCGTAACACTACATAGAGCACTGCGGTTGGAGATGGCACATCACTGTTGACAGGGTATTGCAGGCGGTGTATATAGCGGTAGGCATGGCTGTGTTTTGGGTATTTGTGTCTTTGCAGTTGCGCGTGTAGAGGGGTTAAGCAAAGGTTGACGGGCGGACAAGGTGAAAAGGAGGAGACATGATTGTAGGTGTTCTGAGGGAGATCAAGAACCATGAGTACAGAGTAGGGCTGATTCCCGCTGCGGTGCGGGTCCTTGTTGAAAGCGGCCACAAAGTGATGGTTGAAGGGTCTGCGGGTGAGGGGAGTGGCATAGCCGATGACGAGTATACTAGAGCCGGTGCCGTGATGGTTCGTTCTGCGGGAGATGTCTATTCTGCGGCTGAGATGGTGGTTAAGGTCAAGGAACCTCTTCCTGAGGAGTATGAACTGCTGGGTGAAGGGCAGGTACTGTTCACCTTTCTACACCTGGCTGCGGTACCCGATCTGACAAGGGTGTTGTTGCAGCGTAAGGTCACCGGCATTGCCTATGAGACAGTGCAGCTTGATGATGGCTCTTTGCCCTTGTTGACCCTCATGAGTGAGATTGCCGGCAAGATGTCCGTTCAAATCGGGTGCCATTACCTGGAGAGACAGAACGGTGGTAGTGGAGTGTTGCTGGGCGGGATTCCGGGTACAGGTCCGGGCAGTGTTGCTGTGATCGGTGGTGGCAGTGTCGGTACCAATGCCGCCAAAATTGCTCTAGGCATGGGTGCCAGCGTTACTATACTGGACACAAACGTTGATCGATTGAGGTATTTGTCCGATGTCTTGCAGGGGAGGATCGTTTGTCTCGCCTCAAACAGCGCTAACATCGAGAGGGTCGTTGCCGGGGCGGATCTGGTTGTAGGAGCGGTGTTGATACCTGGGGCAAAGGCACCGCGTCTGGTTACCCGGGATATGATCGCCGGGATGAGGAAGGGTTCTGTAGTTGTCGATGTGTCTATCGACCAGGGAGGATGTGTCGAGGGGGCCGTTCCCACTACCTTTGACAACCCGATCTATGACGTGGACGGTGTGACTTTCTGCTGTCTGGCAAATATGCCCAGCGCTGTTGCCAGGACCTCTACGTTCGCGCTGGCCAATGCCACCATGCCTTATACTCTGAAGCTAGCAAACGTGGGTTACGAAGAGGCTGTCTCCTCCGATGCTGCCCTGAAAAAGGGTGTAAACACCTTTCAGGGTAAGCTGACCAACAGGGCAGTCGCAGAGTCGCTGGGTCTGGAATATGCGCCGCTTGAATGATTTGCGGTGTGATATTATGTGAATCACTAAGTAGCTGAATCTGCTGCCGGTTGCCGCAGAGTCGAGGATGCGAGGGGATGGTGGCGCATGCCCGGCCTGCCCGGTCTGATCATATCTTGTACTGCGCGTTTGCAGACCCCGTCCAGCCGACCGGTATTTCGCTATCAGGTGCTGATCGCCTCTAACTTCGGCCAGGGTCTTGTTGCTGGTGACTCAGTGTGTTAAATTTGAGGCCATGGACAAAGACGTGAAGCAAGAGGATTTTCAGATTATCCCGCCACCGTACAGGATCAAGGTTGTAGAACTGCTATCCAAAGAGCAGATGGACATCGCCAACAACAGAGAGAGACGAGAGGAGGCGATTGCCAAGGCTGGCTATAACACGTTTCTGCTGAAGGAAGACCAGGTTTACATCGACTTTCTTACCGATAGCGGAACCGGTGCCATGTCCGATAATCAGTGGGCAGGCATGATGCTGGGAGATGAGGCATATGCCGGCAGCAAGAACTTCTATAACCTGGATAAGGCTGTGCGGGGTGTTTATGGCTATAGATATCTGGTCCCGACCCATCAGGGCAGGGCAGCCGAGCACATAATGTCGGAGCTTCTGATAAGGCCGGGCGATTCAGTGCCCAATAACATGTACTTCACCACGCGCAGGGTTCACCAGGAACTCGCCGGTGCTACCTGGGTGGACGTGAGCATCGATGAGGCGCATGACCCTGAGAGCTGGCATCCTTTCAAGGGCAACGTCGACTTGAAGAAGCTCCAGGGGCTTATAAAGGACGTGGGGCGTGAGAGAATACCCTATATGTCTATCGAGTCCAATGTCAATATGGCGGGTGGCCAGCCGTTCTCCATGGATAACCTGTCATCCCTGAGGCAACTATGTGACGAACACAAGATTCCGGTCATGCTTGACGGCACTAGACTGGTAGAGAATGCCTACTTCATCCAGCGAAGAGAGGCCGGCTATGAGAACAAGATGGTAAGGCAGATCGTCCGTGAGATCTGCTCCTATACGGACGGGATAACGGTCTCCGGCAAGAAGGACGCTCTCGTCAACATCGGAGGGTTTCTTGCCTGCAATGATAAGAAGCTGTTCCTGGAGGCAAAGGCCATGGTGGTTGTCTATGAGGGGCTGCATACTTACGGAGGCCTGGCCGGGCGCGATATGGAGGCCATGGCGCGTGGGATCTACGAGATGGTGCAGGACCGGCATGTGGCGGCCAGAGTCAACCAGGTTGAATATCTGGGACACCTCTTGCTCCAGGCCGGGGTTCCCATCGTGGTGCCCGTGGGCGGGCATGCCGTATTTCTAGATGCGAAGCGGTTTTTGCCGCACATTCCTCAGGAGCATTATCCCTCTCAGGCCTTGAGCGCTGCCCTCTATGTAGAATCGGGTGTCAGGGGTATGGAAAGAGGGGTTGTCTCTTCGGGCAGGGATCCGGTAACCGGCCTTGAGAGGAAGCCGAAGCTGGAGCTGGTTCGATTGGCCGTACCGCGGCGCGCCTATGGTTGCGCGGATATGGAGTTCGTGGCGCAGGCCATTATCAGGCTCTACAAGAAGCGGAAGAGGGGGTGCGGGCTGAAGATGGTGTACGAGACGGAGCGCCTCAGGTTTTTTCAGGCAAGGTTCAAGCCTATCGGGGGTAGCTTAATGGAGCGCTGACGTGATAGGTCTTCATGCAGTCCGAGCCGTTGACATCGTTGTGGAGTGACGTGATAAAGTGTATAGAGTTACCACTTGATCTCGAGACTACGTAAGAAGGAGGTGTGACGGCATATAGTGTGTGAGTGAGATCTCGAAGCGACAAACTGATATAGACAGGAGGCGAACTATGCGGATTAGGAAGCTATTGGTATCTGTGCTGATGGTGATGCTTGTGGTCGGCTTGCTGGGCTCGTCAGGCCTGGCTGCTGCGCCGCCAGAGAAAGCAGATTTCCTGATTGGGTTTCATGCGGCGCCCGGTCCTGCAGAGCAGGCCCTGGTGCGTGGTGTTGGCGGTGACATCTACTGGCAGTTCAGCATCGTTAATGTCATTGCCGCACATATGAGCCCTCGGGCTGCCGATGCCGTGGCTCGGAGTCCTAGGGTGGCCTATGTTGAGCCAGACGGTCGCATGTATGCTCTGGAACAGACGGTCCCCTGGGGAATCGACCGGGTGTTCGGCGATGAGGATTATACTTTTCCCACTTGGGACATGTCTGACGGGCTCGGAATCGGAGTGGCTGTGCTCGATACAGGCATAAGCACGACTCATCCGGATCTTGAGGTGGTGGGCGGTCGTAGATTTTACACCGTAATGACAGGTCCTCCCCATGATCGACTGCGAGAAGACGGTAACTACGAGGACGATCACGGGCATGGCACGCATGTGGCGGGGAGTGTGGCAGCTTTGGATAACAGCTTTGGGGTGGTGGGTGTTGCTCCTCAGGTTGAGCTTTACGCCGTGAAGGTCCTGGATGCAGGCGGCAGCGGTAGTGTTTCTGCTATAGCAGCAGGGATCGATTGGGCGGTTGACAATGGCATTCCGGTGCTGAACATGAGCCTCGGTAGCGGGACGCATTCACAGACGCTCAAGGATGCATGTGATAATGCATACGCCGCGGGACATCTTGTGGTTGCCGCTGCTGGGAACGAGGGTAACTTGGATGGTACTGGTGACAACGTGGGCTACCCGGCGCAGTACGACTCGGTGATTGCCGTTGCCGCCTCAGATGTCAACGATCAGAGGGCGTCGTTCTCCAGCACCGGCCCGGCTGTGGAGTTGATAGCGCCCGGGGCGGACATTCTTAGCACCATTCCATGGACGGATGAGGCAGGTTTGACCGTAGGCGGGGTGTCCTATCAGGCTAATCACATCGAGAACGCAGCGCGGACTGATGAGTCCGGGGTTACGGCTGGTTTGGTGGATGGAGGTCTTGCTACCAGCACGAATCCTGCCTGGTCAGGTAAGGTGGTGCTGGTGGAGCGAGGTGAGATCAGTTTCTACGACAAGGTCATGAACGTCCAAGACAGTGGTGGCGTGGCAGCGGTTATCTACAACAATGAGCCGGGGAACTTCTACGGGACCCTGGGAGACGGCTCCAGTAACATCCCTGCTATTACGCTGAGCCAGGAGGATGGCCAATACCTTGTCGATTACGAACTCGGCACCGATGGCACCGTGGTCAGTTTGTACGACCCCGATACTCCTGGATATGCCTCGTGGGGTGGCACTTCTATGGCCTCGCCGCACGTGGCAGGTGTCGCTGCCCTGGTGTGGGCGGCCGATCCTGCTCTTACTAATGTCGAGATAAGGGCGATCCTTCAGGGTACTGGGGAAGATCTGGGACTGCCTTGGAACCACCAGGGCTATGGTATGGTGCGGGCTGACCTGGCTGTGAGGGAGGTTGGAGAGGTTGAGCCGCCGCCTCCGCCTGAGGAGTATGTCCTCAGTGTCTCCAGCACTGGCGGAGGCTCGGTAGCCGAGCCTGGTGAGGGAGATTTTGTCTACGAAGAGGGCACCGTGGTGGACCTTCTGGCAGTGGCTGACAGCGGGTATGAGTTCGTTGAGTGGACAGGCGACACCGGCACGATCGCCGATGTCAACTCTGCCTCGACCACGATAACAATGAACGGCGACTACTCCATCGGAGCCAGCTTCGAAGAGAAGCCACCGGCTACCTATTATGATCTGACCGTTTCCAGTGGTGTCGGTGGCTCCGTAACCGAGCCCGGTGAAGGCACCTTCACCTATGAGGAAGGCACAGTGGTTGACCTCGTAGCTGTGGCTGACAGCGGGTATAAATTCGTTGAGTGGACAGGCGACACAGGCACGATCGCCGATGTCAATTCTGCCTCGACCACGATAACAATGAACGGCGACTACTCCATCACCGCCACCTTTGCAGAATCTATTGCGGAAGGCATGGTGCGAGTCGATTCCATCACCTATTCGACCAGAGGCGGACGGTTCAACGACAGGCATCTGGATGTTACGCTGTTGTTGCTGGACAACGATGACAATCCCGTGGCGGACGCGTCGGTTTCGGCCACGCTCTATCGCAACGGAGCATCCTGGAACTTCCAGGGAACCACGGGATCCAACGGCGCCGTTGTCTTCACCCTTAACAATCATGGTAGCGGTTGCTATGAAACGGAAGTAACAGCTGTCGAGGCTGATGGGTTGGATTGGGACGGTGTGACCCCTGAAAACGGCTACTGCAAGTAGAATTGTAGCAGTTAAGTAACACAGAGGGGTTGGGTTCTTACCCAACCCCTCTGATTTGTATATATGCGCCTGCGTTGTGCATTTGGATCGAGAAAAGCATGGGGTGCCGCTATGGTGGCAGCGGACTGCAGATCAGAGGTAACGCCCAGGCCGCCGAATCTGCATCGCAGGCAGTTCAAGTTGTGACACTTACTGAGGGCATGCGAATCGCTTTGACTGTGCCATCCGGAGATCACTCATGCGATGCGGGAAAGGTGAGATGGGTGAGTCGGGCAGGTCGGTTCAGTAGGCTGAGATGGGTTCTGCGTCGGTGATGATTCTCTTGCAAGATGCCAGCTTCTGGCGAATGTGCTTGGGGATGGCAAAGACAGACTGATGTGTGATGCCATCATAAGACTTGAGCTCCTTTGATACTCTTGCTGAAATCGTGCTGTCGATCTGCTCACAGGTTAAGGCAATGGGGTCTAGGCTCTGCGAAGCGCAGACAAAGCCCCATACGCCCAAAAAGGAGGGCACATGAGCACGATAGGGGCGCGTTACTGAGAAGACGCTGCTGAGCGTATTTAAGATGGCGGTGAAGTTGGACATGTTAGTCAGTTCAGCGGATTCAGCCTGTACTGACATAATGCCGCCTGGCTTCAGCTTTTGCTCCACTGCCTGATAGAATTCCCTTGTGTATAGCAGGCGTGCCGGTCCCCCCTCCAGGGGATCAACAAGGTCTATTATGATTACATCGAACTGTTCGCTAGTCTGCTCCAGATAGTTCCTGGCATCGACAAAGTGCAGCTCCGTCCTGGGGTCGTCAAAGGCTTGCTGGTGCCAGGACGGCAGAAGACGGCGACAGATATCTACCACCTGCTCGTCTATATCCACCATGACGGCTCTTTTCACCGTCTTATGAGCCAGGACTTCTCTCAGTGTCGCACCCTCGCCTCCACCGGCGATGAACACGCCTTCTGGCCCGGGGTGACTGAGCATTGCCGGATGAGCTAGGGCTTCATGATAGACGAACTCGTCCGCCTCACTGGACTGAATCTTGCCATCGAGGACGAGACAGACCCCAAAGCCATCAGTTCTTATGATCTCTACGGACTGAAAGCTAGTTCGTTCAGAGTATATCCTATCACTGATGCTGTGCAGTGCAGTCAGATTAGGTGACAGATGGTCGCGAAACCACTTATGCTTATTATCCGGGTCACTATCCTTCATTTTGTGCACCTTGCCTGGCTGTCCTCCATGAGACCTCTGCGCAGCTCGATAAGGGAGTGGCTTTGCGCGCCTAGCTTCTCAGTTATCATCCTGGCAGCTTTCTCCGGGTCTACGTCACATCCGCATGTAAACACGTCCACTGCGGCATATTGAAACTCAGGCCAGGTGTGTATGGCGATGTGAGACTCAGCGATGTTGATCACTCCACTCACTCCGCAAGGGGAGAAATGATAGAAGGACTCGCCTACTACGGTGGCGCCGCTCTGAATGGCGGCTTCATTGAGGCAGTCCCTGAGAAAATCTAGGTCATCGAGCACCTCCTGATTACAGATCTTCAGTTCCAGTAGCAGATGTCTTCCAAGCGCATTCAAATCACCTTCCCTCCTTAAGAATCCAGACTTGTGATCGACCCTACCGGGCAACAGGACGAATTTTATATAATATCGGCCCTTTTATCAACACACAGACCGTTTCTGCTAAAATAGAGGCAGGTATAGTATATGTCTACCGACGAGCAGCTGGTTACTGTATATGTGGCGCGGCAAATCGAGGCACATATCATCAAGGGGCGTCTTGAGAGCGAAGGGATACCTGCTCTTCTGAGCTATGAGAGCGCGGGCCTGGTCTACGGGATTACTGTGGACGGGATCGGGGAGGTAAGAGTGATGGTGCCTGAGCGCCTTGCTGATGAGGCTAGGGAAGTCTTGCAGGGTGTTGGTAAAGACCGAGACACCGACCTGCGTGAGATGTGATCTTCGATGACATCGAGATTAGAGCGAATCACCGAACAGCGACTGGAGAGTCTGAGCAGGATTCGCGCTCGCGGTATAGACCCCTATCCCCATGCCTTTCGTGCCAGTCACACTATTCGGCAGGCGATAGCCTTGTTTGAGCGAGAGAAGGACGACGATCAGAGCGTATCGCTGGGCGGGCGCATAACGGCCAAGCGTTCCATGGGTAAGATGTCCTTCCTTGACATACGCGACGGCACCGGCAAAATGCAGCTGTCTTTGCGCTACGATCGCCTGGGCGGCGAGAAATATGAACTGCTTCATGACATCGACATAGGGGATATAGTAGGGGCTGAGGGGCAGCTTTTTCTGACCAGGGCAGGAGAGATTACTCTGGAGGTAGCTGATCTGACAATGTTGTGCAAAGCACTTCATCCTTTGCCGGAGAAGTGGCATGGGCTGGCAGATGTGGAGAAGCGGTATCGGCACAGGCACCTGGATCTCATCTCTAATGAGGATACGAGACGGATCTTCGCTGTTCGTAGCAGGGCTATCACGGCTATCAGGAGCTTTCTCGATGGGTGGGGATTCTTGGAGGTGGAAACACCTATGCTTCAGCCCCATGCGGGTGGAGCCGCAGCACGTCCATTTGTGACACATCATCATGCACTGGATCAGGAGCTCTATTTGCGGATTGCCCTGGAGCTTCACCTTAAGAGATTGGTGATAGGTGGCTTCGACAGAGTCTATGAGATCGGGCGTACCTTTCGCAATGAGGGCCTTTCCGTCAGGCACAACCCTGAGTTCACTTTGCTCGAATGCTACCAGGCGTATAGCGACTACAATGACATGATGAAAATGGTTGAAGACCTGTTCGCTCATACAGCGCAGGAGGTGCTGGGCACAACCAAGCTTAGCTATCGCGATACAACCATCGACTTCAACCTGCCGTGGCAGAGGATATGCCTGCGCGAGGCGATAGAGGAGCACTGCGGTATCGACTTTGAAGACTATCCCGATGCTATGTCACTAAAGTCCAGGATGGAAGAACTCGGAATGCAAGTAGAGTTAGACAAGGGCAGGGGCAAGCTCATAGACGAGCTGCTTTCGGCTTATGTTGAGCCCAGGCTAATGCAGCCGACCTTCCTCCTTGACTACCCTGTTGAGATGTCTCCTCTAGCTAAGACAAGGCGGGGGAATGATCGATTGACCGAGCGGTTTGAGGGCTTTGTGGGAGGTATGGAGGTTGCTAATGCCTTTACGGAGTTGAATGATCCGTTGGAGCAGAGGGAGAGGTTTCGCCAGCAACTGAGAGAGCAGATGGGGGACAATGAGCCGGAAATCGCGGATGAGGATTTCCTTCAAGCTCTGGAATACGGCATGCCACCCACCGGTGGCCTGGGAATGGGTATTGATCGACTGGTGATGTTGCTTGCCGGGCAGCAATCTATACGGGAGGTGATATTGTTCCCCCAGCTTAGGATAAAGTCTGAGACAGAGTAGTGATGAGGTCAGCTAACCGATGATTGATATCAAGCTAATACGCGAGAATCCTGATCTGGTACGCCATGGCTTGGAGAGGAGAGGTGATACTTTTGCTCTGGACCGCATCCTTGAGATTGACGGACTTTATCGCGCCTTGCTCCGACAGACCGAGGAACTTCGTGCTGAACATAACGAGACAAGCAAGAATCTGGGCAGGAGCCAGGATAGATCTCCTCAGCTCATTGCGCAAATGCGTGAGATGGGAGAACGGATAGCGTTGCTGCAGCAACAGACTAAGGAAGCAAAGGAGAATCTTGATTCTCTGCTTCTGGAGTTGCCCAATATGCCTCTTGCTACTGTGCCTCCCGGCCGCCACGAGGAAGACAACGTAGTGGTGCGTGTCTGGGGTACGCCACAGGAGTTTTCCTTCAAGCCTTTGCCTCACTGGGAGTTGGGGGAGAAGCTCGACATAATCGATTTCCAGCAGGGTGTGAAGCTCTCAGGCACCAGGTTCTATGTTTTGAAGGGGCTTGGTGCTCGCCTGCAGCGGGCGCTCATTGCACTTATGCTCGATGTCCATGTGCACGAGCATGACTATAAAGAAGTCTATCTTCCGTCAATGGTGAAACGAGAGTGTATGGAGAGTTCCGGGCATTTGCCCAAGTTCGGCGACAATCTGTATCACGATGAGGAGGATGATTTCTGGTTCGTGCCCACAGCGGAGGTGCCGCTGACCAACCTGCATCGCGATGAGATTTTGAGTTCAGATAACCTTCCTCTGAGCTATGTTGCGCATACTCCTTGTTTCCGTCGCGAGAAGATGTCTGCCGGGGCAGATACGAGAGGCATCAAGCGGGGACATCAGTTCGATAAGGTGGAACTATACAAGTTTACGGCCCCGGAAGACTCAGAGGGTGAGCTGGAGAGACTGGTAAGCGACGCTGAGAAGATATGCCAGAGGCTGGCCATACCTCATCGCGTTGCTGAATTGTGTAGCGGAGAACTGGGCTTTGCGGCTACTAAGACATATGACATCGAAGTGTGGGCTCCGGGTTGTCAGGAATGGCTGGAGGTTAGCTCTTGCAGCAACTGCGGTGATTTTCAGGCGCGGCGGGCGAACATCCGTTACCGCCCTGAGGCAGGCGCCGGAACACAGTTTGTGCATACACTGAACGGGTCAGGATTGGCTCTGCCCCGTGTACTCATCGCGGTGCTTGAGAACTACCAGCAGGCAGATGGCACGGTGCTGGTGCCTGAGGCGCTGCAGCCGTATATGAGAGCATCATAGGTTGCGCGTTGGATACTACGTGTTCAGCGGGAGGAGTCAGTTACCTTGCTTGTGCGCGTGGCCGGGTTTCTCGGCGGGGTAATGGGCACTCATGGGTTCGGGATTGCTTGATGGGGGTGGTTTTGACAGGTTTGCAGGCCGATGCTATGATTGGCTGTACGGAACGTGTTTCCGTAGAAGATAATTCGTGCAGGATGATCAATCGACTTGCCGAGGGCACGTAGGGGCGGTAGAAAGTGGACGCCGCCGATAGTTGGCTTTTCATCGCCTTTCTTTTCTGTCTTATCCTGTCAGGGTTCTTCTCCAGTGCTGAGTCAGCCTTTATCGCCTTGCCCAAGCTCAGGCTGAGGTATCTGGTTGAGAGCGGAGTCAAAGGCGCTGATAAGCTAGCCGAGATTGCTGAGAGGCCGGAGAGGGTTCTGGCGACTGTTCTTCTGGGCAACAACCTGGTAAATGTGGGTGCGGCAACTTTGGGCACGATAATGGCTGTGGCCATTTTTGGTCCTTGGAGGGGGCCGATCATAGCCACCCTTGGCGTGACAACTCTGATTCTTATCTTCGGAGAGGTCATACCCAAGACGCTGGCAGTTCATCATGCCCAGCGGCTCTCTCTCGCCTACGTCGCTCCGCTGAGAGCAGTCGAGTTGGGTTTCTATCCCTTTGTTCTGGCACTTGATCGGATCGGATTGAGGTTTGCCCGAATGGTGAATGTATCCGAGGAGGATAAGAAGCTGGTGAGTGAGGGAGAGATACGGTCTGCTATAAGCTACGGTGAAAGCGAGGGGGTCGTTGACCAGGATGAAGCTAAGATTCTGCAGAAGGTATTTGAGTTCACAGACCGTGCAGTGAGCAAGATAATGGTTCCCAGAACGGAGATAGCATGGGTGGAAGAGGGGACGACGCTTGGAGATTTCCTCGGTCTGTATGCCGAGGAGCGGTACAGTCGGTTCCCGGTGTATAGGGAGAATACGGACAATGTCGTGGGTATATTGCATGCCAAGGATGTCCTGATGAAACTTACCGATGGCGAAGCCAACAGGGAAGATGCCATCGACGATTTGGTAAGGCCTGCCTATTTTGTGCCCGAAGGCAAACACCTGGGGGAACTTCTGGCGGAGATGAGGGATGGCGGTCACCATGCGGCAATCGTGATTGACGAGTTCGGGGGTATGGCAGGGATGGTCACCCTGGGGCAGCTGACCGAGGAAATCGTAGGCGATATACATGATGAACTGACGGGTGATGAGAAGGACTTTATAGTGACGGGTGACAGTACCTTTCAGCTTGACGGAGGATACAGGATCGATGATGCCAATGAGGAGTTGGAGTTGAATCTGCCCGGGGGAGACTATGAGACGGTCGCGGGCTTCATCTTGAGCCACCTCGGTCGCATACCTAAACAGGGAGAGCAGTTCAAGTACCAGAACCTGAAGTTTGTTGTGACAGAGATGCGCGGTATGAAGATCTGTAAGGTGATACTTACCAGAGAGAAGACCGGTGCTTCATCGTGAGAAGGTTACATTATAAGCCTCGATGTGACGGAGCGCAGAAGTGCAGGGAGACCTTTTGAAGCTGGTTCTGGTGCGGCATGGCGAGACTAAATGGAACAGGGAGGGTCGTGTTCAGGGGGCCGATAGTGACATTGAGCTCAACGATATCGGACTGGAGCAGGCAAGGAGGCTGGGAGGATTTCTCAGTTGTGAGAACGTAATTGCTGTTTATGCCAGTCCGATGCAGAGGGCTGTGGCTACCGCTCAAGCCATAGCGGAGCATCACAGTGTGTCTGTGGAGGCGGATGAGGGTCTTAAAGAGATCATGGTCGGAGAGTTGGAGGGAATATCGATCTCGAATCTTCGCAGTACTTTCAGCCAGTTCCTCAAGCAGTGGTGGGAGGAGCGTGGGGCCATTGAGGCTGCCAGTGGAGAGACCTTTGTCGAACTACAGCAGCGGGTCTGGAAGGTAGTAGAGAGGCTTCTGGAAAGGCACCAGACTGACTGCGGGCATGATAATAGCGGTGTTGTGGTGATAGTCAGCCATTTCTTTGTGACCCTGGCCATCATCTTCAAAGCTCTGGATCTGCCGGCCGACTGCTTCACGAGGTTCAGAGTGGACCTCGGAGGGGTGAGCGTTCTTGAGGTGAACGAGCACGGCGTACGCCTGCTTACGTTCAATGATAATACGTACTAGCGGTTACTGTGAGCACATGGTCTGCGGTGCTACTTCAATGGGCAATACCGGGATCGAGTCGAAGGTCATCGGTCTGGCGGAGCGGCATAATATGCTGTTGCCCGGCGATAGAGTTGTTGTTGGGTTGTCTGGTGGTGCCGATTCAGTGTGTTTGCTGCATATTCTGGCGAAATGGCAGAGTTCACTCCGGGTAGAGCTGCACGCTGCTCACCTCAATCATCAGCTGCGCGCGACTGAATCCGAGGCCGATGCGATCTACGTGTCTGAGCTAGCCGGCTCACTTGGCATTCCCGTCACCGTTGAGGAGCGTGATGTATCTGGCTACTGCAATGAGAGGAGTTGCTCTATCGAAGAAGCGGCTCGAGAGCTACGATACGACTTTCTGTCAAGTGTCGCGGCCGGTGTTGGAGCGAATCGGATCGCCGTAGGCCACACCAGAGATGACCACATAGAGACCGTGTTGATGCATATAATAAGAGGGGCCGGGACAGGCGGCTTGAGTGGTATGGCGGGTGTATTATCTATGGCGCAGGTCCAGCGGGGGGGCTCATCATTAGGGACGGCAGGTGCCTGCCGGTTAATTAGACCGCTTTTGGATGTGACAAGAGAGGAAACGACGGATTATTGCCAGAGGCTGCAGCTTAATGCGCGTATCGACTCCTCCAACATTTCGCCTTCGTTCCTTCGAAATCGAATTCGTCTTCATCTTCTCCCGCTGCTTAGACAGTACAACCCGAGGCTTGATAGTGCCCTATTGCGTTTAGCTGATATTGCCAGGGAGGATAGCGTTTTCATCGAGGAGCAGGCTGCGGCCCGGTGGGATGAGGTAGTAAGCTTGCATGATGATTGTGTACGCATTAATAGGAGGCAGACTGCCGCCTTGCCTATAGCGCTGCAGAGACAGCTATTGCGCTTGGCTTTCACCAGGCTTGCGGGTGACGCTAGAGATATCGAGATTGGGCATGTCGAGGCCGCACGCGACCTGCTAGGTAAACCGGTAGGGAAGATGGTCTTTCTGCCCCGAGGGCTTGTCTGCTGGGGAGACTACCACCATCTGGTGATGACCGATGCTTCATCGGTAGCCAGTGGTGGTGAAAGGCTACAGCTTGAGTTATCCTGCCCCTTTGCTGCGCTTGAAGGCGAGATCCCATTGGAGGTGCCTGGAGAGACGATCTTGCCGGGATTGAGGGTGGTGGCGACCGTGATCGGAGGGCAGGCAGGTTGTTCGATAGTGCGGGGCATGGTCAGGATGGAAGCAGAGGATTCTCAGCGCAGTTCCGTTGCCGTTTTCGATCTTCATAAGACGGGACGGCAGATTTCGGTGCGCCATCGTAGGCCAGGAGACCGGTTTCAGCCTCTGGGCATGAACGGGTCTAAGAAGATTCAGGATTTTATGGTTGATTCCAGGATACCTCGCTTGTGGCGAGACTATGTCCCGATAGTGTGTACGCCTGAGCAGATCATCTGGATGGTAGGTTGGCGCATCGATGAGAGAGTAAAGGTGTCTGAGGAAACTGAGGAAATAGTCCGTCTTGAGTTTGTGTGGGAAGAATGAGGTCAGTTGATAGGGAACTGATTCTGCGCCGGCTCACAGTTGACGATGCTATGTGTCGCCTTGATCAATATCTCAGTGATGCCTTCACCGATGGCCTGGAGTGTGTGCACATAGTCCACGGCAAGGGGACCGGTATACTGCGCCGGGCGGTACACGACTCACTGGCTCGGCATCCTCTGGTCAAATCGTATCGGCTGGGCGGTTATGGCGAAGGCGATTACGGTGTCACCATCGTGGAGTTTATGGATCACTGAGTTTGGTGACGGGAACGGGATTCGTTATGTAACTTACCTATTGCTAATGGGTGGCCCGGGGTTATATAATTGGGTCGCCGGTCGGGGGGAATAGAAATATGGAAACGGAAACGATGCAAGAGGCAATCGTGCAGGATCGGGTGCATGTCGAGCAGGAGGCGTTCTCGGCCAAGATCAGGGAGGCGCATGGCGAGATAGCTTTTCTGCGCAGACGGCTTGATCGGCTGGCGAAGCTACAGTCGCTGTTAAAAGAAAAGTACAATAGCAGACTGGATGACCTCTGTAATGAGGTCGGCAATATAGACAAGCAGCAGTGGGAACTCAAGAGCCTGGCCAAACAACTGAAAGGGAACAAAGAGAGGCGGTCCAACATCAACAGGCAGATAGGTAGTCTTGAGAGGCGCAAGAAGACCGTTCGCGAGGCCATAAAGCAGGTTACAGGATATGAGAAGTCAAGCAATGTCCAGGTGGACGGGATAGAAGAAGAGCAGGAGGTGCTCGCTCAGCGGATTCAGGACCTGGAGCATATACTCGAGCTGGCTGAGCAGGCCGATCTGACCAGAAGAGAGCTGGATACGATCGCCCAGCGAGTACACATCACACAGAGACTGTTGAAGGAGCATGAAGCAGACCTCAGCAAGAGGACGATAGACCTGCTCTTTGAGTTCTACATCCCTCCAAGAAACAACAAGCGATTCAAGCTATAGCCACCTATTAATCGGTGCACCATAAAGCCCGGTGGGGATCTCAGCAAAAGCCCTTTGAGTTGATCTGTGCTCAGTCGGTCGGATAACGCCTGATGGCCTTCAGTGCACTTCCTGTCACTGATTCCGGCTCGTTGCTGTGCATAGATGACCATCGGCAGGGGGCCGTTTTCCATCCACACTCGTTCGTAATCTATGAGGTTTTAGCTGTGGGCGCCAGGTATACAAGGATAATGGCCAGTAGGGTTATCGTTATTGCGCTTATGAAGGCAAAATAGTAGCGCCCCGTGTTATCGAATATCCATCCGCCGTATACCGGCCCTATCATGAAGCCGATGGTCGTCACAACGTATGCGGCGCCATATATGGCGCTGAAGTGATTTCTGCCGTAGTAGTCAGCCAGGAGACCCGGCAAAATCGGAGTCAAACCGCCAATGCCGAAGCCGAGCAGGCATGAGTAGATATATAGTAAGGGTAGGCTGATAACCTGAAGCAGCATCACGAAAGCGACCAACTGTATGGTGGCCGCTATCATCATCACGTATCTCTTGTCAATGGCGTCGCCGAGCTTGCCGAAAGCTACTCTACCGGGAATGCTGAATGCACTGAGCAACCCTACTGCGCCAGCGGCGGCGACTGCGGGTATACCCTGGTCAACGGCAAACGCAACTTGGTGGGTCAGGCCCATGGCAAATGCACCATACCAGAGCGTCGCCGCTATGGATACAAACCAGAATGACCTCTTTTTCAGCGCCTCTCCGAGTGTAGCGTATCCTTCCTCTGAGTCTTGGTGACTTGCCGACTCCGGCTGGGTCTGGTGCCTCTGTGAGGTGCGCATGACAGCTGCCCCTATGGGAATGCCAACGATCATGACCACTCCGGCTATGAAGACGAAGGTGGTCTGCCAATCATATCTGGAGATTAGCCAGCCGGCAAGTGGTGCCATCACCAGACCGCCCATGCCCATGCCGGTCGTAGCTATGCCCAGGGCTGTACTCTTATCACGGTCAAACCAGCCCTCCACCGCTGTCAGAACCGGGACCTCGAGTAGTCCTGACATTCCGGCCGAGATGATCAGGCCGTAATAGAGATAGAACTGCCAGAGTTCCGTGACTGTGGATAGCAGAAGGAAGCCGAGTCCGGCTATGATACTGCCGCCAACCACTATCGGACGAAGACCGATGCGGCGCAGCAGTACTCCGATGAGTAGACTTGTTGCCGCAATGACCAGACAGGCGATAGTCATGGCGAGGGCTAGCTGGGTGCGAGCCCATCCCATCTCTCTTACCATTGCATCAAAGAAGACAGGAAAAGCGTAGAAATGTGTTCCCGTGGCGCAGAACAACAGAAGGAATGAGCCACCTACCACCCGCCACCCGTAAGATGCTCTCTTCATCTGCTAACCGCAATCTGCCGGATCAGAGCCGATTCACCGCTTGCCGGATGCCACTGTGTTCAACAGTTGTGGCTGCCGGGCGGCGTCGCGGGCATGTTTTCTGCAATGGCCGTAGGAGGCCCAGGGCTATCTAGCCAGTGCTGCGCTGATCTCGCCGCGCATATATTCGGAGTCATCTCTGGAAAGGCAAGATTCGAGGATTCTCCTGGCGTCGGCACCACCGATCTTGCCGAGTGCCCAGGCAGCATGACCGCGAAGCGGCTCATCCGGTGAACACATTGCCTCAGCCAGCACGGGTACCGCTTCAGTATCACCCTGATTGCCCAGAGCCACTGCGGCGTTCCTCTGCAGGTAACGCTTGTTGTCGACGTAGTTCAGTAGCTGGAATACTCTGCCGAAGTGCTCATCAGACATGTTGACTAGTTTCTGCAGATCGAATTCGCCAGCCATGTGTTCCAGGTATGGATTTGGCGGCAGCGTCGCCCGTAAGCGCTGCCTGTTGCGGGGGCAAGCCTGCTGACACTCATCACAGCCGTAAATCCATGTGCCCATTTGTTCTCTGATCTGCACCGGTAATACCGTCTGAGTGCCGCCAAACCATGAGCCTGGTGCGTTGTAGGAGTTGTAGGCGATGCAGCGACGCGGGTCGATCTTCAGTGGCTCATAGAGGGCTCCTGTAGGGCAGGCCTCGATGCATAGGTTGCACTTCTCGGGGCAACCTATCTGAATGGTCGGCGCATCGTATTCCAGTTCCTTATCTACGACCAATGTGGACATGACGATGAACGATCCGCTTTCACCGGCAAAGGCGAATGTGTTCTTGCCGTAGTCGGTGATACCGGCACGGGCCGCCGCCAGCCGTACCGGTGGATCAAACACGGGTTTGCCTGTGCTGCAGCCCGCTTTCTCAAGAAACTCCTTGAGTAGTCGGTAACGCGCCCGGTGAATGGGAATGGGGGGAACGCCGCCAAGCGACTGATAAGCCCTCCCGACTTTGCCTATCAACTCCTGGGGGTAGGTGTGCCTGTGATAATCAAATACTGTAACTACCAGAGACCTGGCCTCGGGTAGCGTGCTCTTCGGGTCAGCGCCCTTTATAAGTCCCCAGTCACTACCTGTGGCCCAACTATACATGTCCAGTCGTTCGGAGAGCTCGGCCTCGTAGGTCGTGAACCTCTCTGCTGTGGTAAATCCTACCCTGTCATATCCGAGGGCAAGCGCATACTCCTTGATGTCCGAGCTTAGAGACATAGCTCACCCGCTTTCTCTGTTCCTGAAGCTGACCAGGTCACAATCACAGGTGCAATTGTAACACGAAGCGAGACATGTCACTAACACCGGGAGGCGTGCGATGACGACTAATTGGTGCAGGAGGCCACGTCAGTGCTCAACTGGTTAGCCTACTTTGTGAGCGAACTCAAACTCAACACTTGTTAGCCGTGGGCCCTAGGTCGTGATTGGCTTGGTGGGTGTGGTCCATTCGTCGCAAATGAAGATATTCAGGCAAAGGTATTGACAGGAGTGGCTCTCATGGTAATATATAGTGAGAGGAAGCGAGGTGATTATGGCAACGGCCTACCCTCACCGTTTGGCCGGGCGGTCTCACTGAAGGCTCTTGCATAGGGAGTAGGATTCTATCGGCAGGATCATGTGTTCTGTTGCCAGGGGTAGAGGCAATCACTTTTGTGATCACGAGAAGATGCCGAATAGCGGGGAGGTGATAGCCATGAGCTAAGACCGGAACGTAGTCGATCTGTACCAGTGAAGATGCAGCAACACAGCAGAATTGAACAGAAAGAGAGGAGGTGTTCAAAGGCATGGAATGGGGCAGTATTATAGAGCCTTTTCAGAGTTTCTTCGCGATTCTCATAGCTTTCTTGCCCAGGATCATCGCTGTATTGATCCTGTTGCTTCTGGCCTGGATACTGGCGAGGGTTCTCAGGTCTGGTTCACAGAGACTCATGATTGCCTCTGGAATTGACAGGAGACTGGGCAAGGGCGATGCAGGGGAGTTTCCAGTGGCTCACGGTACGGGTGCGGCAGTGTTCTGGATAGTATGGATATTATTCATACTGGCCATATTGCAGGTGCTCGGTGTAGAAGGACTGTTTGACTCCATCGTCGTCATATTTGAAAGGATCTTCGCCGCAATACCGCATATCCTGGGTGCTATCGTAGTCCTTGCAGTCTTCTACTTCGTTGGCCGGCTTCTGGGCAAGCTGGTAACTGATTTCCTGGGTAGAGTTCACTTTGATGAACTGCCGGTCAAACTGGGGTTGGCGAAGCAGCCGGTTGAGGGAATGGGCTCTCCTTCGAATGTCGTCGGCTATATCGTGATGGTGTTCATCATGCTCTTCGCCATAATGATGGCCGCAAGCCTGTTGGACTTCCCGATTGTGAACAGTCTGGTCGCTAGCCTGACACAGTTTCTGGGGCTGGTCATTCTGGGAGTGGTCATTATCGGCGTAGGCGTTCTGGTTGCCGGCTTCGTAGCCAATATTCTACGGGCCGGTGGCAGGGGAGAATCGGTTATCTCCGTCGTCAAAGCCCTCATCATAGTCTTGAGCGTGGTGCTGGGTATAAGGGCAATGGGTTTTGCTGATGACCTGATTTTGCTCGGCTTTGGACTGGTCTTCGGCGCAGCTGCTGTAGCAGCAGCGATTGCCTTCGGCCTCGGAGGTCGAAGGGTTGCCGCTGAGCTTCTTGATCGCTGGATGAAGACGGGATCAGATGCGGGCAAGGGCGGTGATAAGGCTAAAAAGTAGAAGCTATTGGGTATGATTCGCCGTAAGATCAGACTTTAGTATTGCAAGGGTGCAAAAGGCCGGGTGATACAGCTTTGTCTCCCGGCCTTTTCGCTGGCTTGACGCCACTACAATGAGGGGAGCGCTCCGGTCGGTTTTCGTAGAAGCTGTGGTCGGATTAGAGGTGCTGGGCCAATCCCTTGAGGGGCGCACCTTAGCGGGGCTCTCCGGCGGTCAATCGCCGGAGAGCTACCGTTATTCCCCAGATCAACAACATCAGCATGGCCATTCCCCAGAAGGGGAGCGAGATTTCCAGTTGGGCGACCCCGATGGCCAGGGCTCCTCCGATTAACGCCAGGGCGCAGGACCTGAGCAGTGCTGCCCGCCAGATTCGGGCGCGGCTCTGAACCTCAGCTGCTTTCCTGAGCCATAGTTGCAGGCCGGCAGCATCCCAGGCTACTAGAGCGAGCACAACTGCACCTATTCCTGGTATGAAGGCCTCACTGAACGCTGCCCATGCCGCCGCTGCAATCAACCCGTACAGCCCTAATGTGACCAGCGAAGGATGACCGCGGATTATACCTAGTGCCCAGACTGCGGGAGATGAAAGAAACAGAAGTGTCCACGGGAAGCCGTGGGTGAGTACCGAAGACCACGCCAGCCCGAAGGCTATCATATAGAGTGCAATGGCAGGAATCATCGATTCCTCCGCCAGGCAGCCCTCACCAGTGGTGCCAATGGGCTGTTTCCGTTCCACACAGCGACACGTACGCCTGCCGACATGAGAATGCGCAGCATCAGCTCTTGTTCGACAGCCATCATGCGGCTGGCAAGCGACAGTGCAGTCTTGCTATGTATTGGACGGCGTGTGCGAGCCTCTAGGTGGACTGTTTCTAACTGTTTTGCTCTGATGGATGGGAAGGGATCCGGCACCAGTGCCAGCACTTCATAACCTCTGGCGCGCAGCATTCCCAGCGCTTGCTCGTCGCCCGGAGCAAATGGGGACACAATCATTATGGATGAACCGGTGGGAAAGAGACGGGCGGGGAGATTCCCCAGGTGGGCGAACGCCTCGGATGATCCAAGCTCCGCTCTCGATAATCCGTGGAGTAGCCGCTCCATGTGTAGTCGTCCGCTTCCGTAGAGAACCCACTCGAGTCGCTCGCCATAGAGCAGAAGACCGGTCCGGTGCCCGTCTCTGATTGCCGAGTCACATAGGGCTGCGCATGCCCGTATCGCCTGCTCAAACAGATCTGAACCGCCTGCGGCCTGGTAGATTCTATCCCGTCCGTCGAGTATCACCGTAACGTCGGCGGCCCGCTCCCCTTCATACAGGTTGGTCACAAGCTGATTCCGGTGGGCCAGGGTCTTCCAGTTGATGCGGCGCAGGTCGTCACCCGGGATGTAGGGCCTGGTGCCCAAGAACTGCACTCCCACTCCATCCCGGCGGGAAGGGGCTGTGCCGGGTCTGGATAGCGTTCGACGAGGCGATAGCTGAACGTGACCAATCCGGTCGTAGCGTGGTAGAACCCAGACGGGTGTCGGAAAGGGGAGGCTGCCTTGCCAGGCTACGAAGCCCAGAAAGTCTCGTGTTGAGACATGTGCTCCTTCCACCGGGTAGAAACCCCGCATCGGTCGGGTAACATATGAGAGCACCAATGAACTGTTTGCGGGAATCCGACCGGCCAGACTAGGCGATCCTTCGCTGATAAAGCGGGCAAGCGCCCCATCTTCGGTAAGCATAGCCAGGTCCGGACCATGCCCCGCTTCATCCAGGGCAAGTTCAGCCTCTATATCGTCGCCATCGTGTATGTGCTGGGCGGAAAGCGAGCGACGGAGTCGCGCTTTGTGTGCTGCCCCGGCCAGCAACAGCCCCAGGGTGATGTGCACTGCCAGAGGGATAGCCAGAAGGAGTAGTGCTGGATTGGCCAGGATCAGACCGGTGAGCAGGATAAGCGCCATTAGTCCGAACTCCACGCCCAGCTTACGTGTACCCTGCATGGCTAGACCTTAGGTACGGGAATTCTCTCCAGGATACCTTCAACAACTTGATCCGGTCGAAGCTGTCGCTGCCATAGCTCGGGCTTGATGATCAGTCGATGCACCAGCGCAGGGACTGCCACTGCCTTTATGTCGTCGGGGATGACATAATCCCTGCGCTCCAGCGCTGCACGTGCCCTAGAGAGCAGCAAGAGTGCCAGAGTGCCCCGCGGGCTCGCTCCTACCTCCACCGAGGAGTGCTCGCGCGTAGCTTCTGTCAGGCGAGCCATATACTCCAGCAGGTCGGGATCGATATGGACATCCTCTAGAGCCGTGCGCATACTCAGTAGCTCCTCAGCAGCAGTCACGGATTGCAGTGTCTCCTCGGGCACTCGTCGAGCGATACGGCGGGAGAGGATCTCTACCTCATCGGCAGGCCCCGGATAACCGAACCGGGCACGGACTAGGAATCGGTCTAGCTGGGCCTCGGGCAAGGGAAAGGTGCCTTCGTACTCTATCGGATTCTGTGTCGCGACAACCATAAAGGGTTGAGGCAAGGGATGGGTCTCGCCCTCAAGAGTGACCTGTCCCTCCTGCATTGCTTCGAGTAGGGCCGATTGGGTTCGTGGGGTGGCCCGGTTGATCTCGTCGGCCAGGAGTATCTGAGCGAAAACAGGGCCGGGCCGTAGCTCGAACTGCTCCTTCTCGCGGCGCAGGATGTAGGTGCCCACGACATCCGCGGGCAAGAGGTCGGGTGTGAACTGAATGCGCTTGAAGCTGAGTCCGAGGACCCGCGCAAAGGAGCGAGCTGCCAGGGTCTTGGCGAGGCCGGGATAGTCCTCAATCAGTACATGGCCGCCGGCGAGAAGGCTCATCAAGATCAACTGCAGCGGGTTCCGTTTGCCCACGACCGCCCTCTCTATCTCTCCCAGGATACTGTCACACCGGCCTGCCACGTCAGCTAGCTTCAAAGGGCCCTCCTTGCGCGTAGCGCTCCATTGCGTCCAGAGTGTGCTCAAGATCGTCGGCGTAGCTCTCGTTAGGGGTCGGTGCCTTGTCGCTATGGGGTTGCAGCAGCGCTGCAACCCCATGCTGCTCGGGCCACCTGCCTTGGCGCAGTTGCTGTCTGGCATCATCCAGGTGGATCCCTTCTTGTAGGGCTCGCAGGCCTGCCGCGGTTTGGCAGAGACGCCTTCCCAGCACGTCGCGTGCCCAGGCAGAAGTCTCTCCTAACTCGATGAGAGCGGTCAGACGGTCGAGTTGGGTTTCTCTCACAATGGGCTTGACCGTGGACTCCTGGTTACTGTGGTGGAGTGCACGTGTAAACGATAAGACAGCGGTGAATCCTACTATTGACAGCACCCACCATATCAGCTGCTGGGGCAATGAATCCAGCAGCCACCAGAGTTGTGTCAATGGCTCTCTGAGCAGGGTATCCACCGGGATGCGCACCGCTGAGATGAGCAGTGCGGCTATGGCCAGCGCTGCGGCGACCTTCGCTACTCTACGCATGGCCATATGCCTCCTCGATCTCGGCCAGGGCGGCGATTGCTCGATCTCGCCTGGGGGCGTCTGCTTTACTACCGTAGCGGACTTCTTCGAACAACCTGGTGAGCTCGGCTACTGCTTCATGCCGCACTCCCCATCTGGCCAGAACGCTGGCCAACTCGCGAGGCGTCATCTCAGGGGCATGCCCGCCGGCCCTGTCAGCCAGAATCTCTGCCATCCGGGCCCAGCAACGGATCACTACTTCGTCGAAAGGTAGTCCAGCTCGCAACTCGGCCGCTGCCTCGGCGGCTATGTGCTGGAGGCTGTCCTCGAACACTTCCGTGCGCTTGCGTCTGGCCGCCCGGCGAATCAAGTGCCATCCCAGCCACACCACCGGCACTGCGAGAGCCGTGGCTACGATATATGTCACCCACCAGGGGAGCTGTGCCGGAGAGTGCGGTGTCGTGTCTGCAGGACCGGGCTCGGGCGTTGTGAAGGGTGGCCGCCATGAGTCCGCCGGGGGACCGGTAATCAGCTCTTGCTCGGCCTCTTCCTGGACGGGAAAAAGTCCGTGCCCGGCTCTGAGGCCTATCAAGGCCAGGATTACCATGAAGACGATCAGTACCCTGAAGCGGACAATCTCTCGCAGGAGCTTGCGGCGGAAGACCACCGCTCCAAAGATGAGGATCCCGAGAACAACCCAGGGCATGACCTCGAGTATTCTCTCCAGCAGGTCATAAGGGAAAGGCAGAAGATATGTGCCGCCCGGCTCGCCCATCTCACTCTCATCCAGGCCGAGAGTTCCGCCTCGGAACTCCAGCGTCTGCAGCCCGGCGGCCAGCATTCCCAGCAGGACCACCATCGTCAACCCCAGGGCCAAGACTCGCCACTTGTTCATCGTCCGACCCATCATATTGCCATTGTATCATAGGCGCTATCTGGCGGCACTTACAGGTTTAGATCGGTCAAAATGGGCATAAAGAGGGTTTGCTGTGTGTGTGAAGGCCTGTATGCGCTTCATATCTTTACCGGCCGACGGTATTGAAGAGAATCACGGCTTCTAAAGGCTCAGTGAGGTGCGGAGGGTGCAATTAGAGGTGCCGATGCACAGAGTTGCAGGTTACTGCCCCTCTCCCAATTCCTCCAGAAGCGCCGAGAGCAACTCTCTCTGAATGGATACGGGGAGGTCGAGTTCCTTAAGCAGCGCGTCTATCTGTGTTCGGGCGTGGAGTATCTGCTTCTCATGGGTGTTTGATCCTTTCGGGTCTACCTCCGGCCTCCAGTTCTCGATACTCTGCTTTGCTGATCGGAGTCTGGCCAGATATGTAGCGCTCCGGTCGGCTTCCCATTCCATAAACGGTTTGAGACGCATCCTTTCTGGCAATCTGTTGAGCATTCGCTCGATGATCGGAGTGCCCTCGCGAGCCGCCTCGATAAGGTGTCCTTCATCGCCCCTGAATGGGTGCATGCGTTGCACCTCAGTCAAAGCCCGATACCAGCGTTGCATGGCAAGAGCTGCCTCCTCCTGATGCTCTGTCTCAGCCCCGAACATGGCTCCTATCGCGGCAAGCAGCCTGCTCGCCCTCGCTCCTGCATATACATCCATCTCAGCAATCGCTCTGCGTAGCGAATCGAGTATCTGCTCGCATACTGCATGATCTCCAAGGTCGGTAGTATCAGCATCAAATCCGAGTGCAGCAGGGATCTGTCTCTGGATGATCTCTCTCGCGTGCCCGGTCTTCTCCAGATTGGCCAGGACATCAAGCAGGGGCCGGCACTGTTGGTTTTCAAGATCAGAGGCCGTTCGCGTCACTGCGGGCAATTTGCGGTACCATGCCAATAGGGCGTGCCTGGCCCGGTCCCAACCCGCGAAGTCGGTCAATGTCTCTTCGTCCACTGCGGTGAGGCGTATTATTCCGTTGACGTATGCTCTTTGGGTGGGCGGCACTTCGTAGTAGTACACTACGAAGTCGGAGGGATTCCTTACCAGGTTTGCCACATCCTCGCCGGACAGGGGAAGGCATTCATTGAGCGAATCGGGATTATGCTCTCTCTTGGCTTTCTCGAAGTTGTTGAAGACGACGGTATCCTCGCGTCGAGTGCGAAGAAACGCTGCCAGAAACAGCTCCAATGCCTGATTCGTGAGTCCGTACGGCGGCTCAATCAGGGGTATCACCAGTTCGGTAGCTGGAGTGACCTTGCCTCCCCGGGCAAGAGCCTGCGTGTTGAGGAACTCCCAGATTTCCCGGGCCGCCGAGTTCTCGGGGGCCTCATCCCGCATCTCAAACTCCTCGATGTTATCCCGGTCTGAAACTCTTTCCAGGAGTCCGACGTCCCTGAGGCAGGAACGCAGAATGCGTTCAGAAGCCGGACATCCCTTCTTGCTTAGCTGTATCGGTCCCTCTGTCTGCAAGAGCACATTCATCGCTGTCCAGCGGTGTTTCTTGCTTCTGTCGGTGGTGCTTATCGGGTTGGCGATAGTCTCATCGTTAATGTAAGGAGTCTTGGGGAAGATCTCCTCAAGCACCTCAGAGATGAATTTCTCCTCGCCCCCTTGAGGCATGTCCGTGACCACGTTACCGTCCCGATGCCATGTCAGGTTGCTCGCGTGCAGGAAGTCCCGCAAACCGTTGACCATATCTTCTCTGACACTTGCCTCCAGTATCTCAAACTCCTCGCTATCGACCTCGCCCTCATCTGTCTTCAGGCCCCGTTGCCTGACTGCTTGCACGGCAGTCCATTCGAGAGCCGTCTCGCCAAAACGGGCAGGTGTTTTTGGGATGGCGACAACCAGTTGGGGGTGCTTGCATATGTCCTGGCTGACAAGATGCTCTGCATTGCTGATATCCTCAGGGGTAGTTGCCACAACGTATGTAACCAGTGCGTCACCTTCGTGCTTAGCTCTGTCAGGCACATACCAGCTCTGTATTCGTTCCACATATTTCTCGGGACTCGAGAGATCTAACACGCCAATGAAGAGACAAGCAGCGTATCTTCTGGTGAAGTGCTTTGCGGAGTAATCGAGAGCTTCAACAGCGGGGAGGGCATGGTTCGTATTGAGATAGTCCTTAAGGTCGAACCCATCGTCGATTATCGTCTGTCTGGCTTTTCGCACTGCCTGACCTGCGTCTATAGTTCCCGGTCTGCCAGGCAGTTCATAGCGCTTTGTTATCGGGCGGCAGCGCAGATAACCCCTCTCCACGAGATCAGCGAGCGCCTGCGCCAGGTCCTTCTGGCCGGACGAGACATGTAATGCCTCCAGTATGGTTCTCTCAGTAGTGGGTAACAGGGGATGGTTGACTACAGAGAGGACGGCGATCACCTTCAATGCGCGCGTGGCCAGAGTATTGCGGCGCACCAGTGCCGACGCGTTATCCACCGCATCCACGATATATCCGTAGTCGGTGTGGGCATGTATCTGCCCTTTGTAGTAGTCATACAGCCTGTCCACAGTATAAAGGTTCAGCCT
The DNA here is from genome assembly GCA_003567655.1 of Dehalococcoidia bacterium. Lineage (GTDB taxonomy): Bacteria > Chloroflexota > Dehalococcoidia > GIF9 > AB-539-J10 > RBG-13-51-36. The sequence continues at coordinate 28,344 of PWZA01000022.1, forward strand.
GTTGTCGGACTGCAATACGGTATTCTTGTCCATGAATCCCTGTAACCCGTTCTCAGATGGATCGCCCAGGAGGGCGAAGAGGGTCCGTTCGCGCTGCTGAACCACGGAATTCGCCAGCCAGAGTAAGCAGAATGTCGCATATGGATGTAGTGGATAGCAGCCCTGCACAAGCCGCGATCTTATCCAGGATCTGTTCTGATCAGGATAGAGCCCTCTATCTTGTACGAGGTCAGTCAGAACACTAACCTCCGCGTGGGCTGCGACTCGCTTCCAGGTGTCGCCGGCCTTCTGCTGTACCAGTATCGCCCCTATTATCTCCTCCATCTCGTGTTCGCCACCGACTGCTGCCAGTTGATGATCGGCACTCGTGAACTCACTACAGAGTTCGCTCCATTCTTCCGGAGATCGCATGTTCCCTGCGTAGTCATCGAGCGTCTGATGGGCGATTGCCACCAGGTGACACTGGTTGTGACCGCTTCCTTTACAATACGTGACGAATGACTGAAGCTGCTGGGTTTCGAATGAACCGGGATCCTCTGCCATATGAGAGAGATACCGTGCAAAGTCGTCATAGAAGATGAATACACCCTGCCACTGGCTGGTACTCCTCAGATGCTTTATCGTTTGATTGTAGACCTGGGCGGGATCAGCGGTGAGCTGAGGGATGAATGGAGCGCCATGCATGACCTCTCTGTGGAGTTCCTTGAACAGGCCGTAGCCACTCGTTTTGTATCGGGCCAACTCATCACTCACCATCTCCGGCGTCTTACCTTGCCTCAGGCAGGCATCCTCAAATCTCCTGTAGACCTCGGCATCGGTCATCATCCACGTGTTAATTGAGTCTAATGCAGCGAGAAACACAGCGGGTGGATCATAGTCGATTCCTTCTGTGCGCAGAGCCTCAGCGAGAGAGGCCAGCAAGGAGTAGTTGAAGCTTTCGGGGCTCCAGGAAGGTTCTGGAAGCACGACCAAACACTTGCCCACGGCCCGGCGTGTCTGCCTTATGAGACTGACCAGTTGTTCGTCGTCCTGTTCCAGCTTTCTGAGAAACAGCGACAGTGCCGGGTCATCAATGTCTCGCGATATCAGATTCGCCAGCACCAATCCGAAGTGGGACTTGCCTGTACCGCAGGCACCGCTTATCACGTGCACACGGGTCTTGGATTCGGGCTGCAGGCCTTCGAGGATGCCGCGTATTGCTGTTCTGGCGCCGCGTGGCGCTATGTAGCTTCTAAGCCTTCTATCATTTACCCTGGGGTCAAGGAAGTCACGCTTCAAGCATACTTCATCGGTAAGAGATTGCGCGATGCTGACCAAAGAACTGAGCTTCCGCTTCATCATTTCCCTCGTCGCAGAGCGAGTAGTCTGGAAGACGTTTCAATCGTGTCTGCTGTTTGTCGCCACATAAGTATACCCCATGCTTACAGGGTCAGCCATATGTTATGGTTGATGCAGGTCTCCCGCACCAACGTGCTTGTCGCGTCAGAGGTTAGCCATGATAAAGTGCCCGGAACAACCCCAGATACCAGTCGAGCATCGTGGTGCCGAACAGTATGGTGGCTATAGCAGCCAGTGAGAGAAATGGCCCGAAAGGGATGCCTTCCTTTCGCCTCCTTTTCTTGAACAGGAGTAGAACCAAGGCAACGACGCCTCCAAGGATTATGGCCAGGAGTAGGGCAACGAGTATGAGGGGGAACCCGGTAACCAGTCCTATCAGTGCCGCCATCTTGACGTCTCCCCAGCCCATACCACCGCGAGACACCAGTGCAATGAGGAGCAGTATGCCGAAGCCTACTCCTGCTCCCAGCGCAGCACTGGCGAGCCTGTCAACCATGCGATCCGCAAGCCAGGGATGAGGTATCAGGGTTAGAAGCAGAGCCACAACCATGCCGGGATAGATCACCTTGTTGAGAATCAGTTGGTGCTCCAGGTCAATCACGAAGATCACGATAAATAGACAGGCATAGAAGGCCATGACCGCGAAAGCCACGATGCCCAGGTCAGGATTCAGCACGATGCACCACCAGTAGAGGAACGCGAAAACTCCGCCCGTTGCCAGTTCCACCCACAGTGACCTGGGCGATACCGTGCATCCACAGTATCGACAGCGACCGCGCAGTCTGAGATAGCTGAGTATAGGGATGAGGTCCTTGAAGACCAGTCTGTGCTGGCAGGACTCGCAGTGAGAAGGGGGCTTTACAACGGACTCGTTTCTGGGCAGGCGATCAATGCATACCCCGAGGAAGCTGCCTATTGCCAGACCGATACAGGCAAACAAGAGCATCCACAGTGTTTCCATGGCGGCTATTGTGGACGCTTTTGACGATCCAGTCAATAGTGTATAGGGAGTACGATAAAAGGACTGTCAGATATGCGGCGCTGTTAGCTGGCCCTGTTTTTCAGTATGTCCGTGAGTTTGAGGAAGAGCAGCAATAGGGACGCCATGACCAGAAGATAGGAGCACAGCCAGATGACGGTCATCTCGGCAGTTCCTATTGAGTAGCCCATGAGTAGCAGTGTATAGGGTATCGCAAGGAGCGCCCAGCCTGTAGCCATGACAATCCACAGGGTCCATCGCTGACCGGTTCTCTTGATGGTCAACAGGTATCCGAGTGCGGACAATGCTGCAATGAGCCAGGTAAACCCGAAATTGACGAGGTTCACTGTGAGTGCGCTCATACTACGGTTCCTCCTTTCGACACTGTATATTTGCTGATGCTATGGTTCGGTTCATCGAGGCCGGGTATGGATGACGGGCTTCGTTCCGTCGAACACAGCCCGGTCATGCCATCAACCGGCTCAACGATCGGATCTCTTTAACCTGTCAAGCAATTCCATTCCTTTCTGCAATATTTCGCTGACATCGACATCCTCCACTTCGTCGGCCAGCTTGTTGCTTTGCGTGTCTTCAGAAGAACTCCTGGCGAACAGATCGGAGAGGTCGCCCATGCTTTGCTTCTCTGCATCAGGCGTCTCCTCATCGGTTTCGTCTGAATCCATTTCTGCTGCTGGCCTCTCCGCACCGGGCTGCTCCTGATCCGCTGCGGGCTCGGCGCCTTCGCTTGTGTCGCTCTCGCTTGTTAGGGAAGAGGTCTCTGTACTCTGTGACTGTTCTTCTCTCTCTCCGCTCGAGGCCGGACTTACCGGCATCGGGTCGCTAGTTTCTTGCTTCACTTCACTCTCAGCTCCTGTATCCATCTCAGCTTCGGTCTCGTCCTTCGTATGAACTGCTTCTGGAGTACGTGTCGGGGTGGCCTCCTCTGCTGTCGGGCCTTCTTTGCCCTGCGAAGGTTCTTGAGTGGTTTCCTGTTGTCTCAGCATATCGGTGTCGGCAGAGGTTACGTCTGGCTCATCGGTAGGCAAGACATCGTCCACGGATTCGTCCTCCGGTTCTGTCGGCGGCTTCGAGCTCTCCTGCAACGCAGGTTCTTTAAGCTGGGCCCCTTCGTAACCCCGGTGATCACTGAGTCGTATCAACTTGATACTCCTGATGACCGACCACCATCTTACAACCGTCGCAAGTGCCGAACTCTTTGCCCGTAGTAAGCCGGGCATAGCTAGCTGAGTTGGCGAGTCCATCCTCGAAGCCCTCTCTGTTTCATGAAGGGCCCGTCTCCGTATGAAGCGCGTGAACCGACCCTCGGAGGTGGGACGCAGTTCGACCTTTGATTTACGGACGGATTGTTTCGGTTCTCTTTCAGTTTCAACCGCGAGCTCCCGGGCACGTTTCGAGGAAGGAAGCCTCAGCAAGTAGCTTATTGTCAGTGTGATAACGGTCAGTGCTCCCGCAAGGATCACCATGTAGGAGAAGAGTATTCCGATCATTGCTGTGTCCATAATCAGTCCTGTCTATTGTCCATTTTCGCTTCTTAGAGCATGCCGAACAGCATGTGTACTGTTGAGGGCGCGACGGTGATGACCACACCTGATATCGCTCCCGTCAGGCCGATGTAGAAGAAGAGTTTCTTTGGATGCCCCCCGCTGATGGAGTACATGGCGAAGGCATTGGCAAAGGTCAGTATGAAGACGATCGTCATGACCATGAAATAGAGGATCTCGATGTGCAGTGAGTCAGTGCCGAACAGGCCGAACGACGTCATCCCTGGCATTACGCCTTCCTGGAAACCTTCATCCGGCATGAGCCTCTGTACAAGATGATAGAAGGTAAGGAAGACAGAGTAGACGAATACCGCAAGTGTGGTAAGCACCGCGTGCATAACTACCGTCAGCCAGGTGAATCCAGCCGATATCTGGCTCCGTTGTGCTCGCAAGAGAGACACCTTAAGAGCGAAGGCACTCGCTTCATTACCTACTTCCTGTGGCTCACCCCCCAGTGAAATCCCGTCCCAGAATGTGGTCACACTCCGGTTTATGAGCTCAGAGCCAGTTTCTCCGACAAATCTTCTCCAGCAGGTGTAAGGGGTAATGCCAGCAACGAGGCGAGTATGGAGGAGACTTACCTCTTCCTTCAGTATGCCTAGGGAGCGGAAGTCTATTCGACTGATAGCCTCGGCGGCGGTGGCTCCTATGGCCTGCATCACTCCCCCGAGAGAGCGGAGGAAAGCGGCTATATCATCGTCTCGCTGTGCCACCCTTCTATCATCCAGCATGACAACGACACCTACCGCAAGCAGAAAGAGGCTGGCGATGATGATGACATTGCCCAGATCAGCTCCCAGCACAAGCAGCGATATTACAACAATGCCTCCTATGGGAAAGACTAGCTTCGCCAGATTAATGGCAAAGTCCTGCTCTTTGGAGTGGATGGGCAGCGAATGAATCTTGACTTCTCGGGGCGCCGTGCGGTACAGAAACCAGACCCCTGTGAGGGTCACCCCGATGGTGAGGGCCGCCATTGAGAACAGAAACGGGAGTGTGATGTTTCCGATCATCATGGTCACTACTATCATGACGGTGACCAGGGCCGACGTAAGGATCAACGACACGTATGCGTCGGACCACTTCTTCAGGATGTCAAGCTTCCGTTCATAGCTGTTGCCGTAGGAGTCGGAGAGAATCGCTGACTCACGGGATAGGAAAGCTGCGATATCCTCCCCTGAAGCCAGGGCGCCTGACATTCGTAGCAGAAGGGCTTTGATGGCCGGTTCCCTGGTCTTCTCGCCCACGATGCGGCATGCCTGTGAATAGTCGTGGTTGAACATCTTGGCAACGAAGTCAACCCTTCTGAAATAGCGGGTAGCTATGTAGGGTAGTTTGGCAGCTTGGTAGAAGAGCCCGCTTCTAGATATGCCGGATGTTGCGATTGCCGCCATGTATGCCAACTGGCAGAAGAAGTCGACCTCCAATAGTTCGCTATCGAAGCTGTCGGACTTCTGTTTCGCCTTCTTCTTACCGAACCGAGGCAACTGCATTAGAAGAGCCCCTCTCTCTGCGCTTTTGACAATACCTCAAGGACCTCGTAGAATCCTGTGACCTTCTTCTCTCTGTGTAGCCTGGCCAGTATGTTGGCCCGCCTCTCTAACTCCGTGTATATGGCCCGCTTATTATTGGCCTGTATACCGAGCCTGGGGGCTACCTTGTACTCCAGGACGTAGCTGATCATATAGCCGGTAAACTCGAAGACATCCTTTTCCTGGTCCCACTTGAAGCTTTCCACGAATGAGAATGAGTCCAGCGCGGGATCATAGTTCACGATTTCTGCGATGCCTGTGACCCGTCTCCCCGTTCTTCCTCCGGGCAATTTGACCTGGCTGGTGAGGATGACTACATTGAGGTTATCCACATAGTTCTTCGGCACCAGTATGGGGTCGCCGGTGATCCGCTGAACGAGCTTTTCCACGGACGCCGCATGAAATGTGGCCATGACTGAGTGACCGGTTTGCATCGCCTGGAAGGCTATGTTGCCTTCGGCACCGCGTATCTCACCCACCAGTATTTCATTGGGTCTCTGGCGCAGTGCTGCCTTCAGTAGGTCGAACATGCTGACCGCCCCACTGGTGTCATCGGTTCTGGTTGTCTGGGCCACCTCTCTGATCCAGTTCTTATGGGGCACCTGCAACTCCGGAGTGTCCTCCAGAGTTAGCACCTTTGATAGAGGCGGTATAAAGGTGGTTACGGCGTTGAGCAACGTTGTCTTGCCGGAGGCGGTTTCGCCTGAGACGAACACGTTCATCCCCGAGCCTATGACCAGTGACAAATACGCCAGCATGTCATAGTTCAGAGTGCCGAACTCCAGCAATTCGAATATGGAGAGAGGGGTTTCGCTGAACTTACGGATACTGAAGTTGGAGCCGCGCCTTGAGACTTCCTTGCCGTAGACGATGTTTATCCGTGACCCGTCCGGAAGGGTGGCATCGGCTATAGGCCTCTTGTAGTTGACCGGCTTCTTTACCCGTTCAGATAACCAGAGCACGAATTCGTCGAGCTCTTCGTAGGCGGAGAATTTGATTGTGCTCTTGAGGCTTTTGAAGATCTTGTGTTCAACGAATATGTTTCCCATGCCTGAACAGCTGATATCCTCGATATAGGGGTCCAGCATCAAGGGGTCCAGGACTCCCACGCCGAGCTTGTCCCGGACAAACAGGTACCTGAGCGCGTCCAGTTCTCTTGATGTGACTCGGATCTTGGAAACGGCAATGCCGTCCTTACGAAGAAAGCCTACAGTGTTATCGAGGAAGCTCGGAAGCGGCTGGTCGTCGACGCTGGTCACCATATCGAGCAGGTCCAGAAGCTGTGCTTCCCTGTCCCCCGCGAGATCGAGGTGCGGAAGCTTCTTGCGGAGTTCCAGGAGCTTGATTTCTATACGCTGCATCAGCGGGTTAAGGCCGGCGGTTAGCGGCTCTATGGGTATGTAACGGTTTCTCACGTCATCATCGTCAGATAAGATATGGATGAAGACATTCTTGCTGCGAATGGGGTAGATGTAATTGGGTTGCTTGTTGTCGCCCAGTTGGCGAGAGGGCTCGGGCACGAACTCGGGCATCCCTATCTCTGATATTGGTAGGCCGCTCACATAATCCAGCACATGCGGGTGCTCTGCGCAAACTGACCTCAAGGGTTCCGGTAGTGCCTCTGCCACGGCGTGGTTTGGCGTACCGAGGTCTTCCCTGGTTACTGTTTCGACCGTAGAAACGGAAGTCGCCGTCATAGTAGTTTTCCCGGCTTGCCCTGCTAGAACAAGCCCTCCTTCTGCGCCCTGCTGAGCACGTCCAGCACCTCGTAGAAGCCGGTAACTCCTTTTTCCTTGTGCAGTCTCTCAAGGATGGTAGCCCTCTTCTGTACTTCGGCATATATCCGCGTCTTCTGATTGGCGGGAATGCCTAGCATTAGTGCGATCTTGAATTCCATGATATAGCTGGTCATATAGCCGGTGAACTCGTAGCTATCGGTTGCCTGGTCAAATCTGAAGGCCTCTGCAATGTTGAAGGATTTCGACAGGGAGTCCCAGCCTACTATCTCGGCGATGCTGGTCACACGACGTCCTATCTTTCCGTTTGGTAGGCGCACTATGCCCATCAGTACGGCAATATTCAGGTTGTCGATGTAGGTCGTGGGTACATTGATCGGATCTCCTGTAATGCGTTGGATGAGTTTCTCAATGGAGGCGGCGTGAAAGGTGGCCATCACCGAGCGTCCTGTCTGCATAGCCTGGAAGGCTATGTTTCCTTCTTTGCCCCTGATCTCTCCGACGATGATCTCGTTCGGTCGCTGCCGAAGGGCGGCCTTTAGGAGATCGAATGTAGTTACCGCGCCGCTGGTATCATCTGAACGTGTGGTCTGGACCACTTCCCTGATCCAGTTCTGGTGCGGCACCTGCAGTTCCGGAGTGTCCTCGATAGATATGACCTTGGCGCGCGGCGGGATGAACACCGTGAGGGCGTTTAGCAGGGCGGTCTTGCCCGATGCCGACTCGCCCGAGACGAAGATGTTCATTCCGTTACTGACCGCGAGTGAAAGGTATGCCAGCATCTGATAGTCGACGGTGCCGAATTCGACCATGTCGAATATCGAGAGAGGAACCTCGCTGAACTTGCGAACACTGAAGTTAGAGCCGCGCTTGGAAACGTCCCGACCGAAGACGATGTTGATCCGTGATCCGTCCGGCAGCGTGGCATCGGCAATCGGTTTCCTATAGGTAATCGGCTGCCTGACACGCTCAGCCAGTCGGATGACGAAATCGTCGAGTTCGTCGAGATTCGAGAAGACTATGGTGCTCTTGAGGCTCTTGAAGATCTTGTGTTCAACGAATACCGCTCCCAGCCCGGAGCAGCTTATGTCCTCGATATAGGGGTCGAGAATCAGCGCATCCAGAAGGCCCATGCGCACCTTGTCTCTGATGAAGAGGTATTTGATCCCGGCTAGCTCTCGCTGGTTGACCTTGATCTTGGGAACTGTGATGTCGTCACTGCGGCGTAGGAAATGAAGATACTTCTCGAGCACGCCGGGAGGGGCGATCTCCTGCTCGGTCGTGACCTGGTCGACGTATGAGAGAAGGTGCTCTTTTCTGTCATGGTCGGGGTTGATGCCCGGAATGTTCTCGCTGACGGCTATGCAGGCGTCCTCGACTTCTCTCATCAGCCCGCTGAGGTCCAGACTTGTAGTTGGCTCGATCGGAATGTAGTTGTGCCTGTCACCGCTATCGTCGTGTAATATGTGGATGAAGATCCCGTCTGTGCCGGCAGGATAGACGAGGTTCGGTTCCGTGATATCGGCCATTTTCCTGGAGAGCACAGGCCGATAGTCGGGAATGCTGAATCCAGAAGCTCGCAAGCGGCTTATGTACTCCAGGAGGTGTGGGTGTTCTTCGCAAGCGGCTCTCAGTGCCTCATGTCGGATCTCTTCGAGCGACATGGTTTCGGAACTCCCGAGATCGGGAAGGCTCTCGATTATGGGTTGCGTTTCTACACTTGCCATATTTGATCTCGCTTTAGCATTCAGTCTGTCTACATCATTTGCGTAATAGCCGGCCGCTCGGCTAGGCCCTTGCTCTCGAGAGAGGCATAATCTTCATGCCTATCTGCGGCTCGACCTCGAAGGTTATTATGTTGCCTGTGGTTTGTGCGGCGCCCCTGACCTTTGCCACCTCCAGTGTCTTAACCAGCTTGTCGCCGATCTTTTCGATCATCAGTCTGAGGTGGGCATCGGAGGCCGACCTCACACGCAGCAGGACGCGTGTATCGAGGGCATAGCTATGCATTACGTTGATTATCGTCCGTCCCTGGTCGCAAAAGTACTTGCACCGCTCGATGTAGTGCATGATCTCGACATCGCTTACGATAGGTAGCATGGGGGTCAGCGAGTCCACTATGATGAGGCGGTGTTCGGTGTGTTGAGCAGTGGCATCGAGTATGGTAGGGAATGCATCGTTGGCTCGGTCCTTGAGTTGCGACGGCCGCATGTAGTAGACCTTGACCCTGCCCAGGAGCAGATAATCAAGAATGTTCAGGCCCAGGCTGTCCATCTGCGTCATCAGGCTTTTCGTTGTGTTCTCGGTGGTGAAGAGAATCACCTGGTAGCCATCGTTCAGCGAGCCCCAGATCATCTGCTGACAGAAGACTGACTTACCGGAGTCAGATTCGCCCTCGACAAGGGTAAGTGAGCCTATGGGAAGACCCCCGCCCAGCCTCTTATCGATTTCGGAGTGTCCGGTTGAGATTATGTTCTTCTTTGCCTCTTCTGTCGCTGCTTCCATTCTAGTCTCCGTTGCCTTCACATTGGCTCTGGGCCCTGGTAACAAGGCACTGCGAGGTCACTCCGTTGGGCGTTGAGATGACTATCCTTACCGTCTCCCCGGCGGATATCTCCGTCTCGGGGTTGACAACAACGGTCATTGCCTCGCTGGGATTGAGGATGTTCAGCCCAAAAACCTCCGGTGAGCCGTCGGTCATGAATATTCCGTCTACTGCCCACTCTCCGGGTTCGGGCGGTGATTCCTCTGCGTAGGTCAGATGGGAGGTGCCCCCGGATTGATACTGGATGATGACGTCCCACCTGGCATAGTTACTGAGATCGGTGTTGCCCTGGTTCTGCACGGACAGTTCTATGGTTCCGCCATCGTAGTCATCCGCGGCGACCGCCTTGATCTCGGTCCGTCTCGTTTCGCTAGCCTGCACTTCCATGTCCTTCCAGGCATCGGTGAGGCTGTTGGCAGCATGGAATGTGCTGACTGTGACGGTCAGGGTACTCATGATGATGAGTGCCAGAGCGACAACCGATACCAGGATAGTATCCATATCTTACTCCATACTGAATGAGGTTTGGCTGGAGATTCCATTCGGCAGCACGATCTTGAACCAGTAGTTATCCTGTGGCAGCGGCTCCTCAAGGTTGATGGTAATCCTGTTCGTAACCGACTGTCCCCAGAAGCTGTAATTCCCCTCCAGTTGATAAGTCCAGTACGGCAGCGCCGATCCTTCGTCTCCGTAAGGGATTCTTGACAGTTCGCCGTACCGGCCGAAGAAGACATCGCTGTTCTGAATCGCTCCGATCTGCGATGTACCTACGTTCTTAACCCAGGCATCCACAGTGCTGTTGCTCCCGGCAGCGTGGATGATTTCCACTTGACTTCTGATACGGTCGCTTACAACAGTGACGGAGTCGCTTACTGCCTGACCTCCCCTCTCCACCGCCGGGTAGACTCCGTTGAATATGGCGAAGGACGCTACTACTCCGCCTATAATCAGCATAACCGTAACGATTATCTTATCCATGGGCATCTTGGCCAGACAGAATCGAAAGCAGGGCGGCCTCTGTCTGGTTGTCCTTGCCGAGGAGGGTGGTGATCTTCACCAGCGAGTCCAGAAATGCCCTTGCCGAGCGAGCCTCCGAATTGCCGTTTCCGTCTATGCTGACGAACTTCTTCATGATGCCCTTAAGGTCGGGCGAGAGGAGACCCATCATCTCGGCGACATCGAGAATGGTCTCCGTCCTTTCAAGTCCCAGTCTCTTGACGGATTCATCGGCCCAGTTCACCAGTCCGCCGATCGTGATAAGGTTTAGCTCGCGCTCCGAAGCGTGGGTCTTCTGCGGTTTCTGGACGGCTGGAGCTTTCTCCGGCTTATGCGCCTTTATCACCTCCTCGCGCGCTCTTTCCGGATGCCTTTCCTTTACTGTCTCGTTGGCTGCCATCGTTTCCTCTGGTATGTCCTCTTCCTCTTTCTTGTTTGAAACGTCGTCTGGCTCCGCCTGGGGCTTCGAGTCGTTGTCGGCAGGTTGCTGGTCAACCGCGAGTTGCTCTTGGCCGGTGGCAACCTTCTCAGAGGGCGCATTGAACGGGTTATCGGCCTCCAGATACTTGTCTCTTAGGTCGAGCAGTACCGCCTGAACCTCGTTCTTCAGTATCTTGATGTCGCTTTCCAGATGGCCTATGTTCTCAGTTGTCTCCATTCGAGTTTCCTCCTCTGTTATGCCCTCTCTTTATCCTGGTAGGAATCAGCGGGGTTTTCCCGCTGATTCCTACCTCCATCGGCAGGTGGCTGTTCATCCAACACCGCACATGCCGATTCTACCTGTTACCTAGTACGATTAGAACAGGTCGTTGACTGCGTTCAGGGATCCGGGCAGAGTCCTCTTAATGGTTATGGCTGCACCGGTGGGCGGGATGATCTGCAGGGTAAAGCTGTCGTAGGGCTGCAGCGTGACCCCACCATCGATCGCGGTCACGTCGATGGTTATCGTCATCACCTGGTGCGGGCCGAGAAGAGGACTGTCTGCGCCCTCCGTGACGCCCTGCAACTCATGGGTGAAGGTGATGTCCGACACAACAACATTGGTGTCGGAGTAGTTGATTATGACGTTGCCGATGTCAACCGTCTGGTCGGCAAGGACCGAGGCCAGTGAGAATTGTATTTCCTCTACTGTGCCGTTGATGCCGGTGTCAGTGGTTGTGGCGTAGACTGAGCCCCTGACCTGCATTGATGCCTGTGCCTGAGCCAGCCCGCTGTATACTGCCTCCTGGCCTCGTTCAGCCGAGAAGATACCTGCCGACAGAACGCTGTAGGCAAGTACCGCGGCCACGGTCACGAAGGCGATCAGTATGATGGCGGTCTCAAGGCCGGTGATACCTTTTTCACCACGATGGAGCTTTCTTAGTGCTCTTACCATTGTCTTTTTCATTGTTCCTTTGTTCTTCTCCTTGTTTGTTTATTTGGTCTCCCTATATATTCCTTAGCCCCCGCCTCCCTCATGGTGCGGGTGCTACTCATTTTTGCGTGTTTCACATCTTGATCACCTCCTCGGAAATCCCGGCATAGTCTTAGCTGTCGTTATTGCCTTTCGACCTCCTGGTATTGCGAGAGCCTGAAAGGGGCGGTTTATCAGGCCTGGCTGTGCGTTTGTTGCCTGTGGTAACCGGTCTATGTTCCAGGCGCTCGCCGTTGTCCCGGAGGTCCTCTCCTGTATCGACCTCAGCCAGGAAGCGAGCGATTTCCCGGTATTCAAATCGGCGATCGCCCCGGGGGGCGATGCGGTATGCCTTGATCCTCCCGTCTTTGCTCCAGCGTCTCAGGGTGTTGGGGTGAACATGGAGGAGGCGTGCCACCTCCTTCACAGTGAGCATTGCATGCATCTTGTCATTACCTTCCATCATTCTCTGATCTCCTCTTTATCTAACCTCCTCCCTAAGCACTTAACCCGTTTTTAGTGTAACTTGGTGCAACTAACTGTACAATCACCCAAAAGTACGAATCGGACTAGAAAATGGTCATGGCGGTATAGTCCTGTTGTTTATCGTGCATAGCTTCGGGTGAGGTTGGCCGGCTGCAAGGCGTTGCATGGGGAAGGGAGCTCGTGGGGACGGGTCAAAGGTGCAGCCGGGGCTGGTGTTGCAGCTATTGGAGGAGTATCGGATGGCGGCGCAGGACGCGAAGGTGTTATCGGAACGGGATGGGTGAGGTGCGGGGAGGGTTGTGTAGTGTGATAGGGGTGGTGGGCCATTGTGGATTCGAACCACAGACCCCGGTCTTATCAGGACCGTGCTCTAACCAACTGAGCTAATGGCCCCAGCACTTCGAAATATACCTATTGTGAAGCGCTGCTGTCAAGTTCTGGGATCCCCGGGCGTACAACTCAGCACGTGTCGGGTAGGGGTAATCGCCATCAAAGATAGTGTCTCGAGTGAAGCGGAACCTTTAGCCGAGGAAGGTGAGCAAGACGCCCGCGATTACTGCCGAGCCGATGACGCCCGCCACGTTCGGGCCCATGGCATGCATGAGCAGGAAGTTACGCGGGTTCTCCTTCTGCCCCACCTGCTGAGCAACCCGGGCTGCCATGGGCACAGCGGAAACCCCGGCCGCGCCGATAATGGGGTTGAAGGGCTCCTTGCTGACTAGCTTCATCAGTTTTCCCATAAGCACACCACCGGCCGTGCCGCCTGCGAAGGCAACCAGGCCCAGACCCAGAACCATGAGCGTCTCCGGTCGCAGTACAACTTCAGCCGGCATGCGCGCTCCTACACAGAGCATGAGGATTATGGTTGTGATGTTTATGAGCGCATCCTGTGCTGTGTCGGACAGCCTATCCACCACTCCGCTCACCCGCAACAAATTGCCGAACATGAACATCCCGACCAGGGGGGCACTGCGAGGCACCAGAAGCACGACGAGAATGAGGCATACGATGGGGAACAGAAGCTCCTCTCTCCCGGAAACGGGTCGCGCCTGGGGCTTCATGTAGATCTGCCTCTCCTTTTTTGATGTCAGTGCCCGTATGATGGGGGGCTGAATAAGTGGAACCAGTGCCATGTAGGAATAGGCGGTCACTGCGGTTACGCCCATAAGCTCGGGAGCCAGTTGGGAGGTTACGAAGATGGTGGTGGGACCGTCGGCTCCGCCGATAATCGCGATGGAGGCTGCTTCTTTGAGGCCGAAGTCGGCAAGGCCGAAGTGCCCCAGCAGCAGGGCAAAGACAAAGGCGATCACTATGCCTACCTGTGATGCTGCCCCGAGCAGGAACAGCTTGGGGTTGGCTATGAGCGGAGTGAAATCGGTCATGGCGCCGAGACCGACGAAGATGAGAACGGGCAGAATGGTGTAGCGCACAAGCCCGTATTCAATGAACACTCCCAGGAAGCCGGCGGCCCCGGTCTCCCCGGGCACATCGCTGGGGTAGACTACAAGCCCGGTGCCGGGAAGGTTGACCAGGATCGCTCCCACTCCGACCGGAAGCAGTACGTATGGTTCCCACTTCTTAGATATGGCAAGATAGATGAAGGCCAGTCCCACGAAGATCATGGCCACATTGCCCCACGTGAGGTCGCCGAAGCCTGTACCCAGAAAGTCCAGCATCTTATACCTTCGAATACCAGATTTAAGCTATAAACGTAGCATCAGCGGCTGGCCTGGAGGCCTGCGGCACGCTCTTTTCCTCCATCGGCTGATACATTCTCGTCTCACGGCTCTGCTTTGCGCTCACTGCTCTTCGCCTCGGCCCTGGCTGCGACTCTCTGCAGTAGCACTCCTGCCAACCACGTTGCCAGGGCCAGCAAGATCAGTACAGCGCCCACCATGCCCAGTCCGGCCCCGGCAATGCGTGTTGCCTCACCCCAATCAATCGCTGGCAAAGATTACCCCCGGAAAAAGGAGCCTAGCGGCCCAAAGACACCGTACGGAATTGTCAGGATGAACGACTATGACAGTGGAGAGCGACCGTGCGGTCCTGCCCTCCGGCGGGTGCATCATATCAATAACCCTGCCTCTCTTGCCATAGAACAGCGGCGGTACGTTTCACGGTTGCGTAGTCGAAACCGCGGTAGGCAAGATAGTTTGACAAACGCCGGTAGAATTCTCGATAGTCCGAAGCGTTGAGCGCCTGCATCCGGTTATAGCCCAGCCTGTAGGCAACCGCCTCGTCGTCTATGTCGCTGGTCACCTGATCGATGATCTCGGCAGGCACCTTCTTCTCGCGCAACTCCTTCACTATCAACCTCTTGCTCTTGGGCCTGAACGTGAGGCGGTTATCCTTCCAGAACTGTGCAAAGGCCAGATCGTCGCTCAAGTCTAACTCTCTTAGTCTTGCGATTGCTTTCTCGATCACTTCGCCGGCAAAGCCGCGTCGCCTGAGCGAGTGTCTGATTTCTCCTTCGCTGCGCGGGCGGTAGCTGAGATAGCGGTAGGCCGCATCAAGGGAATCCTGCAGAGAATTGCTCTCTACCAATAGTCCTCTCTATGAGTGGTATCAGTCTTCCTGTGCAGACGCCTGGGGACCCCCTTCCAGAGCGAGGTTGGGGGTAGCGGCTGATGCTCTTATCCTGGCTTCCAGTTCTGCGGCAATGTCGGGGTTCTGTCTCAGGTAATCCTTGGCATTCTCTCTGCCCTGTCCCAGCTTTGTATCGCCATAGGTAAAAAAGGCACCTGACTTCTTCAATATCCCGGTGTCCACCCCGAGGTCGACGAGGTTCCCTTGCTTGCTTATACCGTGGTTGAACATGATGTCGAACTCAGCGCTGCGAAAGGGAGGGGCTACCTTGTTCTTGACCACCCTGGCCCTTACCTTGGTGCCCACTATCTCTGTGCCATGCTTGAGGGTATCCCCGCGCCGCAGATCTATCCTGACGGAGCTGTAGAACTTGAGAGCTCTTCCTCCCGGAGTGACCTCCGGGTTGCCGAATATGATGCCCACCTTCTCCCGCAGCTGGTTGATGAAGACGACGGCTACGTTGGACTTACTGATGGCGGCGCTAAGCTTCCGCAGTGCCTGGGACATCAGGCGCGCCTGCAGGCCGACGTGTGAATCGCCCATCTCGCCCTCTATCTCCGCCCTGGGCACCAGGGCGGCCACACTGTCGATCACTATCAGGTCGATGCCACTGCTTCTAACCAGTCTCTCGGTAATCTCCAGGGCCTGCTCGCCGGTATCCGGCTGCGAGATGTACAGATCGGCCAGTTTCAGACCGCAGTTGGCAGCATAGGCGGGGTCGAATGCGTGCTCCGCATCGATATATGCTGCCACGCCGCCGGCTCTCTGAGCCTCAGCCATTATGTGCTGGGCGAGGGTGGTCTTGCCCGAGGCCTCGGAGCCGAATATCTCGGTAACTCGTCCTCTCGGTATGCCGCCTATTCCCAAGGCCATGTCGAGGGACAGTGCTCCGGTGGGTATGGCATCTACAGACACACGGGCCCGCCCTTCCCCCAGCTTCATAATCGAACCCCTGCCGTAGTGCTTCTCGATCTGCTCGATGGCCAGCTCTATGGCCTTATCTTTCTCGGTAGCCATCTCCTGAGTACTATAGCACAGGCCTAGAGCGTCGTCAACGAGATAATGACTCTGTGCTTACTGTCTTTGCCACTGGCTCAAACATGCCGTATATGCTCTGGCTGAGGGGTGCGGGCAAGCTTTGCCGCGGATGAGGTAGCTTCAGGTAGACGCCTGGTTATCGGCCAGGATATCGTCCAGACCTCTTGCCTCCTCGAGGCGATAAGGGCCTACCCTGGTGCGGCGCACCTCAGCTACGGTGGCGCCCACTCCCAGTCTCTCTCCGATGTCATGGGCGAGGCTTCTGACATAGAAGCCCGAGGACACCTCGCAGGCCACCGTAAAGTCGGGGAATCGAAAGTCTTTCAGTTCCAGTGAGTGGATACTCACCTTGCTGGGGCGCATTTCTACATCGACGCCTTTTCTAGCAAGCTCGTAGGCCTTGCGCCCTTCGATCTTCTTAGCTGAGAACGACGGAGGAGTCTGCCACATGTCGCCGTGAAAGTCCTGCAGCACTCTCTCCAACTCGTCCCTTGTCACCTCATCGTTGCTCTGCCGCAGAACCTTTCCCTCGAGGTCATAGGTGTCCGTTTCGATACCGAGCACTATCTTAACCTCGTAGGCCTTATCCAGCCTGAGAAACAGGGAAGCGTTCTTCGTGCGCTTGCCGGTGAGGACAACCAGAAGCCCTGTCGCCATGGGATCCAGAGTCCCTGTGTGACCGACCTTAACGTTGAACTTCCTCTTTATGCGCGCTACAACACGGGCTGAGGTCAGTCCCTTAGGCTTGTCTACGAGGAGCATCTTATCCATTCCGTAAGTATAGCGGAAATACGAGCCTATAGCATCCGCGCTGCTCTGCGTTCTTGGCGTGGATATGGCCTGAGGCACTTGGTTGACAAGGGTAATAGGCGATTGTATACTTTTGCACAGACAGTGTGCAGGGGAGCTATTGGCTTTTCTCTGATGGTTCCCCGGGCAGGATGCGGTGGGCTCAAATCTCGCCACCTTGGTTTTGACAATCGCAATCGGCAAAGACAAGACCCGTAAATGAGGATAAAGCTAGACAGTAAGCAATTGGCGGGGCTTTCGCACCATCTTCCTTTTGAAGTGATAGTGGAGGACCCGAGGGATGTGAAGGGGATGCTTGAGATCCTCGGCCACAACATGCCGTGGGACGATATGGGGCTGAGCAAATTCGGAGATCCG
The DNA here is from genome assembly GCA_003567655.1 of Dehalococcoidia bacterium. Lineage (GTDB taxonomy): Bacteria > Chloroflexota > Dehalococcoidia > GIF9 > AB-539-J10 > RBG-13-51-36. The sequence continues at coordinate 45,702 of PWZA01000022.1, forward strand.
CTCAGGAAGCCCACCAGGGTAACCTTCTCAGTTGAGGCGGTGGATGGTGGGTTCGTCTGCGATATTCACCCTGCCTTTGCCTGCTACATATCCAACCTCTTGATTGGAGGAAAATAGGTCGCCTGTAGTTCACATAATCATGGGCCGTTAGCTCAGCTGGTAGAGCACCTGACTTTTAATCAGGGTGTCACAGGTTCGAATCCTGTACGGCCTACCATCAACCCTCTCATTACAGTTTACATAAAGAATCTCGTTGACCGCGGCACCCGCCAAGTGTAGAATGCCATGAAGCAACTGCCGGGAGGTATAGGCTATGGCAATGAAGATGTCACTCAAGGAAGCCAGGGAACGTGCCGTGGAACTGATGCACAGGGGCTATCACTGCGGGCCTAGCGTTTTGCAGGTGATGTGTGAGGCGTACGGGATTGAGAACGAGGACGTGTTGTGGGCAGGCACCGCCTTCACCGGCGGCATAGCCGGCCATCAAACGGCGCCCTGTGGCGCCGTGTCGGGGGCGACAGTTGCTCTGGGACTGCGTCACATTTGTCCTGCTTCTGATCCCCGGCGGGCAAAGCAGGAGCGTTCCCTTGCGCGCGAGGAGGCCGGTCAACTGGTCGGCAGTTTCATCGAGAGTTTTGGTTCCATCTCCTGTATCGACCTGCTCGGCATTGACTTCTCTCAGCCAGGGGCATACCAGGCATTCCGGGAGTCGGGGGTATGGAAGGACAAGTGCAACAGATATGTGGAATACGTGATAGAGAGGCTTTACGAGCTGGATGAGGAGCGGAGCGATGGCAGGGGGCCATAGCATGGGCCGGGCACCACTTTTGTTGCGGCTACTTCGTCCGCTGTTTTCGGTGTGTCAGGTCGCGTAGCCGATGCCTTGTCCGTGTCTTAGCTTGTGATATATACTTAGCCGTCAGGCTCTATTCAGGGCCGACAAATCCACTTCAGGAGGCAAGAAATGAGCAGTTCCGCAGATGTTTTCTCTCTATCAGGCAAGGTTGCTTTGGTTACCGGCGGCAGCCGCGGCATTGGAAAGGCCATCGCGGTGGGGTTGGCCAGGTTCGGTGCCGACGTAGCGGTTACCAGCAGGAAGCTGCCCGACCTTCAGGAGGTGGCAACGGAGATCAGAGGATTGGGGAGGAAGTCGATGGCCGTGGCCACGCATGTGGGCAGGACGGACGAGATCGCTGCTCTGGTGCCAAAGGTGAAGGAGGAGTTCGGCAGAATAGACATACTGGTAAACAACGCGGCCACAAATCCGACCATGGATTCGGCTCTGGACGTGGAGGAGCGAGCCTGGGATTCCATCATGAACCTCAACCTCAAGGGGCTGTTCTTCCTTAGCCAGTCGGTGGCTAGGGTGATGAAGGAGCAGGGCGGCGGTACGATCATCAACGTGGCTTCTGTGGCGGGAATCCCCCCCGACATCCTGCCGGTCTACTCCATCAGCAAGGCCGGGGTTATCATGGCAACGAAGGTCATGGCCCAGCAGTGGGCTCCGTACAACATCAGGGCGAATGCGCTGGCCCCTGGACTGATTAAGACCAAGTTCAGCCAGGCACTCTGGGAGAACGAGGAGATCCTGCAGGGCGCCATGCTGTTTACTCCCATGCGCCGTCCGGGCGAGCCCGACGAGATGGTAGGGGCTGTCGTCTTCCTGGCCTCCGATGCATCGAGCTATGTGACCGGTCACACCCTGGTGGCAGACGGCGGGGTAGCTATCTAGCTGTGTGTCTTGTCGGCGCAAGAGCAAGGCGCATTCGTTGACACTGGATTTGGTGGGTGTTAACATCTGACCATAAACGTAATAGAAGAAGGAGGGTCTCATGGCTTACGAAAATCTAGTTGTGGAGCGGGAGGGCCTGGTCGGCATAATTACCTTGAACCGGCCGCCGGCGAATCCCATCAACCTGAGCGTGCTGAACGAACTGGATGCGGCGTTCACCGAGTGGGAGAAGGACAAAGAGGTGAGAGCGGTGATAATCACAGGTGCTGGTGAGAGGGGTTTTTCGGCCGGTTTCGATATTAAGACAGCGGGCACGCCGGATGGAGCTAATGCCATGACCCGGGGGCAGGAGGTGTTCAGCCGCATTGAGAAGTATCCCAAGCCCGTGATCGCGGCCATGAACGGATTTGCTTTTGGTGGTGGGTGTGAGCTGGCGATGGCATGTCACTTCAGGATAATGGTGACCGGCGAGCGGGTGCTCATGGGGCAGCCCGAGATCGACCTGGGGATTATTCCGGGTTGGGGCGGCACCCAGCGTCTGCCGCGGCTCATTGGTAAGACCAGAGCCATGGAGATGCTTCTGCTCGGCACCAGGATTACCCCTGGTGAGGCGCTCAGTATCGGACTGATAAACAGGATCTCTGAACCGGGGCAGTTGATGGCAGATGCCAGGGAACTGGCCGGTGCGCTGGCGAAGAAGGCACCGATTGCCGTGCAGATTATTCTGGACGCAGTGACGCGTGGCCTGGAGGTTAGCACCGACGAGGGTATGAAGATAGAGCTGGAGGGCTCCAACCGGGTGGGCAAGACCAAGGATGCCATCGAAGGGATGATGGCCTTTGTCGAGAAGCGAGAGGCTGTCTTCAAGGGCGAGTAGCGTTCGTGGTTAAGGCGCGGGATTGCCGCGCTGCGCTCGCAATGACAGGTAAAGGAGGGTTTTCGATATGAAGGCTGAAGATATCAAGAAGATTGCAGTGATAGGGGCCGGTGATATGGGACATGGCATAGCCGAGGTTGCATTGCTGGCCGGCTACAAGGTGGCGATGCAGGATATCGAGCAGAAGTTCGTCGACCGGGGGCTGACCAGGATCAAGGAGAGCCTGGATAAGCTGGTCGAGAAGCAGAAGGTCACTGCCGAGAACAGGGAAGCGATGCTGGGCAATATCGAGACATTCACCGATGTAGCTGAGTGTGCGAGCGATGCCGACCTCGCCATTGAGGCCGTTCCCGAGATCATGGATCTCAAGAAGAAGGTTTTCCAGACGCTGGATGGTGCAGCTCCCGGGCACGCCATACTGGCGTCCAATACTTCCAACATGAGTATCACCGATATCGCCTTGGCCACAAGGAGGCCGGAGCAGGTGGTGGGTATGCATTTCTTCAATCCGGCGGTGTTGATGAAGCTTGTCGAGGTTATTAAGGGAGATAAGACAGGTGAGGCAACGATGCAGACGACATATGACCTCGCCTTGAAGATGAACAAGGTGCCGGTCAGGATTGAGAAGGATTCCATCGGCTTTGCCTATAACCGTGTCAACGCGCCGACTCAAGTCCTGCTCAGCCTTATGGTTGAGAGGGGGCATGTCACCCCCGAGCAAATCGATGCCCGGATGAGGAAGATCGGCATGCCGATGGGGCCTTACGAGTTGATGGACTATGTCGGGCTGGATGTCGCCTATCATGGTGCGCGCTACTTCTCGGAGAGGTTGTCTCGCGATTACGAGCCGCCGGGCTGGTTGAAGGCTAAGATAGATGCCGGTGAACTGGGGAAGAAGACGGGCCGGGGCATCTTCGACTGGTCGAAGGGCCGGCCGGAAATAGACTTATCGAAAGCGAAGGAGGACTTCGACCCCGCAGTCTTGATTGCCGTTCAGGTGAACGAGGCAACGAAGCTGCTCGAAGAAGGGGTGGTGAATAGCGCCGACGAAATCGACAAGGCTATGGCGAGTGGCGGTGGTTCGGGGGTCGGTCCCTTCCAGATGGCGAGGGGGATAGGTTACGATAAGCTGGCCGCCATATGTGAGAACCTTGCCCACGAGTTCGGCGTCAAGGTGTTCGAGCCTACTGCCACGCTGAAGAAGGGGAAGATCTGATCCCCTAGCAGATGTAACGCTCGACCTCTATAAGACGATCGGCGATGCTTCGCCTCAGTTGCATGCCATTGGCAGGTGTGAACTGCAGGGCCTTCCCTACTACGGAGAGTTGCCTGTCCAGCGCCTCATTCGTCTCCATCGCTGCCAGCGCATGACGGGCATAGCCGCCCACCCTCGCCGTGGCATCGCTCACATAGAGTTGCACCATCTCGATCTTGGTCTTCGATTTCTCCATACCGACGGCGTCGACGGCCCTTAGCGCCCTCAGTAGCCCGCTCTCCATGGCATAGATCTCCATCGCTGTGTCAGCCAGCAACCCGAGAATCTCCTGCTGCTCGTCAAGAGCCATGCCGTACTTCTGGGCTGCGAGGTTCGATATATAGAGAAAGACCTTCTTCGTGCGGTCCAGAAGCTTCTGCTCGTATCCCAGGATGCCGTCCTCAGTGTTACGCAAGAGAGGCTCCATGGCCGGCAGTTCGTCGTTTAACGCGGCGGCCGCAGAGAAGAATGGTATCTCATCCTTCAACGCCTTCCGCATGAGAAAGCCCATGATGATCACCCTGTTGATCTCGTTGGTGCCTTCGAAGAGACGGAATATCCGGCAATCGCGGTAGATCCGCTCCACGGGGTACTCCTCGACGAATCCGTAGCCGCCGAACGTCTGAACCGCCTCGTCGGCAACGTAGGCTATCATCTCCGAGGTGTACACCTTGACGATGGAGCACTCGATGGCGTACTCACCGATCCATTTCGCATACTGTCTGCCGGCATCATCGGCACCCTTGTCGACGGTTGCCAAAACCCTGTCCACGAGCGCGCCGGTGCGGTAGATCATGCTTTCGGCTATGTACGTTCGAGTCGCCATCTCGCCCAGCTTGTGCTTTATCAGCCCGAACTGGCATATGGGCTTGCCGAACTGCACCCTCTCCTTGGAATACTTAACGGAACTCTCAACGGCCAGCTTGGCCATGCCGACACAGCCCGGACCGAGGGTGAACCTGCCCAGGTTCAGGATGTTGAAGGCGACATGGTGTCCCTTCCCCAGTTCGTAGAGCACGTTCTCCGCCGGCACCTTTGCGTTGTCGAGGAATATGCTACAGGTGGAGGAGCCGCGGATGCCCATCTTCTTCTCCTCAACACCTGTAGACACGCCTTCGAAGTCCCTCTCCAGTATGAAGGCGGTCATCTTGTCACCGTCAATCTTGGCATAGGTGAATACGATGTCAGCCATGTTGCCGTTGGTGATGAACTGCTTGGCGCCGTTCAGCGTGTAGTACTTCCCGTCCGGGGAAAGAACGGCGGTGGTCTGTATGGCAAGGGCATCGGTGCCTGCGGCGGGTTCGGTCAGGGCGTAGGCGCCGATCTTCTCGCCGCTGGCCAGGCCGGGAAGGTACCTCTCCTTTTGAGCCTTGTTGCCGAAGTAGACGAGGGGCATTGAGCCGATCCCGGTGTGGCAGCTCATGGTGACGCCGAGTGACCCGGATCCGGCCGAGTACTCGAGGATGAGCGCATGGGCGATGCTGTCGAGCCCCGAACCACCATACCTCTCTTCGACATCCGATCCCAGCAAGCCCAGTTCACCTGCCTTGCGCATAAGCTCGCGTGTGAGATCGAAGTCCTTGTTCTCCAGTGTCTCCATGTGAGGCACCACCTCGTTCTTCACAAAGCTCTCGGTGGTGTCGATTATCATCTTGTGTTCTTCGGTGAAGTCCTCAGGGGTGAACACCTCCCCGGCCGGTATGGCCTCGAGGAGAAAGGCGCCGCCTTTTCTGATTTCCTGCGTCTCCAATTCGGCCTCCTTTTGCTAGTCCTCTCTCTCGTATATGCCAGCTGCTCCCATACCCCCACCAACGCACATCGTGACCATTCCATACCTCGATTTCCGACGTGGCATCTCGTGCAGCAGTTTGGTGGTAAGGTAAACTCCGGTGCATCCTAACGGGTGCCCGATGGCGATGGAGCCACCGTTAACATTGAGCCTGTTCATGTCGATGCCCAACTCCCTGACAATGTACAGCGACTGCGAGGCAAAGGCCTCGTTCAGTTCGATGAGGTCGACCTGATCCAGTGATATCCCCGCATTCTTGAGCGCCTTAGGGATGGCAACCACCGGCCCTATGCCCATTATCTCGGGATCGACGCCACCGGCGCCGTACGACCTGAACACAGCCATCGGCTTTAGCCCCAGCTCCCTGGATTTTTCACGTGACATAATCACTAAGGCTGCCGCACCATCGTTGATGGGGCATGAGTTCCCGGCCGTGACCGAACCTCCCGCGCGAAACAGCGCCGGAAGAGTAGCCATACGCTCCAGGGATGTGTCGTATCTAACGCACTCGTCGGTATCGAAGACCCTCTCCTGCGTCACAGCCTTGCCGTTCTTGAAGGTGCGGTCAATCACCTTGATGGGCAGGATCTGCTCCTTGAACACTCCTTCATTAAGAGCCTTCATAGCCTTCTGCTGGCTGTCGTAGGCGAAGGCATCCTGGTCCTCTCTGCTGATGTTGAAGCGCGAGGCAACGTTCTCGGCGGTAAGCCCCATAGTTATGTATACTGCCGGGTAGTTCTCCGCCAACTCGGGATCGGGCACCAGTTTGTTGCCGCCCATGGGCACGGTGGACATATGCTCTACTCCCACCGCAATCATCACGTCGGCAAAGCCGCACATGACTCGCTGGCAGGCGGCGGAAATGGCATCGAGTCCTGAGGCACAGAACCTGTTGATGGTGACGCCGGGCACGCTGGTCGGCAGCCCTGCCTTCAGGGCGAGGACTCTGCCGATGTTCATTCCGGCCTCTGCTTCCGGGAAGGAGCAGCCGACGACGACGTCATCTATCTCCTCAGGCTTCAGGCCGGGCGCCCTCTTCACAGCCTCTTTGAGCACTTCAGTGGCGGTGTGCTCCGGCCTCGTATTCCGCAGGGTGCCGGTGGGCGCCTTGCCCAGCGCGGTCCTCACTGCTGATACTATTACTGCATCTTTCATGTTCAAACCTCCTTATGCAAGGACTAGTTCCTCAGGGGCTTATTCGTGTCAAGCATGTGCTTCATCCTGGCCTGGCTCTTCTCTTCTCCACACAGAGACAGGAATGCCTCCCTCTCTATGTCAAGCAAGTACTCTTCGCTAACCAGGGTGTTGAGATCCACGTCTCCACCCGTGAGAACATGCGCCAGTTTCTTGGCTATAACGACGTCATGATCGGTTATGAAACCCGCCTCTTTCATCAGGTAGACGAATACATCCAGGGCCGCCCTTCCCGTCCTGCCGGGTACCCTGATCTCGTCTCTCCGCCTGGGCGGAGTATAGTCCGCCTCGACCAGTGCCAGCACAGCCTGCTTGGCCCGGTAGAGCAGGTGGTCATAGTTCATGACAATACGGTCAATGGGTTTCAGGTAACCCAGCTCCCTGGCCTCCTGGGCAGAGGTGGACACCTTTGCCATTGCTATGTTCTGGAAAACTCTTGCCACAAGGGGGGTAAGATCGGGCTTGCCGCCGCCTGCAATGGGCGGGAGCTCCTTGGGAAGCCAGTCGGTGGCCCTGAAGAACAGTTCCTTGTTTCCTCCCGCGCCGGGTATGAGGCCCACCCCCAGCTCCACCTGTCCCATGTAGCATTCGGTGTGAGCCACTATTTGGCTCGTGTGAAGGCATATCTCGCATCCGCCTCCCAGGGTCATGCGGAAGGGTGCGGCCACAACCGGCCTCTGGCAGTACTTCACGCGCATGACTGCCTCCTGAAGCGTCTTCACCGCAAGCTCAAGGTTCTTCCAGTCCTTGTTCTGTGCCGTGGGGAAGACCTGTCTCAGGTCTGCCCCGACGCAGAAGTTTGAGCCCTGGTTGCCGATGACCATCCCCTCGAAGTTATCCTCCACCTCCTTGACGCTGTCACCGATGATCCGGATGACATCGTCGTCGATGGCATTGTTACGGGAGTGAAACTCGAGACAGGCGACGCCGTCGCCCATGTCGATCAGGCTTCCGCCCGCGTTGGATTTGACCACAGTTGTCTTATCCTTCAGTGCCGGCAGTACGATAATGTGGGGCTGCTCGGATATCTCGACGTAGTTGCCCTTCGCGAAGTCGAAATAGTATGACCTGCCGTTGCGTGTCTCGTAGAAGCTCTCTTTGCCCGCTGCCAGCATCCTCTCAATATTCGCTGGTATCTTCTCCCCCTCCTTCTTCATCCTCTCCACCGACCTCCTCAATCCTATGGCATCCCAGGTCTCGAAGGGACCGATCTCCCAGTTGAAGCCCCACCGCATAGCACGGTCCACGCTCACCACGTCGTCCGCGATCTCGGGAACCCTGGCTGCACAGTACAGCAGCGTTCTCTTGAGGGTCTTCCAGGCGAAAAGCCCGGCCCTGTCCTCGGAATATACCAGTTTCTGGAGTCCGGTCTTCCTGTCCATCTTCTTCAGCTCGTCGAGAATGGGAAGATCGGGCTTCCTCTGCGGCACATACTCCATTGTGTTGAAGTCCAGCGCATGTATCTGTGAGCCTTCAGGTCCTTTGACCTTCTTGTAGAAGCCCTGTTTGGTCTTATCGCCCAGTAGGCCGTTCTCCACCATCTTCTTTACGAAGTCGGGCACCACCAGTTGCTGCCTTTCCTCCTCTTCAGCAGCGCTGTCGTGAACGGTCTTGATGACACTGACGAGCGTATCCAGTCCGACGATGTCGGCAGTTCTGAATGAGGCGCTCCTCGGCTTGCCCATGGGGAGGCCAGTTATGGCGTCCGCCTCCTCGATCGTGTAGTTATCCTCGACGATCGTCCTCATGATGACGGCAAGACCGTGTGTACCGATCCTGTTGGCGATGAAGTTGGGGGTGTCTTTGGCATAGACGACGCTCTTACCCAGCCTTCTCTCGCAGAAGTGCGCCATGAAGTCCACGAGGTCCCTGTCCGTGTATGCCCCGGGTATGATCTCCAGGAGCTTCATGTGTCGAGGCGGGTTGAAGAAGTGGGTGCCGAGAAAACGCGTCTTAGCATCCTGCGACAAGTCCTCCGATATCTTCTCTATGGATAGTCCCGATGTGTTGGTGCTGATGATGGCATCCGGCTTAATGAACGGCTCGACCTTTTTCAGCAGTTCCTTCTTTATGGCCAGGTTCTCGATCACTCCCTCGATGATCCAGTCGGCATCCGAGAGCCACGGCAGGTGGTCTTCGAAGTTGCCGGGTGTGATGAGCCTGGCGTCATCGGCCACGAACATGGCCGGCGGCCTTGCCCCGATGGTGCCCTGAATGCCCATCTGGGCGAGCTTATTTCGGAAGGTGGGTGATTCCTTCGTCAACCCCTTCTTGACATCCTTATCGTCCAGCTCCTTGGGGACGATGTCCAGCAGGTAAGTAGGTATGCCCACGCCTGCAAGCAGAGCAGCTATCCTGCTCCCCATTACGCCGGAACCCAGCACAGCCGCCTTCTTGATGTGTCTGTTCTTCATAGCATCTGACCTCCCGATAGTTTGCTTCGTTCGACTGGCAATGATTGCCCGCCGCATTATAGCAGGGATGGGGGGATTCTGCCACCTCTATTGGCAGCTAGCCTCGGCTAGTACACAAGGGCACATGATGCCCCATCCGTTAGGCGGCATATGTGCCTGTCCGACTGGTGATAGCGATCCGCGGTCGTTCGGTGCGAGGACAGCAGATGACATGTGATCGGGTATGATGGTTGGGTGGCATGAGGTGGGTGCGGATTCCTGACAACCTCAGGCTACCATTTACGGCTGTCTGAATGCTGAAACCCTAACGATGAAGACTGATTGCTGACTGTTGAGCAAGGGGTGCCCGTATGGTTTGCTACATGCCCAGGTATGTCTCCCGGATGGTGTCGTCTCTCATCAACTCCTCAGCAGTCCCCTCGGCAATGACGTGCCCCCGCGACATGACGTAGTTCCTCTGCGATAGCTGAAAGGCAAAGCCGATGTCCTGCTCCGCCAGGAGTATGG
>PWZA01000085.1 GCA_003567655.1 Dehalococcoidia bacterium
AGTATGGAGATTAGCTCTCAGGGCATCAGAGGGCACATGGGTGTCGACGCCTCGACAGTCATATGGATCACGTCGATTACAGGCATTGATAGATCTGCGCAATACAGCTGAGTTCAGCACCAGGTTAGGAGATCTCAGGCCGGTGAACTTCGAGCATCAGTTCTCTGCCATCTTGGATGCGTGTAGAGCAGTCTCTGAATCGGACGGAATAGACAGAAAGCAAATAGGGCTGTTGGAGATGATGTTGACCAAGACCGAGAAGACAATGAGCAAAGTCAAGCGCCAAGTGAATAAGAGTGAGATGATACTCTATCAAGAAAGACAAGAGGAGATCGCTCGTTCCATAGCTCTGCTTGCAGGATCGGCGTCAGGAAAGTGATAGCCTCGCTGAGTGTATGAACATGAGTCGGGAGCGGAACGAGTATGGTGCCCGCGGCATTGATCATGAATCGTGACAAGGGGGGTGGTTTGTGGTAGTCTTATAGAACAATCACGATGAGAGGCCAATCTATGGGGCTCGTCCCGCGGTAATGCCTCTCTTATCTTGTTCTGCCCGCCGGCATTCCATCTGGTCCTTGGGACGCCAAATAGGTATGGGTGTCCCCGGATTCCATGCCGCAGGTAGAAGGTTGAGCACCTTAGCACTGTCTCAAGCCAGTTCAAACCCTGCTTTCGATGACTTGACTTTGAGGTAGTTTATGAATGCTGCACATGCTACTAGCATGAACTTAGCATCTTCAGAGTCCAGCCTTGATTCTTCTAGAAGAGCATGCCGTATGCCATCAGCAGCGCTTGTATAACCGTAGAGGCTGTTAAATGCGCTACTCAGAGCAGGATGCAGCGCGATTCCTTCCCGTATCTTCGCTAGAGCGTCGCTGAGCGTAGCTTTCTCTCTTCCCGAAATCAGCTTGCTCATTGCCTCAACCGCACATATCGACTCCTTGACTGAGTTTCTGTAGTCGGGGGACTCTCTATCGGAGAACCTCTCTAGTGCAGAGCGCAGGTGAATGGCAACTGGCTCCAGACTGTCGGAACATCGTGATGCTTCTTCTATTTCAGCAATCTCTCCTTCATTAGTGATGGGAGTAATCAGCTTTCCGATGAACCGATAACCAGAAACCTCGCGAGTCAGAATCATGTTGCAGTAGGCTATGAACGCGTCGTTCTTGCCAGTGTCAGGATAACTCATGACGATGAACTCCACGAGGTCATAGGCCTCTGGCCACGTGCAAGAGAAGAAATAGTCTCGGATCTGCTTCAGAGCCAAGTGCAGGCGGTCTGGCATGGTATAGATAGGGTATTTGAAGTAGTCAAGCCACAACGCACCAAACAATATACCTAACTCACGATTGTAAGGGCTGTCCATCAGTTCATCCGGCTTGCCAGCGTGCCAGTAGAATAGTTCAAGGGCGTTCCATAAACCTACGCGTAGGTCTTGATCCATAGACTCTGTCTGAATCACGCTCTTAACTGGCTTGTACCCGTGTCTCTGTGAGAACAGTGTCATGCTTGCTCCTGTCTGCCCCGTTGAGGGTATCATCAGGTGTACGGGCGACTAGTTGGTTATAGAGGCTGTCAATCCTCTCGCTGGCTAGAAAGTAGTAGTTCCTCATTCCGCTTTTCACTTCCGATCACCCCGCAACGCTAGGCAAGAACACCTTGTTTAAAGGTATAGTGTTCTTGTATTTGGTATCTAGTTCATCATAGTGCTCCAATATGATGTCAACAAGCTCGTATCCATCAATCAGTCTCAGATTGTGCTTTGCCTCGGCAAATGCAGTGACTCTGCTATTGTAGCCTGACAACGTAATGAACAATCCGTATTCGTTCTGGTTGACTCTGGAATACAGCTTCTCAACCGGTTCAAGATTCACAGTCTCATCAGACGACTTGACCTGACATCTTATTAGTGGGGGTTCAAAACCGAACTCATCCCTATGAGCGATTATGTCTACACTGGGCGCGTTTCTCATAGTCTGTCTCGCGTGGTATCCCATCTTCTCCAGTAGATGCACAATGAGCTCCTCTAACGCCTCGCCCTGGTAATGTCTATGTAGTTGCTTCAACACGAAATCTTGGGTCTGAGACTCCATATCCTCAGTGATGCTTGCCACTTCTACAGTTTCTTCCCCTGTTGCTGGTTCTTCTGATCCTGGCGTGCCCTCCAATGCAGCCAGAAACTCATCAGCATAATTTCTCACCTGGAAAAGCGACAGAGCAGAGCCGATCTCGTATAATGCTTGTTGAGAAAACCGTGTCCGGGGAAAATCCGCGTTCCAGGCAACATCCCTTTGGTTGGGGAATTCGCTGTCAACATCAGGCCGATACTTGTATCCTGACTTCACCTCTCCGATACATACCCGCTTGTTCCTCTTAGAAGGGTATACCACCAAGTCTCCTATCTGCATCTCATACACAAAGCGGTAGAATATGCCCGCGATGTTCCTTTGTGCTCCGACAGACAGATCCTTGTACTGCTCCAACTTGCTCTTATACTCGTCTCTACTCTTGAATCTGCTCAGGTCACCGATGTGCTCCCATCCTATGGCGATAACCTTGTTCTTGATGAACAGATTGTCTGCTTCGCCTCCGCTGCCTGCATGTATGCCCCACATGGTCTTCTCGCCCATTGATTTGCCCTCCTGTCAGTAGATCATCTCGTATGCTCAGACTGCTGCCAGAATCACCAGCATTATCGCGTAAACGTTCTCTGATCCGTCCGAGTCTTGGATCTATCGAACATTATCCTACGGTGATGTGGTCCAGTTAACATCACCACCGCAGTCGATCTGGTCGAAACAGGTATGATGTGCCCGACTTCTGGAGGAGATTGGTTAGGTAAACGGCGGTCAGTAAGGCACCCGACTCCGATCACAGACTCTGGTTCCTATCGGGCTCATTCGGCACGATTCTGCTAGCCTTCGCCTTGTGGCTCCTTATACCCTTTGAACACCCGCGCCGCCGCAGGCAGGACAAGGTATCTTTTTGCCAGAAACGGTACCGTCAGACACCTTCCCAGTCCCATTACAGTGCTGGCATTTGACTACTCTTCCTCTATACGACATATTAGACCTCCTATTAGTTCATAACTGCATGACTGGAACTCTTGGGTCACATGGATCTTAGATCGTCTCTTTCTGAAAACGACAGGTGCTGTCAAACCTATCTTCTTACCACCCTATCTCCGTCATGCATCCACCGTTCGCTCAAATAGGCGCTCACTCCAGATATGCTCCTCAGGGTCTTGCATCTGCCATCAAGCGGCAAGCGGACGGTTAAGCTTGGTGTTGCATCAGTCAACGCGGCAGTCGCACGGGCTATGGCAGAGAATCCGCAAGTTCCCGGAGAGCCATGATGATCCTTCGCCTGCCTGTGTACTGCTCGATGTCGCCATTATTGATCTCTTGCGCCAGTATTGTGCGAGGCTTCTTTCCCCGGCTTGACAACACGACCACGTAATCATCGCCAACCTCTATGATCGCATTCGGGACTCGCTGGACTGGTGTCTCGATCGGTTGGTTGGCACGCTGCCTTCGAATCAGCTCTGGACGTAGCTTATGCCATCTGTTCCGGTTATTAGTCATCTTTACCACCTCGTATGCGTAGATTATCTGCCATGATCCAGTTATTGTCAACACCCTCGGCTGCAACTTGATTCTAGGATTCGCTTTGCTGCTGCCTTACGAGCTTGATCTCACAAAGATATTCGCTCGAGCTTGATTCTCTTCCTATTCGCCTCTCCATGAGCGGACACCCTGTAATGCAACCCACGAGGGTGCTTGCCAAGCTGATCAATCAGATCTGGCAGTTTATAGCTGAGTATTCTCAATTGCTCCTTGCTGGACATAACACCGCCGGGGCGGTACACCCACAGAGACCGAATCCCGGCCACGATTATCTCCTTCTTGTGTTCCTTGCGAGCCCTATCATCTGCATGAGCCCATATGGCATCGTTTCCTCTACACCATGCGATTATCTCTGGGTCTGTTACTCCAGACCTGCCCTCAAAAGCATCAGAGACTGCAACTACATTGTACTTTACGAGCGCTAGCGCTTTCGCCACATTCCTGTCGAGCGACTCATCTAAGAGGAATAACGGCTCGTCAGCTTTTGGTGAGGGACTCTTCCCATTCAACAGCATCTTGAACGTGCTCCGTGGCTATTCCGAAGGATCGGGCTACATATTCGACCTGGTCACCGCCCGTTACCATACCCCATAGCGTTCTGGACGGAATACGAGTGCCTTTAATGCACGGTGAACCAAACTGGACTAAGGGGTCCAGTACGATGTTCTGTCGTGGCTCCCAGGTTCTTGCAACATGGTGTATATCGAAGGTCAAGCCATGAACCGGAATCAGATACTGCTCGATTATTGCAAATGCATATTGGCCACTTCTGCTGGCAGCTATCAGCCTGCTCTTCATCTCAACAAAGACATCGGCTCTCTCTGTCCACAACATCTCTGTTGCAAAAGGGCTACGATGTCCGGTAACCCTGCGAAGCCACTGTTCAGCCTCGTATATTCTGCTGAACTTGACGCCCGCCGCCCTCAAAGCCGCAATCACGCGCATAGATATCAGATCCTCAAAACTCAGTATTAGCTCTCTTCCTGAGATTCCTGCTAACTCGCGATCCGCTAGACCTCGCCTGATCCAATATATCAATTTGCTGGAGGTTACTCGAAGCGGGGTCCCGCTTGATAGGGTATTCGCTATAAACCGAGAGGCCTCGGTGGGTTCATATAGCCCCCTAAACAGAGGTGAACAATCAGGATCTACCACGGGTTTCTCCTCACTAGACATGCTACAACCGTCATCAATAACAGGCGTCTCGTCGCGACACCGCGTAATGGGAAACTATTCGGGGTAACTTCCTGTAGAACAGCCGACTGTCATCCTTACTAGCCTACCTCGACGCTATTGGCACGTCATTCATTGATCAGTACGTAGTTTCTTCTCTCAGCGAATCCCGCGGCGCAATGCCTACACTTTCGTTGACCACATACATCGCCACGTATAGCTGCCTTGTTTAGTACCTAAATCAAACACTCTTGCACAAATGCTACGGTTCACGCTACTCACTCGCCA
>PWZA01000181.1 GCA_003567655.1 Dehalococcoidia bacterium
CAAGGGGTTTTCCTGGCCGGGTCCGGACCGTGTCTTTTCACCTGCTGTCCTGTCGAGGAGGAGGCGGGAGGATTGGCTTACCGCCTGCGAGAGCAAGGACTGGAGTGTTACCTGGCTCCTTCTTTCCCGCGGCAAGGTGCGGATCCCTGGCTTTAGGCACCGCGTTTCGGGTGCTTGGATAATGCGATTCGATGGCCACTAAGAGACCGAAGTGGAGGGCATGGATCAAGCTGCTTTTCTATGTCGTCGTCCTGATCTTTCTTAGTATCGCTCTCTTCTACCTGTTTGAGCGACTGAGTTTTACGCAACGGGGATTTGCTCCTACTGCATACCTGGCTGTTTTCGGTCTGAGCCTCATAAACTCCGCCCTGATCGGAGTTCCCATGCCTATCGCCATGGCTACCATGATAGCTGTTGCGGCCGAAGGAAACCTCGTCTTGACGGCATTCGTCGGTGCTGTCGGCGGAACCATCGGTGAGGTTACTGCCTATTATGCCGGTTATCTGGGCAAGAGAATAGTGCATCTTGAGAACACTCCGGGATACGGGAGACTTGTTGGCTGGATGGACCGCCACGGTCCATGGGGCGTCTTCTTCATCGCTCTGCAACCTGTTCTGCCGGTTGACATCGGCGGGTTCCTGTCCGGAGTCTCACGACTAAAGCTATGGAAGTTCCTCCTGCCCTGCCTGGCGGGGAAGTTCCCCAAGTATGTCCTCGTATGCTATTTAGGTGAGGCGTTCTTGCGTCTTCTACCCCCTCTTCCCTTTTAGTTCAGGTGCTGGGGGCACTGTGATGGCGGGCGTGTCACGCAGTTCGTGATGGTGTGGCCTGCTTCTGTTACTCCGGGTCAGGTTCAGGCTTCTTGTGAGAGTTGCAGGCTGTCAAATAGATAGTTAGTCGTTCCTCCTCTTCCTTCGTGCTGACCTCTCCGTCGAGCCTTGCCTTTCGCAAGGTGCGGAGAATCTCGCCCATTTCAGGCCCGGAGGAGATACCCAGTCTCTTCAGAGCTTCTCCGTTGAGGGTCGGTCTAACATATCGCAGTTCTGTGAGAAACAGCCGGAGATGGCGACCTGCGGTTGAATACTCCGAGGCGATGGCGTTTGCCTCCAATGCCAGAGTGTCATATTCCTGAAGCAGGTCGTAGATTTCGCTGGGCTTAAGGGAAGGGCTCTCAAGCTTCGTCAACTCGGTCTTGAGACGGAGCGTATCGCGAATAGCGTGAGCTAGCTTCGCCGGCGTATTGAGTCGGATGAGAAACTGCTCGACCCGGCTTATGCTTAACGCATAGACCAGAAGGCAGAAGAAGAGAGAGGGCAATCCTTCGGGTTGCCCCGGTTGCCGTGCCCTCTGGAATCTGTCGACCATGCCCTTATCGGCGGTGAGCGACGGGTCTATCCTCTGTAGCACTTCCAGCTCGGCAAGATGGCTGATAGCGCACTCCGGCCTGTCTTCCCTGAAGATCAACTCCAGTTCGTGCCTTATGCGGTCGCCGCTTATCATGTCTAGCACAGGAGCATCTCGTTTAAGCAGTCGGGCGGTCTGAGCCTCGAGGGCAAACCCCAGGCGCTGTTCGTAGCGAACGGCGCGCAGAATGCGAGTAGGGTCGTCGCTGAAGCTCCGGGGGTGCAGAACACGTATAAGGCGGTGTTCCAGGTCACTCCGGCCTTGGTATGGGTCGATGAGGTGTCCGTAGTCGTCTGCTGCCAGTGATATAGCCATAGCATTGATCGAGAAGTCTCTGCGGAAGAGGTCATCCTTGAGGGTGCCGGGGGTGACCGCAGGCAATGCCCCCGGTTTGGCGTAGGTCTCTTTTCGAGCCGTTGCCATGTCCATGGTGAAGCTTTCGTAGTCGAGCCTGGCGGTGCCGAATTGCTGATGGGTGAGCAGCTTTGCCTGTCCGGTTTCTGCAATGTCCTGTGCCAGTCCCACCGCATCGCCCTCGATCACGAGGTCAAGATCGAAGCGAAGTCCTGAGTTAAGCGAGGGCTCTCCCAGCAGCAGGTCGCGAACTATGCCGCCGACTAGATACACCTTTTCACCCCGTCCGGCGGCCTGTGTCCTGATCTCCCCGATCTGTCTCAGCAGTTGTCCGGGGAGGTGCTGTTCTACTTGCTGGCTCAGATTCATCACCTCAGTATTATAGCAGCACTTCGCTCACGGTCGTGTGACGCAATTTCACAGAGCCGTGATGTATAATGTGGAACTATCGAACATGGACGATAAGAGAACGGAAGGACACAGAAAGAGGCTGCGCGAAAGATTCCTCCAGTCGGGGCTGGACGCATTTCTCGATTACGAGGTGGTGGAACTGCTGCTTACCCTGGGCACGCCACGCAAGGACTGCAAGCAGCAGGCCAAGGATGCGATAGAGGAGTTCAAGACTTTGAGAGGGGTGCTCGAGGCTTCTCCCGAGGAGTTGCAGGAGATCAGGGGAGTAGGTCCCACCCATATCTTCGTCATCAAGTTCATCCAGGAGTTGGCCAGGGAGTTTCTCAAGGAGCAACTGCTTGACCGTCCCTACTGTCGGTCTTCAAGGGAGGTTTTCGATTACCTGTACCATTCTATGCGCGACCTGAAGAAGGAGGTCTTCAAGGTCATGTTCGTGGATTCTCAGAATCACGTTGTCGGGATCCAAGACCTTTTCGAAGGGACCCTCAACGCCAGCGCCGTCTACCCGCGTGAGATCGTTCAGAGCGCGATCAAACACAATGCTGCAGCGCTGATCTTCGTACACAACCATCCGGCCGGTAATCCTCAGCCGAGTGATAACGACAGGCAGATAACGCAGGATCTGGTTTTCGCAGGCAACATACTGCAGGTCAAAGTGCTGGATCATATAGTAATAGGGGACAACAGCTACTTCAGCTTTGCCGACGCCGGGCTGATCGAGGAATATCACGGGGACTTCCTGAGCCTCAAAGAGGGAAAGAGGGCTTAGACGGGGCTGACTGTGTTCGTGAACGCTCTACCAGCATAGACACCTCCTGTTCGGTAGTCTGCCCCGGCCCTGATCAGCACCATCCGCCTTCAACTCTTCACTGATCGTACGTGAAGACGTGTCTATGACATTCTCAAGCTTTACAGAATTCTACAGCGCGTTGTACCGTATTGTAGAGGATAAGAACACTTGTGTAGGGAGGTGGTGTCATGGCCCTGACTGCTGTGCTGATCCCCGGGGTTCTTTCCATCACAGGCGCGATACTCAGCCGGCGCGAGCCTGTCGAAGGGCCGGCCGCTGCCAAAAGCCAGCAGTGACGCGCGGCATTGTGGGTCTCTAAGAAGAGAATATCCGATCCGGGAGGATGCCCTATCGAGTCGTTGGCGCTTCGGGTTTGCATGCCGTTCCAAGTCTCAAGCAGGGATATCTCATATCTCGCAGCATAGAAGGCTGGACGATGCGGTCCTCGTGATAAGGCGCAATCGGAATCACATACTTCGATATGCCTGCTGTAACTCGTCGCGCAGTTTCTGGCGCTGTGCCTGCCGTATTCTGTATAATCGGCGCAGCATAATTGGCGTTTCAGGTCAACACGATTCTTGGTGTGCCGAATCGGCCGGACGCCCCGAGATTTGAGGAGTGAGAAGTGAAGGATAGAGGGTCTGAGGAGATGGCGCCAACCGACTGCAGCCCCGGGCGTGAGACATTCCTCGCAGAGGTCCTGGCGGGACTGCTCAAGCCGCAAAAGGAGTTGCCATCTAAATACTTCTACGACGAACGGGGCGCTACGCTTTTCGAGCGTATCTGTGAGCTGGAGGAGTACTATATCCCACGGGTTGAGGCATCCATCATGCAGGCCCACATCGGGGAGATGGCCGGGTTGATAGGTCCTCATGCCCTGTTGATGGAGTACGGCAGCGGCAACTGTGAAAAGGTGCGCGTTCTGCTGGATCACCTGTCCGATCCGGTAGCCTATCTTCCTGTCGATATATCGCGAGAGCAGTTGCTGCTCGTGGCAGGACAACTATCATCGGAGTATCCCAAGCTGGAAGTCTATCCGATCTGTGCAGATTACCTCTCCCGTTTTGATGTGCCGGAGGCGAAGCGTGCCTCCAAACGTGTGTGCATATACTTTCCCGGCTCGACGATCGGCAATCTGGATCCGGTTCCGGCAACACGGTTTCTGCAACGTGCTGCCCGTGTCTGCGGGTCCGGTGGGGCTCTGCTCATCGGGGTGGACCTGAAGAAGGATCCTGTCGTGCTTCACCGTGCATATAATGATGGAGAGGGCTTAACAGCCGAGTTCAACCTGAACTTGCTGAGGCGGATCAACCGGGAACTCGACTGCGATTTTGAACTTGAACTGTATCGGCACTACGCCTTCTATAATCCCCTAAGAAGCAGAGTGGAGATGCATATCATCAGTCAGGATGAGCAGGAAGTGCACCTGGGTGGGGAAGACATCTCATTTGCCTGGGGCGAAAGCATATGGACGGAGAGCTCGTACAAGTATGATCTTAGTCAGTTCCGACAGATGGCGTCCGGTGCCGGGTTCAACGTAGAGCATGTCTGGACCGATGAGCGGCAATGGTTCAGCGTCCAGTATCTCGTACGAAGGTGAGGCAATCCCGGGAAACCCGGCACTTCGCAGGCTACTTGCAGGGGATGAGTCGCACCATATCCTTTTCCTCGAGTACCTGCTCCAGCGCTGATACGGTGTAGTCGATCTCTTCCTCTGTGGTATAACGGCTCAACGAGAACCTGACACTGCAGTGAGCCTCCTCTTCGGTTCTTCCCATGGCGATAAGGACGTGAGTCGGTTCCGGCGAGCCTGACTTACAGGCTGAACCCGGAGACACAGAGATACCGTGCTGGTCGAGGACGATGACAATCGATTCACCTCTGAGGCCGGGCAGGGTCAAACTGAGAGTGTTGGGTAGTCTGTGCTCGCGGTGACCGTTCAGTCTGGCCTCCGGCATCAGAGATATGATGCCGGCCTCCAGCTTATCTCGTAAGTTGCGTATGCGGTCATTGTCGGATAAGGCGTGGACCGCCAGCTCAGCCGCCTTTCCCAGCCCCGCGATGTTAGGGATGCTCTCTGTGCCGGCCCGCATCCCGCCTTCTTGCTTGCCG
>PWZA01000088.1 GCA_003567655.1 Dehalococcoidia bacterium
CAGTTACGCAGACAGATCTATACAGCAGTACAACAACTCTGGGAACACCCCCGGGCCGATACAACCACCAGAAAGGAGGCGGCATTATCCCGGTAACATTTCTAAATGAGTGAACAACCCCTGTTCGGTAACATTATCGTCTGAGTTGACACGTTCGGCGTGGTGGATAGCGTCAAAGCACCAGATCGAAGCCTCGTACTGCATCTGAGCAGGGCGTTGAGTCTCTGACCGCCGATAGCTGACTGCTGCCGAATGGCAGACTTACTTGTACAGCCAGCACTCGACGAAGTGATCGGGTCTGGGCTCAAAATCGGGCGGTTCCTCAGTATCGCAGAGCCCCTCGATCTTCCGTGTGCAACGGGGGTGGAAGCGGCAGCCCTGCGGGGGGTTTATCAGGCTGGGCGGCTCGCCGGCCGGGATATCCTTGAACTTACCTACGTTCTCGGGCTCAGGGTCGGGGATGGCGTTGAGCAGCACCTCTGTATAAGGGTGAAGGGAGTTGTTAACTATCTCATTGACATCCGCCTTCTCCACCAGCTTTGCAGCATACATCACGAAGGCGCGCTGCGAGAAGTAACGCACCGAGGAGAGGTCGTGGGTGACGTAGATGACGCCCAGATTATGAGCCTTCTGGATCTTTCCCATCAACTCCAGGACCTCCACGCGGACCGAGGCGTCGAGCATGGACACAGGTTCGTCGGCCACAATCAGCATGGGACGCAACAGCAGTGCCCTGGCCACCACCAGCCGCTGCTGCTGCCCGCCCGAAAGCATATGGGGGAACTTGTGCAGGAAGTCATCCACCGGGATCAGCCTCACCTCCTCCAGCGCCTCCCGTATCCGCTGCTCCCGCTCACTCTTGGGCACCTTGTTTACTATCAGGGGCTCCGACAGAATCCTGTGCACGTTCATGAAAGGCGCAGTTGCGCCATAGGGGTCCTGCTGTACGAAGCCGACCTGCCAGCGCAGCCAGGTGAGGTCACGCGAGTTGTTGTAGTCGAGTTTCCTTCCTCCGAAGATCATCTCACCGTCGGTGATCTTGGCCAAACCCAGGATGGTGCGCAGCAGCGTGGTCTTGCCCGAGCCGCTCTCTCCCACTATGGTGACCGCCTCTCCGCGCGCCAGATCGAAACTCACTCCATCAACTGCCCTCACGTACCCGGCGTGGAGGAAGCCCCACCGCTTCAACTCGAAGTAGGTGCGTACCCCCTTAAGCGAAACGACTTTGTTGTTCTCCATCTTCTCAACCGGTCTCATACAGCCAGCACTTCACGGTCTCCTCACCGTGCTCAAACAGGGGAGGCTCTTCATCGCAACGCTCGAACCTCTTCTGGCAGCGAGCGGCGAAGCGGCACCCTGTCGGAGGGTTGAGCAGGCTCGGGGGCTGGCCAGGGATGAACTCGGGCTTCTTCTCAACGCGCAGGGTGGGCACGCTGCCCATAAGCTTCTGGGAATACGGGTGCAGGGGCTCCCTATAGAACCTCTGACCGTCGCTATGTTCAACCAGTTGCCCGGCATACATGCAGATCACCTCGTCGGCCAGTTCGCTCGAGGTGGCTATATCGTGAGTAATGAGCATAAAGCTCAATCCCACGTCCTGCTTGATCTTTTTGAGCGTATTCATGATATTGGCCTGGGTCAGGACGTCCAGTGCCGAAGTCGGCTCATCGAGTATGACAATATCGGGGTCGGTTATCAGGGCCATGGCAAGGATGGCCCGCTGGCGCATCCCACCGGAGAGCTCGAAGGCATACCGATCCATGAACGCCGCGGGAATGCCCACCAGGTTGAAGACCTCCCTCGCCTTGCGGTAGGCCTCCTTCCTGCCAATGTGCTCTAGCAACAGGGGCTCGGCGACCTGATACCCAACCTTAAGGACGGGATTGAGCGCATTCATGGCCGCCTGGGAGACCATCGACATCTTAGTCCACCTAACGTCTCTACGGAAGCGTTCATCGCTGAACTTCATCAGGTCAACACCGTTGAGGATGACGCGCCCCCTGTAGGTATGTACATTGCGGGGAAGCAATCTCAGGATGGCACGCGCAAGCGACGTCTTGCCGCAGCCGGATTCACCGACAATGGTGAGCGAACGCCCCCTGGCAAGCTCGAAGCTCACGCCTTCTACCGCCTGCACCACCCCCGCCTGAGAGCGGAAGTAGAGGGTCAGGTCCTCGACCTTAAGAACGGGGCCTTCTGTCCCATCGGGACGCCGGCCCCTCTCAGCTACCGCCTGTTTCTGTCTTCTCATACCGGTCGTACATACCCCCTATCACAGCTCCCTGAGCCTCGGGTTGAAGATACGGTCAAGCGCATACCCCACGAGGGCGAAGCCGAAGCCCAGCCCCATTAGCAGCAGGGAGGGCAGGACTATCCAGTAGTAGTGCCCGTGATAAAGGGCACCCTGCCCCTGCGCATCGTTTATCATCTTTCCCCAGGTCGGCAGGTAGGGATCGCCGAGCCCCAGTACGGCCAGCGTGGCCTCGAGAAAGACAAACGTAGGAACTATCATCACGAACTGCGGGAGCAATGTCGGCGCTATTCTGGGCAGCAGATAGCGGAAGATGATACGGAAATTCCCGGCACCGTAGGCCTGGGCCGCCTCGAAGTAGGGCGACTCCTTCAGCTGGAGGAACATGGCCCGATAGCCAAGCATGGAACCACTGAAGACATTGAGCGCAATGACCAGTCCCAGGATGGTCCATATCCTCGGTGAGTACAGGTGGCTGATCATGATCAGGATGGGAAGCATCGGCAAGATGATGTTCACCTGGGTGATCCAGATAAAGGCCCTCTCCAGCTTCCCTCCGAACCAGGTGCCGATGCCAGCCAGAACGAAAGTACTCATCTGGGCACCGATGGCGGCCAGTATCCCGAAGGCGAGCCCGATAGGCGCGCCCCAGAGGAGGGGCAGCATGAGGTCGCGCCTCCTGTGGTCGGTGCCTCCCATGCCATGCACCCGCCCGTAGACGGTCAGGCTGAGGTCGTCGAGGCTGTGGCCCTCTCCAAACTCTCCCTGCAGGATGAACTCGTACCTGCCCTGCATGGGCTCTCGCTCTTCCCGGGGGACGGTGAGATCCACGGCAAACAGGCCGAAGCGGGGCGCCATCCCGAGTCTTGACCTCAGGCCATCCAGCCCGCTGATATACACGCTCATCGCTCCGCGGGTACGAACGTTCTCGTCAATGAGGACAAGCTCCCCGTCCGGCTTGCGCCAGTACATCGACACCAGCGGTCGCGGAACATCCGGCTCGAACGACCACATCATGCTCATTCGAAGCTCGCTGGGAAAGTCATCGTAGTGGTACTCGAAGGGAATCACTACCTCCATTCTCTTCATGCCGTCTCCCAGGAGTTCCTCGGTCAGAGTGGACTCCTCGTCATGCAGTCGAGGCACGATGGTGCGGGGTAGTCTATCGGAGGTAAACCAGTCGAACCACACCGGTCGGGCGAACTTGGGATTCTCGATACGCTCGCCATGATCGGCCCAGATCCTGACCGCCTCGCTGTAGGGTATCGTGACAACGGTGTAGATCGAGAGGACCACAAAGAAGAAGATCAGCACAAGACCCGCAATAATCGAGGGGTAGCGCTTGAGCTCCCTGAGTGACGGCAGTAACCTGCGCATCTGCTACCTACCTCCCCCGATCCCCACACGGACACGCGGATCGAGCATGGCATAGATGAAGTCCAGAAGGAACACGGTGGCGCAGAGCAGGTATCCGTAGATGACGATAACGCCGACGATGACAGCTGTCTCCTGCATAACTATCGCCTGGTAGAATACCTGTCCCAGTCCCGGCCAGTTGAAAATCGTCTCCAGGACAATCTGCCCCATCCACATGGTGATCAGCAGCATCAAGAAACCGGTGATTATTGGCGGCAAGGTGGGCCTCAGGATGTACCGCCGCTCTACGGCCCGCGAGGACAGACCCTTGGCCTTGGCCAGCTCAACGTGGTCCTCCATCGAGTAGATGAGGAAGAAGGTACGCGAACTATAGACGCCTGCGAAGATGGCGCTGAGGATTATGGCGGTTACCGGCAGGGCCATGTACCTCGGCAACTGCGACAGGAACTCCCAGTTGAACCCCGGCTGGGTGCCCGACGGTGCCATGCCTCCCCAGGGCAGCCACCCCAGAAGAGCCGCAAAGATCATGATAAGGAAGATTCCGTAGAACCAGCCCGGCGCTGCAGAGGTAGGCGCCAGCGCTATGAATATCTTGTCAAGGACGCTCCCGTACTTTCTGGACAGGAACAATGCCATAAACAGAGTCATGAAAAACAGGAGGAGTTCTGCGGTCCCGAAAAGGATAAGGGTGGATGGCAACCGCTCCAGTATTATGGCGCGCACCTCAAACGAGTGAGTGTCGCTGGTCAGCAGCCGCGCCCGACCCAGCTCCAGCGTCATGGCCTCCCTGAGGAAATCCAGGCTGCGGTAGGGGAAGAAAGGTTGGTCCATGCCCCGCCTCCTGAGCTCAAGCTCTATCAGCCGATCGGCCAGCGCCTGGCGCTCATCAGGGGGCAGCCTCTGAGTATCCGGATCCAGGGCGATTCTGAGGTTGATCTCATGCCTTATCTGGGCCTCGACTATTCGGTCCAGTTCCCCGCCCATGTTGGCGATGATAACGGTGAGGTAGACGGCGATCGTCACAGCAAGGAACAGGAATACCAGCCGTATGGCCGTGTATCTTCCCAGCCTGCTCAAAGCTGCCTTCATATTCTTCCTCTCCTCCCTCCGAACCACCGGAGCACTCGCGCGCTCCGCAGGTCCAGAGCGTGTTGTTTAATTTAGCACCGCGTTGAGGGACTGTCAAGTTGGAATGAAGAGCGGTAACTGTCAACTTTTGGTCGGTCAGAATCCCGGACGGCCATCAGCTTATGCCTCCAGTTCCGTGGATCAGTGTCCGCAGGACCTGCACCCAGGGGCGATTCTGGTTTGGTCCAGATAGAG
>PWZA01000043.1 GCA_003567655.1 Dehalococcoidia bacterium
AATTTCTCACCGTGCCTGCTCTATATGTTGTTGCTACGCCTATCGGCAACCTCGAGGACATTTCTCTGCGCGCATTGCGCGTTTTGCGCGAGGTTAAGCTCATTGCCGCCGAAGACACCCGGACTACGCGCCGCCTGCTCAATGCCTATGACATAAAGACCCCGATGACCAGCTATCACGACCATAGTAAGAGGTCTAAACTGGAGTACCTGCTGGGGTGCCTTGAGGAGGAAGATGTAGCTCTCGTCTCAGAAGCCGGCATGCCCGGGCTAAGCGATCCCGGTTACAGGCTGATCGTTGCAGCCATCGAACGCGGAATCTGTGTGATACCTGTACCCGGTCCTTCAGCAGTGATTGCCTCCCTGGTGGTGTCGGGGCTGCCGACCGACCAGTTCATCTACCTGGGTTTTCTGCCGCGCCGTCAGGGGCATCGGCAACGTCTTCTTGGCTCTCTGGTCGATGAGCCAAGAACCATGGTGGCTTTCGAGACCCGTTATCGCCTCGGGGAGTCATTGAGCGACATTGAGGAGATACTCGGAGATAGAAGGCTGTCTGTATGCCGTGAACTGACCAAGGTTCACGAGGAGATATTTCGCAGCAGTGTAGGCCGGGCCAGGGAGCATTTCTCTGAACCCAGAGGAGAATTCACGCTCGTGATCGAGGGAAAGACCCGCGCCTGGATAAAATCTGAGAAAGGGAGCTAAAGTGCGTCGAGGTTGTATTGCTATAGGTAAGGTAGAGTGCAGCGGCTGTGATCGCCCGCTCAAACATGGAGAACACTATCTCGTGATCAATGGAGAGGATAACAATAAGCAGCGCCTCTGCATCGATTGCTGCTCGCGCAAAGGCCATATCACGAAGAGGAAAGAGAAGGGGAAAGACATAGACACATTTCTGCCCGGCGATTAAGCTGCCGCAGGCGTAATCTCAGGGCTCACATACATGATGATTGCAGGGAACAGACTGACATACATAGACCCGTCATCTGAGGAGAGGATGTGAGCGAGCGCATTCTCATAGGGGTTGCCTGGCCCTACGCCAACGGCCCGCTGCATCTGGGGCACATAACGGGCGCTTATCTGCCGGCCGACATCTTCGCCCGCTATCATCGCCTCAAGGGCAACGAGGTACTGATGGTCTCAGGGAGCGACCAGCACGGGACGCCGGTCACGATTCGTGCAGAGCAAGAAGGAGTCACTCCTCAGCAGGTAGCGGACAAGTATCACAGGCAATTCGTCGATTGCTGGAGCAAACTTGGTATCTCGTTTGACCTGTACACCACCACCGACACTCCGAATCACATCGAGGTCGCACAAGACATATTCCTGACACTGCTGAAGAACGGACACCTCTATAAGGACAGGATGCTGCAGGCTTATTGCCCACAGTGCCAGCGCTTCCTTCCCGACCGCTACGTAGAGGGCACCTGTCCTCACTGCGCCTGCGACAGAGCCAGGGGAGATGAATGCGATGAGTGCGGCAAACCTGTAAGCCCCTCGGAACTGGAGGGACTTCGCTGCGTCCTCTGCTCCACTGCGCCTCGGTTCGAGTATTCGGAGCACTTCTTCCTGCGCCTTTCCGCCTTTCAGGATAGGCTGACCGAATGGATAGAGAAGCAGACGCACTGGCGACGTAACGTCCTTGGCAGCGCCCGGAACTTCCTCAACGAAGGGCTGAGAGACAGGGCCATCACCCGGGACATGGACTGGGGCATACCTGTTCCTCAGCCGGGCTTTGAGTGCAAACGCCTGTATGTATGGTTTGAGAACGTTATCGGCTATCTGTCGGCAAGCAAGGAATGGGCGAGGTCGCAGGGTGATGATACCGCCTGGCAGCCTTTCTGGCAGCGAGATGCCAGGAGCTACTACTTCCTGGGCAAGGACAACATCTTCTTCCACGCCCTTAGCTGGCCTGCGACGCTCATGGGTTACGGTGGCCTGAATCTCCCCTACGACGTGCCTGCCAATGAGTTTCTCACCATCGAGGGCAGGAAGCTCTCCACCAGTCGAAACTGGGCCATCTGGCTGGACGACTATCTGGAGCGATATGATCCGGATGCTCTGAGATATGCCCTGGCAGTGAACATGCCTGAGACCGGCGACAGCGACTTCTCATGGAGAGAGTTCCTCCGCCGTAATAACAATGAACTGGTTGCCACATACGGCAACCTGGCCCATCGTGTCCTCACGTTCGCTCACCGTCATTTCGATGGATTGGTGCCTTCCGTTGGCGAATTGGATGAGAGGAGCCAGTACCTGCTGGGGGAGGCTGAAGCAACGCTTGGCCGTATTGACAAACTGCTTTACCGCTGTGAGTTCAAAGCCAGTGTCAAGGAAGCGATGTCTCTGGCACACGAGGCCAATCGTTATCTCGACGAAAAGGCCCCCTGGAAGACAATCAAGACCGATCGTGAGGCATCGGCGAGGTCGGTCTATACCATCCTCTCGCTGCTCACAGCGCTGAGGACCGCTCTCTATCCCTTCCTGCCCTCTAGCTCTGAGAGGCTCCACTCCTATCTCGGGTTCGATGGCAGTGTTAAGGAGCAGGGCTGGAACGCTCAGTGTCTGCCGCCCGGGCAGAAGCTGCGCCAGCCGGAGCCACTTTTTATCAAGCTGGACGAGGAGATCGTGGCCAAAGAGATGGACCGCCTCGGCTCTTCGGATTAGGACAGGGAAGACGGCTTCCTGGCTTGTGACGGTCAGGTTAAACAAACGCGGGAACTCAGCCTAGGCGAAGACAACCCTCAGCAATTCAATCCTGTCCTTCACAGGACAAGCAGCTAACGAACATTGTCGGACGCCATTACTACTTACCGCAGCAATGTTTGTATTTCTTGCCCGAGCCGCAAGGGCAGGGCTCATTGCGGCCTGCCTTCTTGCCCGCAGGCACCGCTTCTCTCTTCTGCGCAGGTTGCTGTGCCACACCGACACGATATATGGTACGTGCAACGTCGTGCTGAATGCCGGCCAGAAGGGCCTCGAACAGAGCATGTCCTTCCTTCTTGTAGACTATCAGCGGTTGCTGCTGGCCGACAGAGCGCAGACCTATACCCTGGCGCATGTTCTCCATATGGGTTAGATGCTCCATCCACAGTCTATCGATAACACGCAGCATCACCAGTCTCTCCGCGATTCGCATATTGTCGGCACCTAGCTCCTGCTCACGCTGGTCGTACAACTGAACGGCATAGTCATTCAGCCTGTCTGCGATCTGCCCGGCATCCATTTCCCAAAGTCCGTCACGCCCGAATTCTTTGGGCAAGGACAGAATAGCAGACACATCCTCCAGCAGAGCAGATGTATCCGGCTGCTCTTCCTCGAGGACGGAGCCGGCCCGACCCATATGCCTTGTCACCAGGCTCCCGATCTCCTCCTCGATCATGGACAGTATGTTCGCCCGGAGGTCGGCGCCGGTGAGGATCTTCCTCCTTTCGGCGTATATCACCTCGCGGTGCTTGTTGATAACATCATCATATTCGACCAGTTGCTTACGTATGCTAAAGTTATGTCCCTCGGTCTGAACCTGGGAGTTGCTAATGGCCCTGGTGACTATGGGATGCTCAATGGGTGTGTTCTCATCCATGCCCGCCCACTGCATAAGGCCCTTCACACGGTCGCCGCCGAAGCGGCGCACAATCTCGTCCTCCAGCGAAGCGTAGAAACGCGAGCTACCCGGATCTCCCTGTCTGCCTGCTCTCCCTTGCAACTGATTGTCGATGCGTCTCGCCTCGTGGTGCTCCGTGCCTATGATGTGTAGCCCGCCCATCTCAACCACGCTATCATGCTCTTCGCGCCATTCCGATTCAACGCGCCCCTCGGGATTGCCACCCAGTATGATATCGACACCACGACCGGCCATCTGTGTGGCCACGGTTACAGCACCCAGACGCCCCGCTTGAGCAACTATGGCTGCTTCCTTCTCATTGTGCTCGGGCTTGGCATTGAGAACTTGATGCGGTATGCCGTTCCTTCTCAGTACATCGGACAGGAATTCCGACTTCTCGATGGATGTAGTGCCGATAAGACAGGGCCTGCCCCGCTCATGACATTCCTTAACCTCCCTGGCCACCGCGGCGAACTTGGCTCGTTCATCCCTGTAGATCTGGTCGGGGTGCTCCGTGCGAGCCAGGGGTCTATTTGTCGGGATCACCATCACTTCCAGCTTGTAGATCTTGTGAAACTCCTCCGCTTCTGTGACAGCCGTTCCGGTCATCCCCGCCAGCTTCTCGTAGAGGCGGAAGTAGTTCTGGAAGGTGATCGTAGCCAGGGTAACTGACTCACGCTGTATCTTCACTTTTTCCCTGGCCTCGATGGCCTGATGCAGTCCCTCAGAATACCTTCTGCCGAACATCAGCCTGCCGGTGAACTCGTCTACGATTATCACCTGACCGTCCTTAACCACATAGTCCTTATCCCTCTTGAACAGAGCATGAGCCTTAAGGGCACTATCAAGATATTGAGCAAGCGAGTAATTGGAAGGGTCATACAGGTCGGGCGCCTTGAGCAGTCCCTCCTTCTGTAGCATCTTCTCGATTCTGGTTATGCCCGTATCCGTAAGGAGGGCTGTACGGCTGCGCTCATCTATCGTATAGTCCTCGTCTTTGCTGAGGCGAGATACCAACTGGGCGAATGTGTAGTACTTCTTTGCTGCTTCCTCGGCAGCCCCGCTTATTATCAGCGGAGTGCGGGCTTCGTCGATGAGGATGTTATCGACCTCATCGACGATGGCAAAATTCAGTTCACGCTGCACACACTGAGATAAGTCAACGACCATGTTGTCCCTGAGGTAATCGAAGCCGAACTCGTTGTTAGTGCCGTATGTTATGTCCGCCCCGTAAGCCTCCCGGCGGG
>PWZA01000132.1 GCA_003567655.1 Dehalococcoidia bacterium
AAGGATCTGGGGGTGAAGAAGGGGGACAGGGTAGCGGTGCAGATGTCCAACAACCCCTGGCTGGTGTCGGCCTTTGCCGCCATATACAAGATGGGTGCCATCATCGCTCCGCTGAGCCCGCTGTTGAGGCCCGACCAGGCCGCCCACATCTATCGTGATTCCGGCGCAAAGGCCGTGATCACAAGCTCGGACTTCGCGCCCCGTGTACTTGATGCAGGGAGGCAATCTCCCGAGTTGCAGCACGTGATCCTGGTCGAGGGCGATGACGTACCCGGCACGATTCCACTCCATGATATTATGTCAGGTAACTGCAGTGAGCTGAAGATCGAGGACACCGACAACGATGATATCGCAGCTTTGATCTATACCGCCGGGACGACCGGGCAACCCAAGGGTGTTATGCATACACACTATTCGCTCTACATGAATGCCCTGTCCTTCTACGAGTACGTCATGGTGCACCGCTCGACTACCCTCCAGGTTAGCAGCCGTGTCTTTGATCCCAGAACACTCAGGTTTCACGAAGCTGTACAGCAGGTCTCGGGGGTGAACCGCTTGATGGTTAGCCTGGCTGTCCTGCCCCTATCGCACTCATATGGCATTGCCTTCAGTAACACAGGTGACTTAGTGGGCGGAAGAACGATTATGCTCAGGTGGTGGAATGTGGAAGAGGCACTGAAGGCGATACACATGTTCAGGGTAACCCAGATAGCAGCGGTTCCCACCATGTATGCTCAGATGCTGGAGTCGCCAGAGTTCAGTAAATATGACCTGAGTTCGCTCGAGGATTGCCAGTGTGGTGCCGCACCACTGCCAGTTGAGATGGCGCTGAAGTGGAAGGAGAGGGCGGGAGTCGATATTCGTGAAGGTTGGGGCTTGACCGAGTCGGGAGCCATTACCGCCGGGCAACCGGGTGACCTTCCACCCAGGTATGGCTCGATAGGCAAGTGTCTGCTCAAGTGTACAACTATGAGAGTGTTGGATGAGCAGGGTAATGAGCTTCCGCCAGAGCAGCAAGGGGAAATCGTAGTCAAAGGTCCCACAGTCATGAAAGGCTACTGGAACCTGCCTGAGCAGACAGCCAGTACGATTAGAAACGGGTGGCTGTACACTGGCGATATTGGCTACATGGACCGTGATGGTTACTTCTACATCACCGCACGGAAGAAGGACATCATCATCAGAGGAGGCGAGAATGTGTCCCCGGCCGAGATTGAGGAGATCCTGCTGCAGCACCCGGCCGTACAGGAGGCAGGCGTCGTAGGCATCCCCGATGCGATGTACGGCGAGGAGGTCAAGGCCTTCGTTGTGCTCAGCCCTGACACTGCGGTAAGCCAACACGAACTGATCTCGTTCTGCAAGGAGCGACTGCCGTCCTTCAAGCTGCCCAAGGCAGTGCAGATTGTTGAATCGTTGCCCAAGAATCTTCTGGGCAAGGTGCTGAGGGCCGAACTGCGCGGAATGGGGTAGTCCACACCGGTATAGCGGATAACTCTGAATGGCAGAGACACCTTGTCTGCAGGCAGTCTCTATCAGGGCGCGTACGTTGATGCAGCCGGCCCACATCCTATCCCGGTCTAGTCCCGCCGTCGTTGGGTCACACCTCTGCTATGATCAGGTCGACGCGCGCCTATGGTCGAGGCGACAAGGCTTGTAATAGTCGTTGACTAAACACAATGGCGGTGATAGAGTACAGAGGTTTGACCTGGCATGATCTGGGCAATGCCAGTTGAAAGGAGCGCATCATGATTTCTTTTAGCCCCACCGAAGAACAACAGATGATCATGAGCATGGTCAGGGAGTTTGCCAGCGATGAGATGCGAAAGGTTTATCGTGAATCTGACGAGAGCGGGGTGATACCGGAGGGTCTTGTGAATACTGCCTGGCAGATGGGTCTGGTGTCCGGCGCTATACCGGAGGAGTGTGGTGGTGGTGGAGGGGGCCGCTCACTGATTACAGGATCGTTAATAGCTGAGGAACTGGCCTGGGGTGACCTCTCCATGGCGATGCATATCCTGTCTCCTGCTCTGTGTGCCTATCCGGTGTTGGAGATGGGTACCGAAGCTCAGAAGAGGGAGTTACTAGCTCTGTTCTGCGGCGACACATTTAAGCCTGCCGGTGCGGCTCTTATTGAGCCGCGATTTAGCTTCAATCCTTACGCTTTGTCAACCACTGCTCGACTGGATGGCGAAGCTTATGTACTGAACGGCAATAAGTGCTATGTGCCCCTTGCTGCTGATGCGGAACTGATCCTCGTATACGCACAGGAAGGCGACCGTGTGCAGGGCTTTATCGTTGAGAAAGGTGCCAGCGGGCTCGTGATTGGAGAGAGAGAGAAGAACATGGGCATAAAGGCTCTGTCAACGTACGAGGTCAGCCTGAAGGACTGCCCGGTTTCCAAAGACAGACGGTTAGGGGGGCAGGATGGGTGTGACTTCGGGCGTATCTTGAATTGCTCGCGGGTTGCTCTGTCAGCGATGGCTGTAGGCGTAGCAAAGGCTGCCTTTGAGTACGCGAGAGACTATGCCAGGGAGCGTGTTGCCTTCGGCGAGCCGATCGCCTCACGACAGGCGATCGCATTCATGCTTGCAGAGATGGCTATTGAGATCGATGCTACTAGGCTGATGAACTGGGAAGCAGCCTGGAAGCTGGACCGGAATGAAGAGGCAACCAGGGAAGCTTCGCTGGTCAAGTCCTATGCCGATGATATGGCGCTGATGGTAACCGACCGTGCCGTTCAGATATTGGGCGGGCACGGGTACGTACGAGAGCATCCGGTCGAACTCTGGCTCAGGAACGGCCGCGGCTTCTACGCCTTTGAGGGCATGGCCATAGTATAGAAGGAGGTCTTGCTGGATGATAGATTTCGCACTTGAACCGGAACTGGCAAAGGGGGTTGAAGCAGCTCGTAAGTTTGCAGAAGAGCAGCTCCGGCCGGTCAGTCAATACTACGATGAACACGAGCATGAAAGCCCGGATGAGCTTATCGAAAGGATGTGGGAGAGGAGAGCGGAGAACATATTTAGTCTGGGACTGGATCCAGCAGCGGGTCTGAGAACTGAGGCTCTGTGCTGGGGAGATGCAGGACTGTATCTGTGTATACCCGGCCCGGCGCTAGGCGGCGCAGCCGTCTTCTCGTCCGGGACGAAAGAGCAGATAGGGCAGTTCCTCGGCAAATTCAACGAGGGAAGGCCAAAGTGGGGTGCCATGGCTATGACCGAGCCCCATGCTGGCTCCGATACTGCTGCTATCAGTACCACGGCTGTGCGCGATGGTGACGAGTGGGTGCTCAACGGCGAGAAGATCTTCGTTACGATGGGGAAGCGCGCCCTGGACGATTCTGACGGTTTTGTTGTTGTATGGGCTACCGTAGACAAGTCAGCGGGACGTGCCGGCATGAAGTCCTTCGTTGTACCCGCCGGTACACCGGGCATGAGAGTGGAGAAGCTGGAGAAGAAGCTTGGCATTAGGGCCAGTGATACCGTTACCATAGTGTTCGATGATTGCCGCATTCCTTTTGATCATATTTTGGGAAGCCCCGAGGTCAAGAAGGTTGATAAGGGCGGTACCAAGGGTTTCAAAGGGGCAATGGCGACCTTTGATGCAACGCGTCCCATCGTGGCCGCACAGGCCATAGGCATTGGACGAGCGGCGCTTGACTTCGTCAAGGCGGCGCTGGAGAAGGAAGGGGTAGAGATACGCTACGGCCTGCCAAGGCAGATGCTCACTACCATTGAGCGGGATGTTATGGAGATGGAGGCCAACTACAAGGCAGCCAAGCTGCTCACTCTGCGTGCGCTGTGGATGATGAGCCAGCTTCAGCCCAATAGCCTGGAGTCGTCGATGGCCAAGACAAAAGCTGGCCTTGCTGTTACCAAGATTACCCAGAAGGCAGTTGAGATCATGGGGCCACTGGGTTACTCCCGGAAGTACCTACTCGAGAAGTGGATGCGTGACGGTAAGATCAACGATATCTTCGAGGGTACCGGGCAGATCAATATGCTTGTTACCGCGCGAAGGGTGCTTAACTACTCAAGAGAACAACTGAAATAGACTGTGATTGGAACATGTCTGGCAGTACTGTTCATCTCTCTGGGTCTGTTATCTGCTGTGGATGATACTGCAGCACATGCAGCAGGCAGGTCTGCTGATTCCTTTATAGCTGTATGGTCGTCTCTGTAACTGTAGTGCAGATGTTTGACGCGTAGACAATCTGATCTGCCCTGCGATATAATTCCGTTACAATCAATGCCTGACCACAGTCGACATTCGCCGGCAACCGCCTTCACAGAGAGGAGATCTGGGATGTCCGTGGCGGAATTAGAAGATGTGGCACGTACGCTGCGCCGTCATGTGATCACCATGATCGCCACCGCAGGCAGTGGGCATCCAGGAGGCTCTCTATCAGCTGCTGATATCGTGGCTGCGCTGTATTTCAAGATAATGCGCCACAGTCCCCGGGATCCAGGCTGGCAGGATCGTGACAGGTTCATACTCAGTAAGGGGCATGCTGCTCCTATTCTGTATGCTGCCCTGGCTGAAGCTGGATACTTTGCGCTGGAAGAGCTGGCGACACTGAGAAAGCTTGATAGCCGTCTTCAGGGACATGCCGAGGCGGAGTTAACGCCTGGAGTAGAGATGTCCTCTGGCTCCTTGGGGATGGGTCTGTCGTTCGCTGTGGGTGCTGCCCTGGCTGCAAGACTGGATTCAAAGGCGTATCACACATATGCTCTGCTCAGCGACGGAGAATGTGAGGAGGGACAAACATGGGAGGCGGCCCTCTCAGCAGCCCACTTCCGGCTGGACAATCTCACGGCCATCATCGATTGTAATGGAATGCAGCTCAGCGGATGGACTCGGGATATCATGAATCTCGAGCCTTTTGTACGTAAGTGGCGTGCTTTTGGCTGGCATGCCACAGAGATTGACGGACACGATCTCGATCAGATTCTGTCCAGCTGCCAAAGGGCGAAGAACTTGAGGGGCAAACCGAGCGTCATCGTCGCCCGAACCGTTAAGGGTAAGGGAGTCAGCTTCATGGAGAACAATGTGACGTTTCACGGCAAGGCGCCTAATGCGGAGGAGACCAAGAGGGCACTTAAGGAGTTGGAGTAGCGATGGCGGAAGCATCTACAAGAGAGGCTTTCGGCAAGACCCTTGTGGAGATGGGCAAACAGAACAAGCAAATAGTCGTTCTGGATGCCGATTTATCCCCGTCCACGATGACGAGTTTGTTCGCAGACGAGTTCGCTGAACGCTTCTTCAACTGTGGTATACAGGAACAGAACATGATCGGAGTTTCCGCCGGACTTGCTGCTTCGGGAAAGATCGTCTTTGCCAGCACCTTCGCCATCTTCGCCTCATGCCGCTGCTTCGACCAACTGAGGCTCTGCCTATCGCAGCCCAGACAAAATGTCAAAGTTGTTGCCACTCATGGAGGCATCACCGTCGGTGAGGACGGCAGGTCCCATCATGCCATCGAGGATCTAGCACTATTCTGTGCCTTGCCGGGCTTCACCGTTATCGTCCCCGCTGACGCCATAGAGGCGGCTGAGGCTGTAAGGGCGGCTGCCGGTATTGACGGGCCTTTCTATATCAGACTGAGTCGTCCTAAGACGCCGCTGCTGTATCCCGGCGATTACCGTTTCACCCTGGGAAGAGCGGTAGTCATGAGACAGGGAAATGATGTGTCTATACTGGCAACGGGCATAATGGTGGCCAAGGCCCTTGAAGCGGCCGATGGTCTGGCGAAGCAGGGCATTGACTGTCGGGTGGTAAACATACACACCCTTAAGCCTCTGGATAAGGAGGCGGTGGTGCGGGCGAGCTCTGAGACCGGTGCCGTGGTGGTGGCCGAGGAGCACCTGGCTCAGGGAGGCCTGGGTAGTCGAGTGGCTCAGGTTCTAGCCAGGGAGAATCCTGCACCCATGGAGTTTGTCAACCTCGGCGACCGGTATGCCTCGTCAGGTGAGGCTGAGGAGTTGCTTCAGAGGTACGGCTTGACTGCTGCCCGCGTTGAAGAAGCGGTGAAGTCAGCCGTTAGTAGGAAGTGATGTCTCCGATCTAAGCTTTATGCCTGCGTACCATCAGATTCAGCGCATACATAGGTTCGCAGTAAAGCAACACTCCCAGATGTCAGGATAGACGAGCTTCACCGTATATACTATATGTAACAACATGTAACAACCATACCACTGTTTCGTTACAAGAGGTGAATGAGTGCAGCGAAGCGGTTCTGAAGGTCTGACATCTGAAGAGTCCACTCTGGTCCAGAAGGCTGTCGAGCGCGATGCCCATGCTTTCGGACAGCTTTATGACATGTATGTCGATAGGGTATACAGGCATGTGTACTATCGGGTGAGCAACGGTGCAGACGCCGAGGACTTAACACAGCAGGTCTTCATGAAGGCCTGGCAGGCGATCGGAGGATTCAGAATAACGGCCAGCCCGTTCGTGGCCTGGTTGCTCGCTATCAGCCATAATGTGGTGGTGAACTTCTACAGGACCAAGACGGGCAGAGTGTATATCGAGGCTGATATTCTGGCTGCCGATTCACCGTCCAGTCCGGACTTCGCAGCTGAAATGAGCCTCGACCAACAGCGTCTGCGCAGAGCCATTCTGCAGTTAAGAGATGAAGAACAGCAGGTGCTCGTACTGCGGTTTATGGAGGGCTTTGCGTTCGCTGAGATAGCCTCGCTTCTTAAGAAGAAGGAAGGAACCATCAGGGTCATACTTCACCGGGCGCTGACGAAGCTGCGTGGTATCCTGGAGAAGGAAGCGGATTAGAGTTGGACAAGTTCGAAGACATACTTACATGCTGCATTGATGATATCAAGGCAGGCAGGGCATCTATCGATGACTGTCTGGCAAGGTATCCGACTGTCCGTGACCGCTTGGAACCTTTGCTCAGTTTTGCTCTTGAGATTCCTGAGACACCGGATGCCAGACCTTCTGATGAGTTCAGGATAAGGGCGAGGGCAGACTTGGTGGAGCATATCAATGAGAGCAAGGCTAAATCGAAATGGCCATGGTGTCGTCTTAACAGGCAGAGAAGGCAAGTAATCGCCGGAAGAAGGTTCAGTATGGCCAGTGTCACCATCGTAATCGTGCTGGCTCTCTCCGCCGCGGGTGGGGGAACCGCCTATGCCTCACAGCGAAGTCTGCCAGGTGACACACTGTATTCGGTCAAACTGAGCACAGAGAAGGTGAGGATGATGCTGCCGGGCAATGACACTGCGAAAGTGGAACGGGCCGTTGGCTTGGCAGATAGGCGAGTAGCTGAGATAGTGTCTCTTGCTGAGGAAGGACGTACCGAGCATCTTGAGCTGGCTGCAGAGAGATACGATGATGCCCTCGATGATCTACGGATGAGACTGGAGCGCATGGCAAATGGGAGGTCTGTGGTAGGAAGCCTGATGACGCTGGTTGCTCAGGCTATGTCAGGGCATGTCGAGGCACTGGACGTGGTATGCGACATGGTGCCCGCTGAGGATAGGGCAGCCATCACACGGGCAAGAGACTCTTCACTGGCGAGACAGCAATATGCCCTGATGGGTCTTGTGCATGATAATCCGGCCGGTGCCGTACGGATTACTCTGGCTGCGATGGATGGCCGGCTGCTGAGGGCTGTGACAATGGCCGGGCAGGCTGACGGCTCGGGGGTGGAAGAGGTCCTCGAGCAATTTGAGGCGATGGGTGTGTTTGGTGACGAGTTGTTCCTGATTGTCCATGAGGCCGGAATAAGCACAGCAGAACTGGAGGAGAAGGTGCTCGAGGCAGCCTCAGTTCACCTCTCGGTCCTTGATGAGGTGAACTATATAGCTCCGGATGAGGCTGGGCCTGCTGTGGCGAGAGCCAGGCAGGCATGTTTGAATAGGTTCGGGAACTGGCTGATCTCGCTGGCCTGGGAGGATCCGATGAGGGCCGCGGAGATCAACCTCGCTGCGCAGGGTGACAGGTTGAACAGGATAGCAGATGCTGACGATGCTGAAGGCGCGGAGGACGGATTGCGGCAGTATGACGACATGGCCCAATTCGGTGAGGAAGTCTACTTAACGGCACGGGAGTGGTCTGCTGATCAAGACAGGGTGGGCAAGATGATTGCCGAGGCAACCGTCATGCACCTTGAGTTACTCGCCGAGCTGGCTCTTAGAGTACCGGAACAGGCGAGGACGGCCGTACAGAGGGTGATGGCCAGGGAACTGATACGGCAGGAGAGCAGAGTTGAAGTGCTCGAGCAGCGAGGTGTTGAGAGTCCTCGTTCTCCTGCCGTCCCGCCGATCGTATGGGAAGGAGTACAGGAACAGGTCCGTGTGCAGAGGATATGGGGCGTAAGGGAGGGGAAGCTGGTTAGCGGATTCTCGCCGGGAGTTCCCGGTGGCAGGGCATGTCCTTGCTGAGGCTGATCTACCTGGCCGTGTCGCCAGGATGAGCCAGCCCGAAGCTACCTTGTGTGCCTTTGATGATACACCATAGGCAGCAGCGGGCCTCTCAAGTCGGTAGATCGGAGGCATTCCCCGGTTTTCAGAGCACCTGATTGCTGGTATAATGCCCGTGGGCCAGAGCATGAAGAGTCGCCTTCCATCCGTCATTGCCTGGGTAGTAGCGTTATCTTTGCTCCTCTTGTCGGGCCCTAGTTGCGTAATTGATCAGCATAGTCTTACCCAGGGTCACGCTCGGCCCACGACAGCCTCTGAATCTAAGTCCTTCGTCACTCCTGAGTGCGAGTTCGTCAGGGAGTCTCTGCGGCAGATTCTGGGTGATCCGCCTTACGAGCCTACCAGACACGGCTTCGATGCCATCCGGTATTGGATTGCTCACAACATTGAGTACATGTCTGATCAGGAACGAATTGGCGAGGAGGATGATTGGCAGACACCGAGGGAAACTCTAGCTGAGCCGCGAGTCGGTGATTGTGAGGACTTCTCTCTTCTTGTATGTGCTCTACTGAGAGCATACGGCATTCCCGAGGAGAGCGTATTCGTCGTTATCGGTGTTGATGGCAAGGGTGGGGAACATGCCTTTCTCATTGAGAATTGGTATGAGGATGGAGAGTGGCGTGTTATAGAGCCACAGGCCCCTGCCAGCCTTCGCTACGGTTTCCCCTTCTTCCGTTCCGTGGACTCAGAACTGACCAGATATAGGATCATACTGGCCTTTAACGATGTTCACTACTATGATGAATCCTTTCCCTGGGATGACGGTCAGGGCATCACAAGCTACATCGCGGAGACGCTAACAGCTGTGGACAATGCGGCGCGGCGAGTGTCACAAGTCGTGTCGTATCTGCTGGGGTTACTCCCCGATGATGGATAGGGCGATACTTCCGTGCCGGTAGCAAACGTGCGGTCTTGAGATCTTCACCGACCGATCAGCCCGTACAGCTAGCGTATATCATGGCGAGATCGAAGAGCCCGCAGGCGGGCTCCCCAGAAGGGTTCTATCTTTCAGTTGCGCCAGCTTCTCTCGCAGTGCCATCAGGTTGACGACATCTTCCCTGTTGTATTCAAGCAGAAGGTCCAATGCTTTCTTATCGTTGTGATTTCTATATCTCCACCATAGTGAGACCGCCTCTACTCCTCCAATGCCTT
Organism: Dehalococcoidia bacterium; assembly: GCA_003567655.1. Lineage (GTDB taxonomy): Bacteria > Chloroflexota > Dehalococcoidia > GIF9 > AB-539-J10 > RBG-13-51-36. The sequence goes on from PWZA01000132.1 coordinate 9,591, forward strand.
GTAGATGTCTATCAATGCCCAGACGGCGCTCTACCGCCTTGAAACCTCCGTATAGACGGTTCATCCAGCAATCATGCATCAGGTCATGATGGCCAAAGGCCTCAGTCAGATCCACTCCGAGGCGAGAGCTTATGAAGGGGAGATCGAAACGGCTGCCATTGTATGTATAGACGGTTGCCACCCGACACAGGCTCTCAAGCAGATTGGCCCTGTTTATGTCACTGCCGACGAGTTGGACCAGCCTGACGACCTTGTCCTGCACCAGGTAAATGCCGATTACGGTGATCTCGTGACGATAGAAGCAGAGACCGGTTGTCTCAATATCCAGATAGGCGTCAAGCGGTGACTGCAACCTAAGGTGTTCCTTTGAGCCAGCGTGGTTTTGTAATATAATAGCATATGAGGGATACATCACCTTCATCTCCGATTGTGACCGAGCAGGCGTGCTGCTATGCATGTGTGGAAGGAGGGCAGAATGAGAGAATGCACCGTGGAGCAGAACCTGGCACAATGCAATTGCACATACGAGCCATGCAGCAGAAAGGGGCTGTGCTGTCAGTGCCTGAGATATCATTGGCGATCAGGCGAACTGCCCGCCTGTATGTTTCCCAGGGATGTGGAAAAGACCTACGATCGCTCTATCGAGAGATTCATCAGAAACTATCAAGAAGGGAGATAGCTATAGAGAGCACCGCAGATCGAATCGGTACAACGTCAGGCACTCTCCTATAGTATTCCGTATATGGCTAGAACAGATAATCGTGCAGAGGACAAGCTTCGCCCAGTACGTATGAGTCTGGGATACCAGAGCTTCGCCGAGGGTTCTGCCTTGATCGAGCTGGGGCAAACAAGGGTGCTCTGTTCCGTGAGTATGGAGGAGAGGGTGCCTTTGTTTCTGAAAAACAGCGGTCAGGGTTGGGTCACCGCGGAGTACGCGATGCTGCCTCGATCCACGATTACCCGCACTCCGCGCGATAAGCCGGAGGGAAGAAGCCAAGAGATCCAGCGCCTGATCGGTCGCAGCTTGAGGGCAGCAACTGACCTTGCTTCCCTAGGAGAAAGGACCCTTGTCGTGGACTGTGACGTGTTGCAGGCAGATGGCGGTACTAGAACGGCCGCTATTACCGGTGGATGCATTGCTCTTTACCACGCCTTCCATAACCTCCGGAAACAAGGTGTGTTGCCATTTATGCCGCTACGCAAGATGATAGCCGCTACCAGTGTAGGCATTGTCAATGGCAGGATGCTACTTGACCTCTGTTATGAGGAGGACCATAAGGCTGAGGTTGATTTCAATGTGGTGATGACCGATAAGAACGAGTTTGTGGAGATTCAGGGAACCGCTGAAGGCAAGACGTTCTCGAGAGAAACCGCAGATAGCCTGCTCTCTTTGGCCCAGCACGGAATTGACAGGCTGTTCAAGGTCCAGAAGGAAGCGCTCAGGGCTCTAGTCTAGTCTTCTACCTTGTTCGCTACGGCACCCTGTCCACTGTTCCGGGCCTGCCTGCAGTGTAGACTGCTCCGTCCGTGGTGTGATTTCTCAATTCGGGCAAAATGATTTATACTTTGTGTTCTCTGCCGTATGTGCGGGAATTGCGAGAAGATGACACAGCTAGAGTTGGCGCGTAAGGGAACCGTTTCACCCCAGATGAAACATGTCGCTGAGCGGGAAGGGGTGGAGGTTGATTTCATACTGGAAGGGGTGATCAAGGGCAAGATCGTGATCCCTGCCAACGTTAATCATTCCAACCTCGAGCTGTGCGGGATCGGCGCAGGGTTGAGGACGAAGGTCAACGCGAATATAGGCACATCATCAGATTTCTGCGATCTGAATACTGAACTCACTAAGCTGCGGACGGCCGTTGATTTTGGCGCCGATGCTGTGATGGATCTGAGCACTGCAGGCGATATTTCGGCCATAAGAAGGGCCATCCTCAGCGCAAGTTCGGTGCCGGTCGGTACAGTGCCTATCTATCAGGCAGGTATCGAAACCATCGAGAGTCGCGGCGCCATTGTCAATATGACTACTGATGATATATTCTCTGCCATTCGGGAACATGCGAAAGATGGGGTGGACTTCATGACTGTCCACTGTGGAGTAACCCAGGCGTCTGTGGCCAGACTGAAGGGCCATGGCAGGGTTACTGATATTGTATCCCGAGGGGGAGCCTTCCTCATCGGTTGGATGCTACACAACGAGAGGGAGAACCCCCTTTATGAATGCTATGATCGCCTGTTGGACTTGGCTCTCGAATACGATTTCACGCTAAGCCTCGGGGATGGGCTGCGCCCCGGATGCCTGGCCGATGCCACAGACGCTGCCCAGGTCGAGGAGTTGATTATCCTGGGTGAGTTGGCGGGGCGTGCTCGGGAGGCAGGCGTTCAGGCTATGATTGAGGGTCCAGGGCACTTGCCTCTGGATCAGGTTGCCTCAAACGTGCAGTTGGAGAAGTGCCTTGCTCGAGGAGCGCCTTTCTATGTCCTTGGTCCTTTGGTCACCGACGTGGGTGCCGGTTACGATCATATTACCGCCGCCATCGGCGGGGCAATCGCAGCGTCCGCTGGAGCGGATTTCCTCTGCTATGTCACACCCAGTGAACACCTGTCTCTCCCTACAGTTGAGGACGTTAAGCACGGTGTAATCGCCTCACGTATAGCGGCTCACGCCGGAGATATCGTCAAGGGCGTCAAAGGGGCTAGGGAGTGGGATGAGCAGATATCCAGGGCGCGTAAGGCTCTCGATTGGAAGAGCCAGGCCAGTTTGTCCATGGATCCGGAGTTGTCACAGCAGATCCATAGTAAGATACCGGTTGACGGTGCAACATGCAGCATGTGCGGTAGATACTGTGCTATGGCAATCGTTGAGAAATACCTTGGCATCTCAGCAAGCAAGTGTTGAAAGGACTCCTTTGCTGTGTCTGGCATGACTTCTCAAGATGAAGACAGAGATAATACCTGTTGGCACGGAGATACTGCTTGGCAATATAGTCGACACCGACTCCTCTTTCCTGGCCAGTGAGTTGTCCTCGCTAGGCCTAGACCTATACTTTATCTCTACGGTTGGTGACAATCACGACAGGCTGTTTGACACGTTAAAACGGGCCTGGGAGAGAGCAGGCCTTATTATAGTTACAGGCGGATTGGGACCTACGCAGGATGATATCACCCGGGAGGCTATCGGTATGCTTGTGGATGAGGAACTCAGAGTCGACGAGGCTTTATGGCAGGAACTGCGGAACCTGTTCAGTCGCTATCCCGGGAGGATACCGGAGGGGAACACGAAACAGGCAGCAGTGATCCCTTCGGCACAGGTGATTCATAATAGTATGGGGACGGCACCGGGCTGGTGGGTTGAGAAAGATGGCCATATAATAATAGCACTGCCCGGACCACCTGAGGAGATGAAGCTGATGTGGCAGGAAAGTGTACGACCCAGACTGAAGCAGAAGACAGGCGAGGCAATCATATTGTCCCGAACGATTAAGACTTTTCAGGTTGCCGAGGCCCGGGTAGATGAACTGGTAGCTCCTATCTCCGGACTATCCAATCCTACCCTGGCCACGTACATCAACCCGGACGGCGTATATCTGCGCATCACTGCGAAAGCCCAGCGAAGGGAAGAGGCAGAGTCGCTGGTCAGGCGAACTGAAGAGCAAGTGCGAGCGATGCTCGCCTCTCATATCTGGGGCGTCGATGATGAAACGCTGGAGTCAGTTGTTGGCGACCTGCTCAGAAGCAGAGAGTTGAGGCTTGCCACCATGGAATCCTGCACCGCCGGTCTGCTATGCACCACGGTCGCCGGCGGTCGCGAGAGCTGTATCTTCTATCGGGGAGGATTGCTGGCCTGCTCTCATGAGGCGAAGACAGCCCTTGGCGTGGGGGTGCAACCAGGGGAGCCGCATGGTGAGGAGAATCTCAAGGTGGCCAAGGCAATGGCTGAGACTGCCCGCCAAAGCCTGAACGCTGATATCGGTTTGGGTGTTGGAGGCAGGCTGAGTTGCGATACTAACTCCGGCGATGTCTTCACGGCCATAGTCTGGGATGAGTTTGATATGACCCATACTCACAGGGTTCGTGGCAATCACTTAAGAATGAAGCAAAGGGCAACATATGCCGCCCTTTTCGATCTGAGAAGGGTACTGCTGGAGAGGAGGATCAATGCACCTGATCATTGATGGCTATTCAAGCGACTCAGGAATTCTTCAGGATGAGCACTTCCTGCGAAGCTGGCTCGAGAGCTATCCTGCCAGGATAGGAATGAACAGGATATCTCCCCCCTATGTTGTCAAGTATCAGGGGCCGGTGCCGGATGACTGGGGAATATCTGGATTGGTCTTTATCGCCGAGAGCCACATCGGAATTCATACCTTTGTTGAGCGCAGATACGTCAACATCGACGTCTTCTCCTGTAAGGACTTTGATGTCGAGAAGGCAATCAGTGACTTCAGAGACGCCTTCAGACTGGTGAAATTGAGAACTCGCCTGATTGATAGGGAATGGCCCAAAGCAGAGGCTATTGAGTCAGGTCCAGAAGGTTTCGTCTATCATGAGTGACATTGATGCTCGGCCCGAGCCGCTCGATGGCTGGCATGAGGGTACGTTTCTGCCGCCTCGGGCTTTTGCCGGGCTGCCACCATTGTACTCCGATATGCAGCAATCAAGAGCTGTGATCGTGCCGGTTCCCTATGATAGCACCAGCGAGTGGAGGAGCGGTTCCCGTCATGGTCCTCAGGCCATCATTGACGCTTCCCAGTATCTTGAGCTCTATGATCTGGAGCAAGATAGGGAGGCGTATAGAGTAGGAATATGCACCCTGCCAGAGGTGGAACCTGTACTGAGCGGTCCCGACGCTATGATAGAGCGTGTCTACGAAGTGATAAGGGGCCTGATCCAGCAGGAGAAACTGGTCGTGGTACTCGGCGGGGATCACTGCCTTTCCCTAGGAGCGGTACGAGCGTGCCGGGAATCATTCTCTAGGCTGTCGGTCCTCCAGATGGATGCACATGCTGACCTGCGAGATCAGTATCTGGGAACCAGATATGGCCAGGCATGTGTCATGCGCCGCATACTTGAGCTGTGTCCTATTTGTCAGGTGGGGGTGCGTAGTTTGAGCCTGGAGGAGAAGCAGTTTCTGGTGGGCGAAAAGCTAACCCCATTCTATATGTCTGATATGGCACGCGGCACATCCCACATAGATGGTATCGTTGATTCGCTCAGTGAAAACGTCTACATAACCATCGATGTGGATGTCCTGGACCCTTCTATCATGCCGGCAGTAGGCACTCCTGAGCCCGGCGGCATGTCGTGGCGGCAGCTCCTGGATATAGTAGAATCCGTGGCGCTTCACAGGCGTGTAGTTGGTTTTGATCTGATGGAGTTCTGCCCCGCAGAGGGGCCGAATTCTTGTGCCTTCTTGCTGGCCAAGTTAGCCTATAGGATTATCGGGTGCACTGCGCCATTTGAGGAACGATGAGAGGCCAGATAAGCCTGGGGAGAGTTTTCGGCATCCCGCTCCGACTGCATTATACCTGGTTTATAATATTCGCTCTCGTTACCTTTTCGCTCGTGCGTTATGCCATGGAAGCGACGTACTCCTTAGAACAAGGGGTCATCCTCGGTGTACTGACCAGCATGCTTTTCTTCGTATCAATCATCACCCATGAACTGGCTCACAGCATTGTGGCCATAAGAAACAGTATACCGGTCAGGGAGATCACGCTCTTTGTGTTTGGCGGCGTCTCACAAATAACCAGGGAAGCAACCAGTCCCAGGGCAGAGTTCTTGGTTGCGATTGTGGGACCCGTGACCAGCCTCGTCTTGGCCGGAGTCTTCTATGCATTGCATATCCTGCTTGCAGCAAGTCAACAAGCATTAGCCGCGGGCCTTATGCAGTGGCTGGCCTTGATAAATGTCATCCTGGCGGTCTTCAACTTAATACCCGGCTTTCCGCTGGATGGAGGCCGGGTACTCCGAGCACTCGTGTGGGGACGAACCCGCGATTATCGCAAGGCAACACGCATCGCTGCCAGGGTAGGTCAGGTGATAGCCTATGCCTTTATGGCCGGAGGCTTCGTTCTTATCATATTTGTTCGGGAGTTCTGGTTCACGGGCTTGTGGTTTATACTGATCGGCTGGTTTCTTCATGATGCCGCCAGAGCGAGTTATCGCCACGTCATCCTCCGTGATGCTCTCAATGGCATCACTACGCGCCAGATCATGGACAGCGGCTGTCCTTCTGTATCTCCCGAAATGGCTGTCGGACAAGCTATTGAGCAGCACATATTGCCTACAGGGCGGAATTGCCTCCTCATAACTCAAGGAGGTGAGCTTGTGGGCATGGTTACTTTGCAGCAGATCAAGCAGATCGGGCGCGGTCGCTGGGAAGCAGTACCCGTGCGCGATATCATGATACCGGGCCGGGATCTGAAGGCAGTTGATGCGGATGAGGATGTTATGGCAGTGCTCGATATGATGGATGGAGAGACCGCCAATCATCTACCGGTGACAGAGGCAGGGAGGGTTGTGGGGGGGATAAACCGCGAGGACTTGATTCGCCTTCTGCGGAACAGGGCCGAGTTCGGAATGGGGCCAACCACTGCATAGTGGACGGACGGCCCTATGATCCTTGTTCATACCATCACCATCTCTGTTTGCTTGTGTGCGTTTGAAGTGAAACAAGCGGATTGGGCTATCACATCCCACTGCGACCCGTCTACTCCCCTTCCACAAATCTCCGGGCGGCATCTCCCATCTCATTGCCACTGCCCGAACCGAGGCAGATATCGGTCTCCATACGTAGTCCTACATCAAGCGGAGTCGATAAGGTCAGATTGGCGGCTCTCTTGCCACCCTGAACAAGCCGAGGATCATGGCTCGCTAGTTCATCGGCCAGTCTTCGAGCTTCAAGCATTAGCGTATCTGCGGGATAGACATGATCAACCAACCTGATCCTGAGTGCCTCAGCCGCGTCGATTCTGCGTCCGGTAAGGATCAACTCCTTGGCAAGGCTGAGCCCTACGATCCTGGGCAATCTCTGGGTGCTTCCCAGATCGGGAATAACTCCCAGTTGGATCTCAGGAAGCCCGAACACAGCTGTGCTAGATGCAAGGCGCATGTCGCAACACAGGGCAAACTCCAGAGCCGCTCCAAGACAGTGACCGTTGACGGCCGCGATAACAGGTACGGCAAGATCCTCATACATGGTGAATATCGTCTTGAGACTATACAGCGAATCATAACCCTGCCTCAGACCATCAAAGATGTCCATGGGCGCACTTCCAGAAGCCACCATCTTCAAGTCAATTCCCGCACTGAATGCCCTGCTGCCTGCACCAGTCACTATAACGACCCTGACATGCGGGCTTCTCTTTATGGTCTCCGCTGCCCGTTGCAGGCCTGTGAAGATATCGTTGTTAAAGGCGTTCAGCGCCTGCGGACGATTCAAGAGAACTGTGGCAATCGTGCCCTCATTATCCAGTTGAACAGCCGCTTCAGCTTCCATTTGTTTCGCTCGCTCTTTAAGTCTTGACAAACACCTGGCACATGACCTCATCTAATCAATTGGGGGTGAAGCTGTCACCATCTTTGCGGACAGTGCGGGTTGTAGAGTTGGTGATAGTAAGAGGGCGCAATGTACGCGGTGAACCTCCCATAGATAAGGGTAGTCTGTTTTCGATGCTGTCCATAAAACGCCCAGTCAGAGGCCTGCTGGAGCACTACCGCCACAGCCTGGAGCAGCCTCCTGCCCCGTTGTGTGGTGAGCCGCCTGGGACTCGAACCCAGAACCGGCTGATTAAGAGTCAGCTGCTCTACCGATTGAGCTAGCGGCCCAGCGGAATAATGTTAGCACCAACGCGTAACGCAATCAACCAGCGCCATAACGACTGAACCCGCTTGACAGTTTGTGCTAGAATAGGCCCGAGTCTATGAATATCGTTCGTGAAGCCGGTATAGCTATAATCATCGCCATAGCAGTGTTCGTTCTTCTGCAGTTCAATGTGCAGAGCTATACTGTTCGATATGGCAGTATGCTTCCCAATGTCAGGGAAGGAGACTGGGTGATGGTCAACAAGGCGAGTTACTTCTTCTCCGATCCTAAAGTAGGAGACGTCATAGTCTTTGACCCGCCTTTCGATTCTCCCCATCCCTATATCAAACGCGTGATAGGACTCCCGGGTGATCTTGTTGAGGTGAAGGATAGCAAGGTCTTTATCAACAATATACCACTCGAGGAGGAACACATCATGGCCCCTCCCAGCTACACAATGTCAGCTAGGGAGATTCCTGCAGGCGAGTACTTTGTCTTGGGAGACAATCGTAACAACAGCAACGACTCTCGTTATGACTGGACAGTTCCGCGGGAGAGCATCGTTGGCAAAGCATGGTTCACGTATTGGCCGCCGGATAGATGGATGGTGGTCAGGCACTATCCCTACCCTGAATTAGAGGGCACGGCTGATCAGGAGCTTGTGGTCAGTTATGCGATCGGGGGGTAGTCTTGAGCGATGAAGTACTCGATCTATTCAAAGCTGCCGGGGCGCTAAAGGAAGGTCACTTCCTCCTTAGCTCCGGATTGCATTCGCGTGTATACTGGGAAAAGTTTCGCGTCCTGCAATACCCGCATATTACGGAACGGCTATGCGGTTTGATCGCGGCACATTTCAAAGAGCAGAGAGTGGATCTGGTCGCGGGTCCGACGACAGGAGGCATTGTCCTTGCTTTCGAAACCGCCCGGCAGTTGGGAATCCGCAGCATCTTCGCCGAGAAGCAAGGGGCGACAAGGCTGTTCCGACGCGACTTTCAGATCGTGCCCGGCGAACGTATCCTTGTTGTTGATGATATCCTCACTACCGGTAGTTCGGTTAGAGAGACTGCTGCTGCAGTGGATAGTCTGGGGGGAGTTGTGATAGGAGTCGGTGTGCTCGTTGACAGGAATGAGAAGGGCCTGGGCTTGAGCATTCCTTTGTTTAGTTGCCTTCGGGCGCCAACGTCTGCCTATCCGGCTGAAGAATGCCCTCTGTGCGCGGCTCATGTCCCCCTGACTAAGCCCGGATCCTCTTGCTAGTGGGTTAGGTGCTGCCCTTGGTTGCTCTGTCCCAGCTTGAATGGATGTGTCGTCATACTGGAGTTACCACAATGGCCATTACATGTTTATCTACTTAGGCGCATCCTTTGAACCAACTCATCCTGCGGTGCAGGTCCTAGGGATGGTCAATCATCCGGCTATAATACTCCCTTGACAGTAGAATGAGGAATACCTAAAATACCATTGCTGCCGGGGTAGCTCAGGTGGTAGAGCAGCGGACTGAAAATCCGCGTGTCAGTGGTTCGACTCCACTCCTCGGCACCATTCGGTTAGTCTTCTGACTGGGCCCGGGGAATGGCAAAGTCGATATTCGAGTTTGATCTCGGCGACGCCACGCTAGTAACCGGGTGAGCCTTCTCAGATCAGCGTGACTATACTCGTCCAGCCGAAGTGGCGGAATGGCAGACGCGACAGTCTCAAAAACTGTTGGGGGGCAACCCCCGTGTCGGTTCGAGTCCGACCTTCGGCACCAGAGTCACCTGTCTATGCGAATAACCGGGCGCCAGAATTGTGTGGGGTTTACCTGATGTCGACATTCCTGTTATTCTTGAGCTTGGGAGTCTGAAAGGCGAGAGTGCCGGGTTGTGTAGCGGTAGCACAGAGGACTTTGGATCCTTTAGCCCAGGTTCGAATCCTGGCCCGGCAGCCATATACCATGATCAGTGTCAGACACCTTGATGGCCTATACCGTAGAGAGAGACTGGCGGCTACTGTCAAGCATGAGCCCGCATGCGGCAAGGACGAGGTTGATGCAGACACTTGAGGATGTGACTATATACACTGATGGCGCCTGCTTGGGAAATCCCGGCCCCGGTGGATATGGGACAGTCGTGCTCTGTGAAGGCGGGCGAATGGAGCTATCGGGTGGGTATCGCTGGACTACGAACAACAGGATGGAGATGATGGCTGCCATTGTCGGATTGCAGGCGCTGAAGAGGAGATCCCGCGTTACGGTGTACAGTGATTCGGAGTACATGGTGAAGGCAATCACCAGAGGGTGGGCCCAAAGATGGCGGACAAACGGGTGGAGGCGAAATAGACGGGAGAGGGCTCTAAATCCTGACCTGTGGGAGATGCTCCTCGAGCTTTGTAAACACCATGAGGTCGATTTCAGATGGGTAAAGGGTCACTCTGATAGTACAGAGAACATTCGTTGTGATGAGTTAGCAACACAGGCTGCTCGACATGTGAGCCTGCTTGAGGATGTGGGCTATATATCTCAGAGCACTGATGATCATACAGCGCGGGTTGCAGATATGTAGCCCGACGCAATATCGGATCACGCTGTGAATTTCGCCGTGGAAGTCTAGCTAGATGCGTCTTGAGTTAATTGGCAAAAGATGCCAAAATCAACATCAACGGCGCATTGGCTACTCCAGCAGGTCAGACGTTCCCCGGTAGCTCAATGGTAGAGTGGGCGGCTGTTAACCGCTTGGTTGCAGGTTCGAATCCTGCCCGGGGAGCCACTTCTACCTTGGCAAGTCGAATAGACTCACGGCATCATTTGGCAAGCAGGTCCTTCAGCTTGTTGGTCAGCGCAGGCACCACCTCTTCGTATTTGCCAACCACGCCGAACTCAGCCTCCCTGAATATGTTTGCCTCAGGGTCCTTGTTGATGGCTATTATATGCTTAGAGCTGGAGCATCCCGCCGTATGCTGACTGGCGCCTGATACAGCTATCGCAAAGTATAGGTCGGGCGCAACTATCTTTCCGGTAAGGCCAATGTGAAGCGACTCTGGGACCCAACCATTGTCGGCGGGTGGACGCGAGGCACCCACCGCACCGTGAAGCAGATCAGCCAACTCCTTGAGAGTGGTGTGGAAGGGCTCGGCCCCCCCCAATCCCCTGCCTCCGCAGACAATCACGGGAGCATCCTCAAGCTTCATCCCCACGGCCTCTTCCTTGACAGTATCAAGTGTCTTTGTCCTCACCTTCGATATATCTATATCTACCTCGTAGGGTATAACTTCTCCCTTTCTCGAACTGTCAGGCTCAATCGGTGACATAGCTTTTGATCTGACAGTGACCATCTGAGGATATGTCTCACTGCTGAACACAGCTTGCGCATTACTGCCGTAGACGGGTTTCGTCTGCACTAGCATCTTTGTCTCAGAATCTATGCTTAGATCTATGCAGTCCGTTGATAGGCTACTACCCATTCTGAAAGCGAGGCGGGGAGCGAAGTCCCTGCCCATGAACGTCTGGCCCATCAGCACTGCGCGAGGCGAAATCTCATTAACCAGTTTCTCAGCCACCTGCATATATGAATCGGGTTCGTATTCCTTCAGTGAGGCGTGTTCTACTTTATAGACTCTGTCTGCTCCGTAGGTAACCGCCTCCTCTGCAGCCCCGCCGATCGCATCGCCAGTCAGCAGACAAGACAACTCTTGCTTAAGGTCATCGGCAAGTCCCCTGCCACATCCAAGCAACTCAGTCGTAATGGAAGCCAGCTTGCCGTTAGCCAGCTCACCGCAAACCAGTATACCTTTATGTTCAGCCATCATTTCCTCCTTGCTTAAAGCAGTTTGGCTTCCCTGAGCCTAATAGCCAGATTGGCACCAGCCTCGGCGGGTGTTTCACCCTCAATGATCTCGCATTTCGCTTCTTTAACAGGCTGGAAGAGCTTGTCCAGCTGGGTCCGCCTGCCAGAACGGCCGACTTCAGATGGCTCAAGCCCTATGTCAGATGGCTTCCAGATGACAGGTTGCTTCTTTGCTGCCGCCATTATGCCCTTCAGCGCGGCGTAACGAAGCGCTCCCAACTCGCTGGTGACAGTGATCAAGGCAGGTAGGTCTACCTCAACGGAACGATAGCCATCAGGTATCACCTGCTCAACCTTGGCCTTCCCGTCGACCACCTCTATCTTGCGCGCCAGAGTTATAGCCGAAATCCCTAACAGTTCGGCAATGCCCAGGCCTGTCTGCCCGGCATCCCAGTCAGAGGATTGTCTGCCGCAGAGGATAATGTCGTACTCACCTATCTTCTTGATTGCGGTAGCCAAAGCGTGCGCCGTTGACCAGCTGTCGCCATCCTCAAAGGCCTCGTCCTCAAGCAAGACGAGTTCATCAGCTCCTACGGCCAATGACTTCTTGATCACATCTCGGACAAACTTGTCACCCAGACTGAGTGCAGTTATCTTGCCCCCTACAGCATCCTTGATCCTGAGGGCAGCTTCCAGGGCGAATTCCTCATACTGGCCAATCACAGGTTTTACCTCTGCAGGCCATGTCATCCTGTTGTCCGCCACCTTGAATACTGCCGGTGGAGCTTCGGGATCGGGCACCTGCTTACAGCAGACAATCATGTTCACTGGCATTCCGTAACCTCCTCGAAGATTCTTTGCAGCCAAAGAATATAATAAAACGCACCTCCAGTCAATAATCCTGACTGCCTAACTGGAGTACAGTCATAGTCTTTGCAGATCAACCAGACCCCTGTCAGGTCACTGGAGAGAGTAGCATCGATCATAGAGTAGTGATATACTCACTGCGAATTACGCAATGGCTACCAAGGGGTCGTAGAATCATGCTGCTGGCTGTGGACATCGGTAACACTAACATCAAGGCGGGTGTGTTCGACGGCGAGCAACTCAAGGCCACCTGGAATCTTGCCACCAACACTCACTCCACTGCCGACGAGTATGGTGTAGTGCTTCTAAACCTGATGGAGCGAGAGCGAGTGCTGCCCGAGAAAATCAGCGGCGTTGTAATATGTGGCGTGGTGCCGCCGCTGCTGCACACTTTCATACTGCTATGCAAGAAATACCTGGATCTCAAACCTCTAATCGTCGAAGCGGGAATTAAGACAGGGATGCGCATCTGCCTGGATAACCCTCGCGAGGTTGGTCCCGATCGGGTTGTGGGCGCAGTGGCGGCACAGAATCTCTACGGCAGACCGCTTACAGTTATAGACCTCGGCACCGCTACCACGTTTGATGTAGTTTCCGAGGATGGTGACTATCTTGGCGGCGCGATTGCGCCGGGCATCGCGATAGCAAGTGAGGCCCTATTTGCCCGTACCGCCGTGCTGCCCAGAATAGAGTTGACCCGCCCAAGACAGGTGATAGGCAGGAACACAATCGCTGCCATGCAATCAGGTATAATATTCGGGTACATCGATCTCATCGAGGGTATGATTCGAAGAATAGAGCAGGAATTGGGGAGCAAGGTAACGGTGGTAGCGACCGGCGGCCAGGCCTACCCCTTTGCGGAGGAGATTGCGGCTATAGACGTGGTGAATCCCAACTTGACCCTGATCGGATTGCGGCTCCTATATGAGATGAACAGGGAAAGATGATGCTTAAAGATAAGACTGTAGTATTAGGGATAACGGGGAGCATCGCTGCCTACAAGGCTGCTGAGCTTGCCAGTCGCCTTACCCAGGCAGGTGCAAGAGTGCACACCGTTATGACCAAGGATGCAATCCAGTTCATATCACCGATCACATTTCGTGCGCTTACCGGCAGACCGGTGGTCACCGAGATGTTCGATCTGGCCTCTGAGTACAGCATTGAGCACGTCTCTCTGGCCAAGGCGGCCGACATAGTGGTCATTGCTCCTGCCACGGCTAACACTATCGCCAAGCTGGCGGCTGGTATCGCAGATGACATGCTGTGCTGCACCGTGCTGGCGACACGGGCGCCGGTTGTCATAGCTCCCGCCATGGAGACCGACATGTACAACAGTCCGGTTACTCAGGACAATCTGCTTGAGCTTAAAGCTCGTGATTTTGTGATTGTCGGTCCCGCTGCGGGTTGGCTGGCCTCCGGAAGGGACGGCCTAGGACGACTTTCGGATATCAAGGATGTACTGGGTAGCGTTCGCCTGATTTTGGGTAGAGATGGCGACCTGTGCTGCAAGCACATAGTTGTTACCGCAGGCGGTACGCAGGAGCCCATTGACCCTGTGCGCTACATCGCCAATCAGTCATCAGGGAAGATGGGTTTTGCCCTGGCTGAGGCAGCCCTTGACCGCGGTGCCAGGGTCTCCTTGATCGCCACCCCCACTATGTTGGATGAGCCATCGGGCATTGAGGTTACGAGGGTAGCTACTGCTGAGCAGATGCTCAAAGCAGTCGAGTCTGCGATGACCGGGGCAGATCCCCTTATTATTGCAGCTGCGGTAGCTGATTATCGTCCGAAAGGCACAAAGGCGGAGAAGATCAAGAGGAGAGGTGGGGGGTTGACTCTGGAACTGGAATGCACCAGGGATATTCTAGGCACCGTCAAAGGTAGCTTCGTCAGAGTAGGATTCGCAGCCGAGAGCAGCAACATAGTAGAGAATGCGAAGGAGAAGTTGGGACCTAAGGATCTCGACCTTATCGTAGCCAATGACATTACCGCCGAGGATAGTGGATTCGGCTGCGATACCAATCAGGTTACGATAATCAGCAGAGACGGAGGGATCGATGCATTACCTCTGTTAACCAAGCGGGAAGTGGCCGATAAGATTCTTGATAAGGTTGTGCAGCTCTTTGTTCAGCCGGAACCCCGATGATTTTCGCGGGCACCCGGTTCAGAGCTACGGGTGTTTCGGACGGAGGTGTCTTCCGGCGACCGGTCAATACATATGAGAGGTCTATAAGCTAATGCCGGAGATTCCCAAAGCATATCAGCCAGGTAATATAGAGAGGAAGTGGTATGACCTGTGGCTTGAACGTGGCTATTTCACTCCCGACCTAGATCCTGACAAGCAACCATTTGTCATCGTTATGCCGCTGCCTAATGTCACAGGAGATCTCCACCTAGGCCATGCTCTATTCGTAACCCTGCAGGACATTATGGCCAGATGGCACCGGATGAGGGGAGAGCCTACCCTCTGGTTGCCTGGAACCGACCACGCCGGAATTGCTACTCACGTCGTGATCGAACGGCGACTGGCAAAGCAGGGCAAGACTAAGGAGGATATAGGTCGGGATGAGTTCACAAGGATGATCTGGGAATGGGCCGAGAAGAACAGGGCTGATATAAGGGGCCAGCTTCAGTCCATTGGGGCCTCCTGTGACTGGTCACGAGATCAATTCACGCTTGATGAGAGGCCGAGCAGGGCGGTAAGAACGACCTTTGTGCAGTTGTATGACAAGGGATTGATCTACCGCGGAGAGAGGATGATAAACTGGTGTCCTCGCTGCCGTACTGCTCTGTCTGATCTCGAGGTTGAGCACGAGGAAACTGCCGGGCATCTCTACCATATTCGCTATGCCCTCGAAGAGCATGAGGCCTTCATAGCTGTAGCCACTACACGCCCGGAGACCTTCCTCGGCGACACCGCTGTGGCTGTGAATCCTGAGGACGAGCGCTACAAAGACATCATAGGTAAGAAGGTCGTTCTTCCCATCATAGATAGAGTCATCCCCATAATCGCTGACCCTGCCGTTGATGCATCCTTCGGCACCGGGGCACTGAAGATCACTCCCTCACATGATCCGACAGACCTGGAGATAGCCCGCAGGCATGATCTTCCCCTGGTCAACGTCATGAATCTTGATGCTAGTATGAATGAGAACTCCGGTCCTTACCGAGGACTGGACCGGCTTGCCTGTCGGGATCGCATACTGGCCGACCTGAAGGCTATGAATCTCCTGGACAAGATCGATCCTTATTCCCATTCGGTGGGTCATTGTTGCCGTTGCCAGACGATGGTTGAACCCAACGTCAGTATGCAGTGGTTTGTCCGAACAAAGCCCTTGGCGGAGCCGGCCATTGAGGCCGTTAGAGATGGCAGAGTCAAGATAATACCGGGGCGGTTCACCAAGACGTATTACGACTGGATGGAGAACATCAGGGATTGGTGCATTAGCAGGCAACTGTGGTGGGGACATCGTATTCCCGTCTGGTATTGCCAGGACTGTATGCAGGTTAGCGTGTCAGCAGACGACTTAAGAACGTGCTCCCATTGTGGTTCGCAACAGATAACCCAGGATCCGGATGTTCTTGACACATGGTTTAGCTCTGCACTGTGGACGCATTCTACGCTCGGTTGGCCCGATGATACGGATGACCTGCGTTACTTTTACCCTGGGTCGGTAATGGAAACTGGCTATGACATCCTCTTCCTGTGGGTCGCGCGGATGATCATGATGGGTCTGGAGAACATGGGCGACATACCGTTCCATACAGTGTACCTTCACGGACTGATCAGGAGTACTAGTGGAGAGAAGCTGAGCAGGAGCAAGCTGCAGGCTAACGCCATGAGCCCGTCCGAGCCTATAAGCGTCTATGGTGTCGATGCGCTTCGGTTTGCTCTAACTTCCGGGACTACGCCGGGTAATGATATGAGCCTGGGTGAGGACAGATTGGAGGCCGGCCGCAATTTCGTCAATAAACTGTGGAACGCTTCCCGCTTCATCCTCCGAGCCATGAATGATGGAATACCCGAGCCTCTAGAGGAAAAGGCTCTGCCGCACACGATAGAGGACCGATGGATTGTGAGCCAGCTCGCCAGACTGGCAAGGACCGTAAACCAGTTGATGGAAGATTTCCAGTTTGGCGAAGCGGAACAACAGATATACGAGTTTGTGTGGTCGACGTTCTGTGACTGGTATATTGAGATGGCCAAGGTACGACTACGTAGCGAGTCAACCCCCTCGCCATTGCCGTTCCTGGCCAGCATACTGGAGGTATCCCTGCGTTTCCTGCATCCGTTTATGCCTTTCGTAACCGAGGAGCTGTGGCAGGGTTTGAAGGAGCGATTGCCCGCAAAGCATCAGATGCCCGACTCCATTATGATAGCTCCTTTCCCCGTTCCTGATGATGCGGCCATTGCGTCCGAGGCGGAGCGTGTGATGGACTCGGTTATTGATATAGTCCGCTCCATCCGCAATGCACGGGCACAATACAAGGTAGCGCCGGGTAAGTTGATCGAGGCACGGGTCTACACCGATGAACTACTGTCCAGCCTTATCGCCGAAGCAGATACCATTGAAGCCCTTGCCAGAGTTCGGCCTCTGAGTATACTCAGTCGTAGCGAAAGGGAACCCACAGAAGAGAAGGCGGTCGCTCTGGTGCTGAAAGAGGCCGAGGTTGTATTGCCATTGGCAGGCATGGTCGACCAGGCAGTCGAGCGTCAGCGGATTCTGAAGGAAAGCGAGGATGTACGGTCAAGGATCGCTCATCTTGATGCCAGACTGAAGGATCCCTCCTTCCTGAACAAAGCGCCTACAGAGGTCGTCAACAAGGAGAGGGAGAAGCTTGTCACCCTCAAGAGCAAGCTTGGCAGGCTGCTTCAGGAGTTGTCCTGAATCGGGTCCCTGCTGCTCGTCTCCCATTGCCGGACGTCTAACGAGGCATATCCTTGCCAGCCCCGGCAGAAGACCAAACAGTTCTGATGCGGAGGCCGTCTGTGTTTTGTGATGATAGTCTGCTGATTTACGCGAGTCTTCTCAGTGCCCGGGTTTGAGCTCCTGTGCTGCTAAACGTCCGTGAGTTTTACCTTTCACTCTCATCTCCTGCTGCAGCTTTCTAATCGCCTTCCCGGTGTCGCTGGCGAGACATGACTTCTCACTTCTTCTTACGCGCCTCTTGAACAACCAGTAGGTGAACTCATCCAGGTGCGGAAGACTAATGGACCGAAGGTGCGGATAACGCCTCTCCTTTCTGAATTCCTTCAGAAGCGCAGCACGATCTGCACCGTAAACACGACTGTAGGCCTCGTCTACGACACCATCGTCGCTGCTCACGCCTGAAACTCTCCTCTCTTTGCGCACCTCCTCAGTGACGGCCAGGAGGAGAAACTGCTCCAGCAGTACGCCATAGAAGTAATTGAGGTGAGTTCGATACTTATGTGCGCCGATGAAATCCTTGAACTCGGTTGCGGGCACTTCTACAGGTGGCGTGTGGAAGAAGAGCAGTTCCATGCGCTCCTTATCCGGAATAAGCCCATCTAGCTCCTCACACAGTCTCTCGGCGAGGGTCAGCCAGTCGAAGGCTTCGTCGTCTATCAGGTACCGATAATGCCGCCCCTCATAGTACTCCTCAGAACTGCTCCATAGACCTATGGCCTCCAGGAGCGCAGCATACCAATGCTTGCCCTCCGCGACTGCGCTCTTCAGCATCCTGATCGCCTGAGTATCGCTACGAGACATCTCTGTATCATTCATAACCATGTATAGGAGCCGACTCCATATTATAGCCCTGGTGGATAGGAGTCTCAATGGTGGCCGATGGTGCTTAGATCTGTGTAATCGGCAACGGACAGGGCTAACGGGGAGATAACAGAAGGTCCGCAAGCTGTGTCAAACTCTCTAAGGACTGCTCCTCTCGGGTTGCTGACCTGTCAAGATGAAAGGCATTCATACCGGCCAGCCCGGAGTTGATGAAATCAAACTCCCAGTTATCACCGATATGTATTACCTGTTCCGGGCTGACTCCCATCTCCCGGCATATCCAGAGGTAGAAATCGGGGTTCTTCAACTGCTTGAAATGGGACACGGCGGAGAAGACACGAACAAAATAGGGCTCAATATCCTGCAACAGGAAGTGAAGCATTTCCCTCGGTGTGCATGATGAGACTACGAGCCTGTACTCGGTAGCTAAGGCCGTAAGAACCTCGGTAACCTCAGGATAGTGGGCTATTGCGCCCAGACAACTCCGTATTACAGGTTCTGGATCTCCAAGGCCGAGGTAGTTGAACCAGTACTCTATGTCGTACCATTCAAGTCTGTGTTGGCCAACTCTGTCATACTCCTCATATACGAGTTGTCTGGCATCACTGAGGTCAAGTCCTCTGGTGGCGGCACACAGCTTCGGAATCGCCTCGTGCCATATTGCGTGGCTGAATTCCGTGGTCACCATTGTACCCTCGGCATCAAAGGACACGATCTTGACTCCCTTCATAGCGACTGTCGATACTAGCATGCCGGCCGGGGCAATGTCCATTTGCCCGGTACCCACGGCCGGGCTACAATAGGCAGAATGGTGAGTCAACCGATTGCAGCCAAGCTGAAACGATCATTCGAGCTCGGCCCGATAAGACCTCCGAGTGAGGCTTACTCCCTGTTGATAAGAGCGACCCGAAACTGTCCCTGGAACAGATGTCGATTCTGCCCTGTGTACAGGGGCACAAGGTTCGAGCTGAGGTCCGTAGCGGACATCCTGAACGACATCGAGGCCGCTAGGGTCATCAGCGATGGTATCAGGGAGATGGCCTGGACGATGGGCCATGGCGATAAGGTGAGAGAGGTAGCAGCGCAGCTCTATAATCAGCCCGCCTACGGGCAGTGTGTCAGTAACGTCGCTTTGTGGTTGCTGACTGGCGGAAGGTCCGCCTTTCTGCAGGATTCCAACACCCTCATCATGCGCACTCATGAACTTGCCCAGGTATTAGTTGCCCTGAGAGAGGCCTTTCCCGGGCTGCACAGGGTTACCACTTACGGCCGATCACATACAGCCAGGAGGAAGTCTCTTAGCGATTTGAAAGAACTCAAAGAAGCTGGATTGGACAGAGTTCATATCGGACTTGAGACCGGCTATGACCCCTTGTTGACCTATATGGAGAAGGGCTGTACAGCTCAAGATCACATTGAGGGTGGGCGCAGGGTGAAAGAGGCAGGCATTTCATTGTGCGAGTATGTCATGCCGGGGCTTGGCGGCAAGAAGATGTCTCAACAACACGCCCGCGAGACAGCATCGGTTTTGAACCAGATCGACCCCGACTACATAAGGCTGCGCAGCCTGCACGTCTCTCCGACAATGGCCCTCTGGGAAGGGATGAAAGGGGGCGACTTTCAGCTTCAAACAGAGGACGAGGTAGTCGAAGAAATTGGTGTCCTGATCGAAAACCTCGAGGTCAACAGCTATCTTAAGAGTGACCATACGCTCAACCTGCTTATGGAGGTCAAGGGGAAACTGCCTGACGACAGGGAGAAGTGCCTCGACACAGTGCATCGTTATCTCTCTCTGCCCGACGAGGAGAGGCTTAACTTCCAATTCGGCAGAAGGGCCGGCTACTACAGCAGTCTGGCCGACCTTGCTGATAGCTATAAGTATGGTGTTGTAGCTCAGGCTATGGAACGCCTCGGAGTAGAGGCAGCTAACGCTGAGGATGCGTTATTCCAGTTGAAGAACAGTTTCATATAACGAGCACACGTGCTCGGTCGCGGGGTGTGGAAGCTATTCCTGTCTCGTGTTCTGCTCTACATCTATAAGCAGGTGAAAGAGTTCCCTGGACGCAAGCAGGAACAACCAGACCAGGAATGAGCCTATGAACCCGGCGATCATAACCATTGCCCCTAGCAAGATATTGACAAAGGGAAAGTCCAGCATCTCACCCATCGTCATCCCTATAATGATACCGTTACCTATGGACCCGATGATGCCGAGTACCAGCGCTACCCAACCCAGCACCCTCAGAACACCTGCGGCGAACCTTAGAAAAGGATACCTTTGCATCTTGCCTCCTTTATCCGTCTAAACGCTCTCTAATGCCATCCTGTACTCGCCTGATTGCTCAGGCACAATGATATTACAGGCACTCTGTATCTGTCCAATGCATATCGGATACATAACCAGAGCCGCCAGATTGGCACCGGGGATGACACTCACAATACACGTAGCCAGCATCAAGCGTCTCGATATCGTGGGTGGCAACCCCCTCAGTCTAATCTGAAAATTTACCCTGTCTACCAACCTGAGCCAGAATCTGAATAGCCAGTAAAGATTGAAAAAGGGGATAAAGCTGAATCCTATAGCACGCCTCGCTCCGAAGTCATCATGTTTGATTATTGGTAGCCTAGAGTGCATCAACCCGAAGTAGATCAGCGTGAACACGCCCAGTGTCAGAATGTGAAGTATGATGACACCATCAGACGAAAACGCAGACATGAGGCTGTGCTGACTGAATTCACGTCGCTGCCGGTCGGACAGAGTACCCAGGTCAAAGGAGGCATCATAGATGAGTGGCGATGCCGCTTTGCGCCGGCTCTTCTTCTGTCGGGTGCCACACCTCAAGCATTCTCGTGCAAGCGGCATTATCACAGCATCACAGGTAGCGCAGTTGCCGGGGCTGGTGACGGGACGAGCTCCACAAGAGAAGCAATCATACAGGCCACCCGCCAGTTCTGTTCCGCACTCCCTGCAAAACATCGGCTACTTCTTTCCTGCCATCAAGAGTGTTCCCGCAAGGCCATCACCTGTAACCAAAGCGACAGGCATATATCATGAGTACATCTCTGCGCTGCCGCTTATCTCGCTCTTGCAATCCCGACAAGCCATTGTACGCATCTGCCTATCTATCAAACATATGCAGCACAAAAGCCACAGTGTCCATATCCCTAAAGCACAACCGTAGCACCGTCGAAAACACAGACATAGCTAGCCTGTGGAACGCCGGATGCTAATCCTGGATTCTACTCGAATTCGTTCTTACCCATAGCAACAAACACTATGGACAGGATTCCCAGAATCGCCCAGGGACCGACGAGTGCACAAATGCCTCCCGCCAGAGCCAACCCCCAAACTCTTCTCTTCAGCGCATATATGCCGCCTACAATCGCAACTATTCCCAAGAGCACCAGAGGAACACCGAGGCCTCCTAACCACCCCATGCCAATATCTATCCCCACCAGGCTGCCTGCCACAGTGACAACAACACCCCCTATGGCCTGAATTGCTCCAGCAATAATAGCCAGTATTCCTGCTGTTGTCGGCTTCCAGGTTCGTTCCATTTCTTGATCCTCCTTCTGATTCGTTTGTGCGATGAAATCGCCAGATTCTCAAGACAGCTTCAGACAAGGCTATCCGCCGGAAGCGCTTGCCTGTGTAACTCCTCAGGCATTACCAAGGGATGAGTGACGGTATCAAGGCAATACCGATCAAGGACATGATCAAACCGATGATCACCGATATCCCCAGGCTAATAAGGAACATACGCCACCACAGCCCCCAGGCCAGTTTCCAGGTTGGCTTAACCTCATTTTCCATCCGTAGAAGCCTCCTTTCCTTGTTCTATCTGGGTTCTCGTTAAACCGGACGTCTCTCGCTAATTGGCTCATTATAGGCACAGCCATTTCTTGATGTCAATACAGTCGGTTGCCACTGGATGATAATGCCCGAACAGGCCTTCGAGGTCTGGTGAGCAGTGAAGAACCGGCGACATGTTCTTCAGTGTCTGAGTATCTCGGAGGGTAGCTGACGCCGTTTTACTCACTGCAAGTGATGTCTGAGATGGGCTGATGCTGAGCAGATTCCCTGTGATGGGTCAGTCCGGAGGCATATCACCGGCTGCCTTCACCGGCCCAGCCATTGCCTCAAATATGCTGCCTTCAGGTCGTATCGCTTGGCCGCTGCGGCAAACCCAACTCCCCAACATACGAGGGGTATCCCAAACAAACCCGCTGCATCAGACAAGAATGCGAGGATAATACCCCCCACCACGCCAAGGGTTATAGAGACAGATGCCAGGGCAGTATAGGCATCTGCTTTGCGTGTCACCCTGTGAATGCTATCGTATAGCTTGAACTCCTGCCATTCGGTATCGCTTCCCACCAGGCTTCGTCCGCATACGGGACAGAATACCTGGTGTTGATCGATCTTCTTTCCGCAGTGATGACAGTATGGCATGTCCGTGTCCCCCCGCCTTTATCCGGTAGAGAACATTTTACGAAAATACCGACCGGAATTCAATACCTTATGCTACGGTCAGCACCGAGATGTTGCTGGGCTGCAAGTCACATTTCTTGGCGGCGAGAAAAAAGACAAACAGCATGTCAATCACCGGGTGAAGCCGGATGACACTAAAAGTCTTTGACCATATAGGCACCCGCCGGAGAAAAACCGAGCGAGCGGTAATATTCCCTGGCGCCTACGCCGCTAAGCACCGTCAGTTGATCAGCCGCGCACTCGTCTCTGGCGATCCTCTCCGCCTCACAGAGCAGCGTTTCGCCAAAGCCGTGATGCTGAGCCGCCCGCTCCTCCCTGCCGCCCAGGGGTACCTCCGGACCGTACACGTGCAGTTCCCTTATCACAACCCTCTGCTCACCGATTCGTAGTCTGAGCAACCCGAAAAGCGTCTCCCGCTCATCCTCATAGGAGAGAAAGACCTCCCTGCCTTCAGAAGCATCATAGTCCAGTCGAGTCAGGCATGGCTCTTCAAAACTCCAGCCGTCCCTTAGACGATGTCCGTATTCACGACATCTAATGCATCTGCACCCGAGACCCGACTGCTCCATCTTCATCCTGATAGTTTGCCTTAGCCCCAGATCCTTGTTCCCGGCTATGATGAACCTGGTGGGAATATCCCGCATCAACCTGGAAACCCTGACATACCCGGGAATCAAAGACTTGATGTTCACCAGCAGATTAACCATCTCCTCATCATCGTAGGGGCGATAACGGTCATCCAGATACCACCTCTCCAGCTCGCTTCCGGCAACTACCAGAGTAGGATAGAGCTTAAGCCCATCCGGCCGAAAGCGCTCGTCATCGAATAGTCTCCGCGATAGCTCCAGATCGCGTTCAGGCGTCGACCCCGGCAGTCCGGGCATCCAGTGGTAGTGCACCTTGAAGCCGCAATCTCTCAACAGCCTGGTGGCCGACATGACCTCCTCTGTGCCGTGTCCCCTCTTCGTTATGCGGTGTACTTCATCATCGAGGGTCTGTACTCCGAGTTCTACCCTGGTCACGCCGAACTCGAGCATAGCCCTGATCTCATCTTCTCCGCAGAAGTCAGGCCTGGTCTCGATGCACAGTCCTACGCAGCGATGCGCCGCCTGCTCATTTGTTCTCTTCGCCTCGTCTAGAGTAGACGAGGTAGAGCCGTTCAGAGCATCGTAGCAATCTTTAACGAACCGGTGCTGATAGTCGGCGGGATATGCCAGAAAAGTGCCCCCCATGATGATGAGTTCTATCTTGTCCCGGGCGTGCCCCATATCGCCCAGTGCCCTGAGCCTGATCTCCACCTGTTTTCGAGCATCAAAACCGCAACTCCGGGCACGCAAAACCGCCGGAGACTCCAGTGTATAGCTCTTAGGGGCGCCAGGAGACCCTGGGCAGTAGACACAATTTCCGGGACATGGGTACGGCTCGGCCATAACGGCCACCGGCGTTACGCCTGATATAGTTCGGGACGCCTTCTTCATATACTGCCTTCAGATGAACTCAAACGCACTATTTGAACGGGTTGATTCGTGAGTTCTTCGCTGTCATGTCTGAAGAGAAGGAGCCTTCATCATAGCAGGCTCCAGGCCCCCACATCCCTACATCGGTTTGGTGAAGGAACGAGTCTATGATGGCGCTCATTTCATGCTACTGTGCGGGCACTGCCGTCTAGTGACCGCCAACCCTTCACTGCCAGCCATGATATGATAGAGTTTAACAAAGTCTAGCTATGACGACAAACCTTGATGCATTCGACCAGATCGCGGAGAGTTGGTATAGGGTCAGGCACTGGCCCCTGCTCCGGGCAGAGCTCGAGCAGGTGGCGGCAAAGTGGAACACCGGCAGGCTGATCAACGTCGGCTGCGCTCATGGAGCCGACTTCCTGCCCTTTCGGCAGGGGTTCCAGCTCTGGGGAGTGGACCGATCACCCGCTATGCTGGCGCAAGGCGTGAGATACGCGGCCAAGCATCAGCTTTATGTCAACCTCACGGTTGCCGATGCCCTGTCCCTCCCCTTTCCCGATCGGACATTCGACTGGGCTATATCCGTTGCCACCTACCACCATATTAGAGGTGATGAGCCAAGATTGAAGGCATTCCGTGAACTCAGGCGCGTGGTGAAGCCAGGGGGAGAGGCCTTTCTGACCGTATGGAACCATGGACAGCCGCGATTCTGGTTCAGGTCCAGGGAGCAGCAGGTGCCATGGAGAGTGGGACAGAAGACGGTCTACCGCTACTATCACCTGTTCTCATATAGAGAGATCAGAAAGCTCCTGCTGGAGTCCGGCTGGGAGATCATCAGTATGCTTCCGGAGGCATCGCATCATTCTCCCGTTAAGCGCTTCTCTCGTAACATATGCGTTCTGGTCAAAAACGAGGCCGTGTTCTCCTCGTAGAAGCTCCATGAACGTTACGTGGCGGTATCGGTGGGGTAGCACATAGTCGGGGCTGCCCGGGCTAGCCGGAGGGCTGAAACCTCCAACCCGGGAGAGGCGATCACCGCGGTTAACCTGTCATTGCGGCAGATTGTGTCCCGTCTCGACCTTCTGGGGAAGCCCGGCCTCTACAATGCCGATGAAGACCTGCACCAGCTTCGGATCGAACTGTGAGCCCGCACATCGCCGCAACTCGTCCATCACCCTGTCGTGGGGCAGAGCAGGTCGATAGGGACGCGCGGATGTCATGGCCTCAAAAGCATCGGCTATGGCCAGGATGCGTGCCTCTATTGAGATCTCCTCGCCCTTCAGTCCTTCGGGATAACCTCCACCATCCCACCTCTCGTGGTGGTACAGTATGCTGCTTACACAGGGCACCAGGTGCGGCACATTGCTGACTATGTTGGCACCCAGTCTGGGGTGAGACTTGATGGCATCCCAATCGTCATCGGTGAGTTTGCCCTTTTTGTTGAGCACCTTGTCCGGCACCCCGATCTTCCCTATATCATGAAGGAGAGCAGCCGTGCTCACCCTTGACACCTCGTCGGGCGTAAGCCCAAACGCTTCGGCCAGAGCCACGGCATAGGTGTTGACTCTCCTGGAATGCCCGTAAGTATATGGGTCTCTAGCCTCCACCGTTGATACCAGAGCATAGATGGCGCTCAGACCATTGCGCCTGGCATAGACACCGGCGTTGTCCAGCGGCTCGGACAGTATCTTGGAGGATAGATACACCCGATTGCCTCCCGTCCCCTTGGCGAAATAGAGTGCGGTGTCAACTACGGTAACAAGCTCTCCCGGTATTACCCCGTCTGAGGGATAGCTGGCCAGGCCTATACTGCATGTTACCGCGATCTCCCTCTTATGCATCTCTATGGCAATCGCCTCGCGAACCCGCTCGGCAACCACCTTGCCGTCGTGCATGTTCGTGCCGGGCAGTATCACGATGAACTCATCGCCTCCATATCGGAACACCAGATCGGCATTCCTGACCGAGTATGTGATGATCTTTGCTATCTCACCGAGTAACGTATCCCCCGACGGATGCCCGTATATATCATTGTACGTCTTGAAGCCATCCAGGTCGATAAGGATTATGGAGAAGACATCACCCTGGCGAGCATGTCGCCCTAGCTCCTCCTTCAGCCGTTCCTCGAAGTGACGCCGGTTAAACAGGCCTGTAAGCTCATCGACACGGGCCCTCTGTTCGGCACGAGCATACAACTGGGAGTTCTCGATAGGAGTAGCAATCTGCAGAGCCACCTGCTCCAGAAGTCTAATCTGCTTGGCACTGAAGGCATCGGGCTGCCGGCTGGCAACAACCAGACTGCCTATGCTCTGCTCCTTTATCATCAGAGGTAGATAGACGATGGAACGAACTCCGTGCCTGAGATGGTGATCCCCGGTTGTGAATCGATGGTGTTTTGTGAGATCAGGCTCGTAAAGAGATCGTTTTTCGCGACACACCCACGCAGTCCCCGTTCCCTCCAGGGACAGTCTTTCATCGCTCTGCCATGGTGAACCGATATTGGTGGACAGAGCAAGAATCCGAGCTTCATCTCCATCGACAAGGGCGATAGTAGCCCAGTCGAAACTGACCATGGTTCTCAACTCCTGAACGAAACCCTCGAATATCAAGTCCAGGCTCATGCTCGATGTCACGACTGAGGTCAACCTGTTAAGCAGGGTTATCTCCTTCTCCTGCTCCTGCAACTGTTCATGCACATACTCCTTTTCAAGGCTGGCTGCTATCTGGTTAGTTATAGACTCAAGAAGGTGGATGTCCTCAACTGTGTACATCCTACCGTCCCGCCGCTCACTGATCACCAGTATGGCTGCCAGTTCATCCTGGTTGACCAGAGGGATGAATATGCTGGCCTCCGCAGTGCGTATACTCTCTTCCTCGTCACGCCATATCGATTGGAATTCCGGCGAGATGGCCAGAGTGCGGGCAGGCAGCAGCGCCTTCTCCCTCCGCAGCCAGATCGTTATAGGACTATCATTATTCAGCTTCAACTCTTTCATGGGGTTGTCGTCGATAGGAGGATATACGAAACTGGCAACGAAAGCCTTCTCTGCAACTTCGGGTAGCAGCAGGCAGGCTCTGCGGCAGTCAACAGATTGAGCGAGGAGAGATGTGAAATCGTCTCCGAACTGTTTCATAGTAGGGACACTGTGGATAGTGGAGACAAACTGGTATAGCTGTCGCCTGTAGGCATACTTCTCCCCGATGAAGGCCTCCTCCATCCTGGTACGCAGGCGGGCACCCACCGTATGTACTGCCGCGAGGATAAACGGGATTCCCAGGCCTATGGCTGCTATCACAAAGCGCAACGCCTCTGCCTCGGATCGAATATCGATGCCCCTGAGATCATAGATCAGCCGGGATACCAGTACTACTGCGCCGATGCCTGTACCGTAAAGCACAAGGTTGATGAACGCCTGACGGAAGATCACTCTTACGTCGAGAAGCCTGTATGCCACCACAGCATACGTTAGTGTGCAGGCCACGATGAGGTTGCCTGCGTGAGCCACAGGGTATTCTGCTGCTCCAGGGAGGATGTTCGCCACAAGAAAAGCAGCCAGAGCGGAGATGGCCACAAGCAGGTACACGACCTGATTGCGCTCTGCCGGGTCCGCCGACAGGCTCCGTTTCCTGACCAGTGCCCGAATATCTCTTGCACCTACGGTAGAAAGGAAGGCCAGGGCTAATACAGTAATCCATGGACCGTAGACAAGCGGATCAACCTTCTCTGGAATCGCCTCCCGCACCGCGAGGATGATCGCGGCTATGACGAACAGATAGGAGTAAGGCACCCTGACGCCCTTCTGGCGGTAGAAGGAGGAAACGAAGAGATGGAACTGGACAAGCATCCAGATGAAGATGCAGAGTACGATCCTGATCTCCAGTACCCTGTCCAAACCGAGCAGGCCCTCCCTGCTAAGAAAAGTACTCAGGCTCCAGAGGAGCGCCGAGATCAGGAACACAAAGAAGAGCCTGTGCCTTTGCTGCCATGGCCGGCTGGACAGCAGGATCACAAACAATGGCACGTACGCGACCGCCGCGATCAGAGGAACCAGTGCATCAGCACTCATATTCTACTCCTGTAGCCCGAACCTATTATCAACTCAAATGTGGAAACTGTCAAGAAGGACTTTGGTAATCCCCCGGAAGTACTGGTCGGTCTTACCTACATGCATAGCAATCGACTATGACACATAATCACCAATCTGAATTGTCCTGCCCATATGTGACTGTAATCGCCTGCAACATGTACTACATGAGTTCTGTAGATGCGAGAGAGGCGAGGTCTGCACCTCGCCTCTCTCGTTTTCGTGAGGTAGCGATAGGCATATGCGCGACGCGCAGAAGCTATTGAGCACTCACTCGTTCGCCGTCAACCATCGGAGTGGCCTCCACCGCCACACTTGGCGCTCTGAGCAGGGCAAGTGCTTCATCCGTAGGGTTGATATGCGATCGGTATGTCTGACCTGTCTCAAACCTGTCAGCACGATGCTGAGCGGCATAGCTGGCAAAAGCTCCCTGCGGAAGTAGACTGACCTCCACAGGCCTCAGGTCAAGCACACCCTCCATATCTCCCATCAGGTTGTAGAAGTTACAGCGATACCGCTTATCGAGCTTCCGAAATTGCTCACGCGTCGCAGCGGCCACGCTCTCCTCGCTTGCAATGTAGTCTCCTCTCAACTCAAGGTAGACATGTAGTACAGGCTTATTGTCCACGATCTCTTTGCGGGCCACCCAATCCACATATGGTATGCCTGTGTTCTCAATGGCCTCCCAGATGGTTCGCTGT
Organism: Dehalococcoidia bacterium; assembly: GCA_003567655.1. Taxonomy (GTDB): domain Bacteria; phylum Chloroflexota; class Dehalococcoidia; order GIF9; family AB-539-J10; genus RBG-13-51-36. The sequence continues at coordinate 38,517 of PWZA01000132.1, forward strand.
GTAAGCCGCCCCAGGCTTGCCACATCCACCAGGTCATCAACCCGCTTGTGGAATACCATCTGTGGAATATCGATGTTCAGTTTACTGTTTCGCAGCGAGCTTATCCTCACCATGTCACCCAGCCTGTACCGGGTCATTATCCCGCCGTGAAAGTTAGTGATCACTGGCTCGTATATGCCACCTTCTCTCAGCTCATCCATCAATACTGTACGGGGCTGGTACTCAGGATCCAGCTGGGACTTAAACCACTCTCTCTCTGTTATGAACTCAAAGAAGTTCAGATTAGGTATGAAAGTCAGGCCCTCATAGTCCCATGTCTGCGTGGCATACAATCCGCCCTCTGTTCCGCCGTATACCTCTAGAGGCGTCCTTCCCCACAGTTCCTCCACCTTATCCCGGAACAGTGCACTATCTACCCCTCCACCCACGATCACCTTGACCGACCACAGATCTCTGGGTAGCATCGAGCGGCGTGCCATCTTGCTCCTGACGAGCGCCCTGCTTATGCGGGCCAGTGCCTTAGGATGAGAGAGCAGGTAGCTCCTGTCTACCTTAATGTGCCCCTGCCTGAACATCTCGCCGATATAGACCAGGATAGATGGCAAACCACCGAGAGCATCGAGCCCCTGAGTCAAGGCCTCCCCGAACCCTGCCTCCATCTTCTCCTGAAATGTCATACCGCCCATACTGAAGTTTGAAGGCAGGAAGTCTACCCCCAGCGCCTCCTGCATCAGATGTCCCACAACCCCTGAACCATAGTACCTGGAGCTCATGGTGGCCAGGGTCTTCAGATGTTCCTTGGCCGGAAAGCCACCCTGGGAGTCGCAGGAGGCGAGCAGTCCGACGCCACCGGCCACGCGTTCAAATTCATTGAGGAATCGCTGCGGCAGAGGTACCCACTTGAAGTTATACTCACCTGCTCTTCCCACGGTATGAACCCACATCGCAGGTTTGGCCGGCAACCAGTCTTCGCTTCTGTCGGTGAGTTCAGGCAGATAATCCTCGTAGCTTGTCAGAGGCACCTGCCTGCGAAACTCCTCCACAGATTCGGGCATGGCACCCCGCATCACCCTTCTCCCCAACTCGCAGTCCTTCAGCAGTTCGATCTGCTCAAGGAGCAGCCGCTTCTGGATGATCATAAACTCCTCAAGCCTGAGGTCCATGAAGCCGCAACACATCCTCCATAGTTCCTCTTTCTTCCCCTCCCGCATCAGGTCTATCGGCCTCGTCATAACTCTACCTCCTTCATCGGGCGTCACCGCCAGGAGCCGCAGGTCATGCGATGACAGCGCAGGATGCAGTTGTATATACGAGACAGTATGACAAGCCGGTACAGGGTTGGGAAGAGATTATGTTCTAGAAGATAGTTCTATTTGAAGCTGTGAGGCAACGATTGAGGAGAGAATGCGGACAGGCGAACTCAGGAGCCTTTGATCTTGACAGAGCCTCCAAGGCCCTGCAATTTTCGCGATAGCTGCTCGAATTCGTTATCCCCGGGCTGCTTGCCCAGTTCGAGTCCATAGCTGATGAAGAACTCGAGGAAACTGCGCAGTAGCTCTTTGGTTCCTTCCTGAAACTGGTGAAATTCCTCCCTGGTTACTGCGCCTTCCTTCTTGACTTCACCCTTCAACTGACTCTCGATCAGGAAGTTGATGAAGTCAGGCCGGCTCATATCACCCCGGTTCTCATCGATCCTCTTCACCAGTTCAGCATCTACGATAAGCATTCTCTTTTCAGACATGTAACTCTCCTATCATAGCACTCCTTTACTCATATTGTAGAACGAGGGGTGACCTGCATCCGATCCTGGGCACCCCCGTTATGGCTACAAGGCATACGGAACTCAAGCTCCGTTACCGTTCGGAAACTCGAGTATCTCCATTATGCCGTCTATATGGTTAAGTAACTCTCCTCCCTTTTCCGTCACCCGATATGTGACCGCCGGATTACCAACGTGCACCTTGCTGATGAACCCGTGACTCAAAAGAAAGGCGAGGTACTTCTGGATCTGGGCATAGCTCATGTTGGCGCTGTACATTATCTCCGTCTTGCCGGCCCCGTTCTCGCCCACCCGGAGCATCTCAGCTATTATCTCGATATTGGATCTGCGCCGATTCATGTTGCCGCTCTGCGTGCTGCCGATTTTGGCCTGGTACAATTATACTACCCTAACTATAACTTTTGTCAATACCCTGTGCCAATTCCGCCCCCTGCTGATGCCAGTTTCCGGTCAGAGTCCGGCAGTAGCGCCCTGCATGGAAATCTGTTCAAGCACCGCTGCTTGACAGCAGACAGTGGGTAATATAATATGAACCCTGATTCAGCAACTAACGACCAGGATATGATTCCGCAACAGATTCTTAACCCGGAGGTAGCCAGTGGATAAGATTAAGGTAATGATCATCGATGAGCAGGCGTTCTTCAGAGCCGGAGTTCGCGATGCGTTGTCTTCACAAGCAGATATGGAGGTCATGGAATGCGACCCCACCGAGGATACTTTTTCGCTGATTGAGGATACTCTTCCCGATATCGTGCTGTTGGGCTCTGACCTGGCAAGTCTGAGCGGGATTGACCTGGGCAGAAGGATTGCACAGAATTACCCGAACACCAAGGTCATAGTGCTCAGTCCCGCTCCCGATGATATGGAGTTGTTTGAGGTTATCAAGACCGCGGCCGTTGCCTGCCTGAACAAGAAGACCAGCACGGAAGAGCTGGCCAATACTATAAGGAGGGCACGCGCCGGCGAGTACCCCATCAATGAGGCCGTTGTCACCCGGCCCATGGTCGCCAAGCAGGTGCTGAACCAGTTTCGTGGCATGCGGAGGACGATGGAAGGGTTGGCCGCGCCCCTCACCAACAGGGAGTCACAGATTCTGACCTATGTCGCCGAGGGTAACTCCAACAAGGAGATCGCCTATCTGCTGGAGATCAGCGAACAGACGATTAAGAACCATGTCAGCGCCATCCTCCGCAAGTTGAATGCCAACGACAGGGCCCACGCTGTTGCTCTTGCCCTCCGCAGTGGCTGGATTACGCCCGAAGAGAATTCCTGACGCTCCTCCTGAGTCAGATAGTAGCACATCATATCTACCTGTGCACCCCGGCTGTTGATATCATCGCGGCACTGAAGTCACAGGTGCTCTGCCGTCTTGATCCAGCCACTATCGGCTTCTAAGTACCCGTCTTGCCCCCTGTTTGCAGACACGTCAACCACTCACCCGACCCCCACCTTCCAGTACTGACGGCCTATTGACAGTATTATAGCTCGGCACTATAGAATGCATAGGTGTGGAAACCCGGTTCGCCGGGTGGCCATGCATTGTTAACCTGGTGACTACTGGAATCGGGAGGTGCAAGGTCGAGCATAACTTGACGAAGAGCCAAACACACAGGCCTGCACGCATGGTTCCTGGTGGCGGTTGCCTCGACCATCGCCGGCGCGCGCGGGGATATGTCGCCACAGGCAGGACACATGGTGCGTGCGGTCGGGGCATGTCTCGAACACATGGACTGTCGTTGAACTTTCACGGCACTTGCCGGCGGGGAGCGATGCGCATAATGCATGCGATCAACCGGCCGGGGTCGGCGCGGTGTTCAGGGGCATCCACTCTTCAGACAATATAATAATATGTAGGTGACCGGGTGAAAAACGACACTGTGAGCAGCCTCGACCTGAGCAAGATGAAGACCTACACTCTGCCTCAGTCGTCAGGAGCCGGCAGTATGGCACAGCAGACAGAAGTAAGCCCCGAACTGAGGACCCGCATAAGGGAGTATCTTCAGGCAAAGGGCTATGAAGTGACCGACGACGCTGAAGTCATCGGAAAGTCGGATGTCGCGCATATATTCGATATGCTGGCTTATATAGACGATGGCTTCAACAGCTATGTGCTTGCCGTCTGCATCACGACCGGAGGTGACAGGAACGCCGAGGTGGAGACCATCTACCACTTCGCCAACAAGTGCTACGATTGCGGAGTCATCGACAGGGTCCTCATCGCGGCACCTGAGATAAGCGAAGAGGCCAGGCTGCTGGCGCGCAAGCAACGAATAAAGGTCATCGATGGAGAGCTCGTTGAGAAACTGCTGAACTCGAGGCCTTCGGGGCCGATCAAACGCAAAGAACAGCTCAGGTTCGAGACCAGGGAGGAGTTGATACAGTCCCTGGTCGACCTTGGCTACAGCGTGCAGGAACAGGCCAGGATCCAGGGCCAGTCCGGCGTTGAGTATATCTTCGATGTACTGGCCCACACCAATACCGGCCAGGTCAGCCATACGCTGGGCCTCGACTTCCTGAACGGGAGCGACCAGGTGAACCTGGAACAGGTGACACTGTTCGATACCAAGGCTTACGACGCCGCCGTCGACGGCAAGGTCATCGTCGTATCTCCGGACATCACCCCGGAGGCCAGGAAGTTCGCCCAGCACCAGAGAATAAGGGTCATAGAACTCGAACCGAAGACCGATGAAGGGCCTGTGAACGAAGCCGAAGAGGCGGTGAAGGAACCGGAGGAGGCGGTGAAGGAACCGGAGGAGCCGGTCAGGGAACCCGAAGAATCGGTCAAGGAACCCGCAGAGACGCTTCCCAGGTCGAAGGCGAAATCAACCAAGCTGGAGAAGCCGCATGCCAGGCTCTCGAAGCAGCAGCCTGAGGCAGAGGCACTGCAACTGATCCCCGAGTTGGTGGCCAGGAGGTACAGTGCCATACCTCTGACCATATCCGGCAAGACGCTGGAAGTAGCTATGGCAGACCCGAGCGATATCTTCGCACTCGAGGCACTGTCGGCCCATAGCCGTATGAGGATCAGGCCTGTGGCAGCCAGCGCCAAGGACGTCCGCGATGCCATCGACCTTAACTATAAGGGCTATGGCGAAATCGAGAAGCACCTTTCGCGGATCAACATCCCGGAGGAAGCTACCGATGAGAAGATCGCGCTGACGGCTGCCACCGACACTCCGTTGGTGCAGGCCCTTAATCTTATTATTGAAGAGGCGGTCAAGTCCCGTTCCTCCGATATCCATATCGAGCCGGAGGAGGACAGGATCAGGGTCCGCTACCGTATAGATGGCACTCTGCACGATACGATGTCGCTGCCCCTGAGTGTACACCGCGCCCTGATCTCACGCATCAAGATACTCGGCGGCATGAACATCGCAGACCACTTCCGTCCCCAGGACGGCCAGTTCTCGGCCGACTCCACCGGGCGTGACATTGATATCAGGGTTGCCACCGCTCCTACCGTACAGGGTGAGACGGCAGTCATGCGAATCCTGGACAAGTCGCTGGCCACCCTGGGCCTCTCGGAGTTGGGACTGCGGCCCGACGGCCTGGCCAAGATCGAGGGCCTGCTGCGGATTCCATACGGCATGCTACTGGTCAGCGGTCCTACCGGAGCGGGGAAGACTACTACCCTCTATGCAGCTATCAACTCCTTCGACACGTTGTCCAATAACGTGATCACAATCGAGGACCCTGCCGAGTACCGCTTCAAGTCCATCAACCAGATACAGGTCAACAACCAGGCAGGGATCACCTTCGCCAGCGGTTTGAGGTCCATACTACGCCTGGACCCGGATGTGGTGCTGGTCGGTGAGATACGTGATTCGGAGACGGCCAACATAGCCGTTCAGGCATCACTGACCGGTCATCTCCTGATGTCCTCCATCCATGCCAACGATGTTGGAGGTGTGCTCTCCCGGTTACACGACCTGAAGGTCGAGCCCTTCCTCATAGCTTCGGCCGTCATCGGTGTAATAGCTCAGCGGATGGCGCGCCGTGTCTGCCCCGATTGCAGTCATCTCATTGAGGCCCCGGCGATCGAGCAGATGGCCTACGAAAAAGAGATGGGTGAGAAGAAGACGAAATTCCACTACGGCACCGGCTGTAAGTCGTGTGCCTATTCCGGTTACCGCGGGAGGACGGGACTGTTCGAGATTCTGACCATGAGCGACGAGATAGGCACCATGATCTGCAACCGCGCCAGCAGTACCGCTATACGGGCGCAGGCGCTCAAAGAGGGCATGGTCTCTATGATGAGCGATGGCATGCACAAGGTAAAGGACGGCATTACCACCCCCTCCGAGGTATTGCGCAATGCATACACAGGAGGATAGTAGACAGGAGGCATCATATGGATTTTGCATATACGGCTTATACGGAAGACAAGAAGCTGGTAAGGGGAAAGGTCTCCGCCAATGACGAAGAAGCCGCCGCCGAGCTTCTGAACTACGGCGGCTACCGCGTCGTGAGCCTTAAGTCGGTCGTTCCCTTGATCGACAAGGAGAAACTGATGGCGAGGTTCAACCGCATCAAATCAGCGGAGATAGTCATGTTTTCCCGCCAGCTGGCGCTGCTCCTGGAGTCAGGCACAGATATAGTCACGTCCCTGGACCTCCTGCAGGACCAGATATACAATCAAACCCTGAAGCGCATAGTCGCTGATGTGGCCTCAGATATACGCGGCGGCACCTCGCTATCGGCAGCGCTCAGCAAGCATCCACTCGCATTCAATGACATGTACCATCGCACGATAGCCGCCGGCGAGCAGGGCGGTAACCTGGAGGTGGTGCTCAGGCAGATGGCCGACCACATCGAAAAGGCGGTCACCATCGAGAAGAAGATCAAGGGGGCATTGACCTATCCCGTTATCGTCGTCATCGTGGCCGTGGTCGTGGTCGGGATCATGGTCACCTTCGTACTGCCTACCTTTACCGATCTCTACAGCCAGTTCGCGGTTGAACTGCCGCTGCCCACGCGCATCCTCATCGGCGTCGCTGATTTCGCCAAGGCGTACGGAGTCTATGCCATGCTCTTGTTTGTCGTCGCCGTCGGCATTGCCTTCGCCTATATAAGGACGCCTGCCGGTAAACACCGCTGGGACAGGGCGATTCTTCGTTTTCCCGTCATCGGGCCCATTGTCCACCTCAGCGAGTTGTCCCGCTGCTGCCGTACCATGGCATTGCTTTTGAGGGTCGGTCTGCCTCTGCCCGAGGTTGTAGCCATGACCATTCACGGCAGCACCAACAAGAGCGTCACCGAGAACCTGACCGAGGTCCAGCAGGAGCTAATACGGGGTGAGGGACTGTCCCGGCCCATGGCCAAGAGGAGTCTCTTTCTGCCCCTGATGACGCAGATGGTCAAGGTCGGTGAGGAGACCGGAAGCCTGGACAACTCCCTGACCACCGTAGCGGATAGCTATGAGGTCGAGGCCGGTGACAAGACTAGCGCTGCTATAGCGCTCATCCAGCCCATGCTCACCATAGTGATGGGCGGGCTGATCGGCTTCATAATCATGGGCATGGTCTCGGCCATGTACTCTATCTACGGTTCACTGTAGGTGATTGGGGTTATCGATGAAGTATTTGAGACTGCGCGGCAGAGTGAGAAGGGCTCTCCGGGGCCGCTCCAGCGGCCTGACACTGGTCGAGCTCGTGATAGCCATGGCCCTCATGAGCATAATCGTTGTCGCCTTCCTGGGAGGACTCTCCAACGCGATTGCGCACCTCCACTTTGCAGATGTGCGGACCACTGCGGAAAGCCTGGCCAGCAGCGAAATGGAGTATCTTAAGCAAAGCTATCAGTCTAACCCTGTGGATTACGAGAATGAGGATCCTACGGGCTATGAGGGATACACCGTTCAGGTCAGCTTTGCACCCCTGGAAGACGGTCTCCAGGAGATGGTAGTTAAGGTCAGCCACGGAGGCAAAGAAGTGGTCTCACTCACAGGCTACAGGGGGGACCGATGAAGACTGAGAGATTGCGCCTAATACACAATAATCAGCGGGGGATTACCCTTGTCGAGCTTATGATAGCCATCGCCCTCTTCGGTCTGGTGGCCGGGGCCCTTACCATGACCTTTGCTCACGTGTTCACCGCCAGCACCCGCACCTCTGCACACATGACCGCCGTCAGGCAGGTGCAGAGCGCCGGTTACTGGGTAAGTCGAGATGCTCTGCAGGCTCAGCATGTGGTACCAGACGAAACTGAAACTTCCGGGTTTCCCCTCACCCTTAGCTGGGAGTGGGATGATGTCGAGTACAAAGTTATCTACACCGTCACAGCAGATAATGAACTCCGCCGAACTCGCTCGGTCGATGAAGTGGTTACCGACACAGGCATCGTTGCCCAGTTCCTCGATTCGGTTCAGATAGAACCAATGCCATACTATCGCGGTAAGCTAACGTTTACGGTGGTTGCCACAGTGGGCGGGCAGACCGAGCAACGAGTCTATGAACTAATCCCCAGACCTGGTTCTTAACCGAGATCGGGCTCCCGACCTTGCACCATGCGCCTATCAGTCCACAGCAGACCATACCGAGGGCCCTGGCCACTAACTGCCAGTAGTCGATATCTCACCACGCACGAGAAACATCGAATGCACAGACAGAGCGAGGAACTGTCCGATTTCGTGCCACAGTACGAATGACCTATTACATAAGAGGCATTGACCTTGAGAGGGAATCCCTTATACTTAATAATTGTAGGGAGGTGACGTCATGAAGACCGGAATGAGACGGTTGATCAGAGAGGAAAAGGGGGCGGCGCTGGCTCTGACACTGGTTCTGCTTCTCATCGGAGGGCTCATTATCACTCCCGTGATTCGCCACATGGGCACGGGCATTATAGCAGGAGGAGTCCACGAGAAGAGGATGGGCGAGCTCTATGCCGCCGATGCCGGTGTTGAAGATGCCATCTGGAAGATACAGAATCCTGATGACATAGCTGACTGGCCCGATCCTACCTGTGCTGACTCGCCATGGGAAGAGCCTTACGAATACGAGCTATGGGTTGATGGACGAGACGTTACCCTCTCGATAGAATATCTGGGCAACGACAACTATAGAGTTATTTCGACAGCTACAGATGCCGACGGCTCTACCACTATAGTAGAATCCCGTGTCTTCTGGGGTAGCCACTGGAAGGAAATCCTCAACTTCGGTGTTATTGCTCTTGATGGTGACATAACTATTACAGGTACTTCAGTACTCGACTCATCTCCTGACCCGAACGCCATGCATATCTACGCTGATGGGAACATTAGCATTGGGGGTAACAGCCAGGTAAAGGGTTCTGCTACTGCATCAGGCGACATTTCAGACGCAAGCAGAGTCACCCCGGGCCCGGTGAACGATGACTACCACCCCCCGATAGAGTTCGGGTTGCCCGATCTATCAGTATACTGGAAGGAAGCAATGAGCGGCGAGTTTATCGACGTCTCTGAGGATCCTGACAACACGCTGGTGATAGACGTTTCGCGGAGTATAGGCCCGGCGTATATCAATGGCGATCTGCATGTTACTTCAGACGCTCTTCTAACGCTTACGGGCCCTGTATGGGTTGAAGGCGATATCAAAACCGATGGCAAGACCGAAGTCACGGGCAGGGCCCCGCTCGTGGCTGAAGGTATGATAACGATGGTGGGAGGCGCTGCCCTGGATACAGAGGAGATGCCCGTTGTCATATCGACCGTTGATCATGAGGACATAGGTTCAGATTACTCGATCAGTTTTGAAGGGAGCGCAGACGCCTACATGGTTCTGTACGCTCCCGTCGGCCTTATCGATGTGTCCGGATCTGGTGCAGTAAACGGTGCCATAATCGGCAGAGCGGTGAACATAAGCATAGCGGCTAATGTTAATGCTGTCTATGACCTTGAGGTGGTCAACAGGGTCCGTGCAAAGCAGATAACAATCGAGACCTGGGAAATGACTGCTGCAGGCCCGGCTTCATAAGAAGATGATTGCATCACCTCCAGGATGCTGAGCGAGCCAGTATACCGCGAGGTATAACCATTCACCAGAACTGGCAAGGCATCGGAATCCGCCTGGTCTGTCTCTCTCCAGTCAGCCTGCCTGTTATCCGGAATGGACAGCAGGAAGGGTCAAAACGACCAATCTGATAGTCTTGCCGCCAATTGTGTAGAATAGCTCAGATTTGCGCCGTGTTACTCTCCGGAGACGCCATCCCGTGCTTGGCGAAAACACTTCTATTTCAATCCCAGACAGGACCCTTGAGACTGCTCTACGGTAACCTGTCGTTCAGAAGCCGACCTCACGAGACAGAGCAGTTTCCAGACTTCTAATCAGAGATTGCCTGGATCAGAGTGTTCCGATACGATCGGAAGGACTGGCAGTGATGCACTGATGCTACGCTAGTCCCCACCCCTCTGAGATTGCCGCGCTGCGCTCGCAATGACACCGCCTTATTTGTAAGTGCGAGGAGCCTACATACCCTGTCTTTGCGAGGAGTCCCGATGCAATCGGGACGACGAAGCAATCTTTAGGCCACAAACAACAGACCGCCTCGTCCTGGTTGTCCCGATACGATCAAGAGGACTCGCGATCACAGGTACATAGTGAAAGGCTGAAAGCGTCGCACCATGTCCTCTTCCCCCGGAGGGAGAGAGTTAGAGTGAGGGGGAAAGAGCCCCGGCACATCTGCGAGTCGTCGGACCTGCCAGGGAAGACAGAGTCCATTTTTTTATGTAGAATATCCATGCAGCCAGAGCGGGCTGCGAGGTGTGCTATGAGATACAAAGTCAACCTTGAAAAGACCGACGAGGGGTACGCTGTTTGGTGTCCCGGGTTGGCCGGCTGCTGGTCACAGGGAGAAACTGAGGAGGAGGCACTCGACAACATAAGAGATGCTATTCAGGCCTACCTGGAAACGGTTGAGGAGTTGACCCGAGACAATGAGTCCCGCTACGTCGAAGTAGGCTAGAGCATGCCTCGAATACCGGGTGTAAATCACCAGCAAGCGGTCAAGGTCTTTGAGAGCCTGGGGTTCTGGATCGCACGTCAGGGTAAGCATATCACAATGACCGACGGCAAGCGGGTGATCACTATTCCGCGAGCCAATCCCATAAACGCCTTCACGATGGCCGGAATCGTAAGGGATGCCGGGCTTAGTATCGAGGAGTTCAGACAGCGCCTGTAGAGGTATCCCGGGCCTCAGGGCTGCTGCACAGTACTCACCATTACGCCTGGCACATCGTCTCAACATCGGCCCTCATGACATCCCGATTGTCCCGATACGATCGGGAGGACTGGCAGTGACGCACTGATGCTACGCTAGTCCCCACCCCTCTGAGATTGCCGCGCTGCGCTCGCAATGACACCGCCTATTTGCAAGTGCGAGGAGCCTACATACCCTGTCTTTGCGAGGAGTCCCGATGCAATCGGGACGACGAAGCAATCTTCTGGCCACAAACAACAGACCGCCTCGTCCTGATTGTCCCGACACGGTCGGGAGGCCTCGCAATGACAGGTGCGTAGTGAAGGGACGACGGCGGCATACCCCGTCCCCTCTACCCCGGAGGAAGAGAGCCAGAGCGATGAGGTGTCCACGAATACCGGCTGCCGGTACTTACCTGCCATTACAGATGGGTGATTGACGTTAAATATAGTCATCCCTATACTGGTAACTTGCTGGATAAGAACAAACCCGCAGAGGCTGGTTGTAGCGTCAGTCACCATTGCGGTGCCCCGCGGGGATATCCAGACTCAGGAATAGGAAAGGCGAATCAGCCGGTGAGATTAGGTAAGAAAGCGTGGGTCATCATAGGAATTGTGGTTCTGGCCATAGCGCTCGGCTTCATGGTCTCGCTCTATTCTCAGACAAGTGCAGAGCACAGACAACTCACCGACAGACTGGACAGGGCTCAGACGGATCTTCCCCGGCTACGAGCGGAGAAGACAGACCTGGAGAGCCAACTAGCGCAGGCTACATCATCACTGGACAGGAGCCGGGCCAAGTTCCCTCAGGCCATAGAAAGCGTTGAATACGGTGAGGACTTGTGCAGGACTGCGGTAGAGCACGGTCTAAGGATAGTCGACTTCGACACACGGAGGCCGACCGACAGGCCGGTGGGCGACATATCTTATATAGTTGCCTCATTCGATATAGTTGTATCCGGTACCGTGAGCAATATACTTGACTTTCTGGACGCATTGAGAACGGGCACGGATTTTCAGGATCCGTGGAGTGCCCAACTAAGGGAGGTCAAGCTTGACTACCGTGAGTCGGAAGTAACCATAGCGCTGGATATCTACGGCTACAAGTGATAGGAAGAAATGGCGAAGAAAGCTACGACATTGTTTATCAGGGACAACAGCATCAACCTGCTCGTGATGAAGGGCAGGCAGATAGACAAATGGGCCAGTACATCGCTCGAGCCGGGGCTGGTCAGCCAGGGGCTGATCGTGGACGAGGACGGGGTGGCGGAGCTGGTCAGGCAGTTGTTCCGGCAGGAGAAGGTCTCCACGGACAGGGTCATCACCGCGCTCAGCGGGCACGATTCTCTGTACCGGATCATCACCCTGCCCGATGTGCCCGACGCTGTGCTACCCGAGGCCGTGAGGCGCGAGGCCAAACGGACGATACCGACGCCCTTAGATGAGGTCTACGTCTCCTACCAGAGTGTCCCCTCCATGAAAGGGGAGAGACGTGTCTTCCTGGCCACATACCCCCGCAACTCGGTCGATGCCATGATCAGGACCCTGCGCAAGGCAGGTATAAAGCCTTACGTCATGGACCTGGCGCCCCTGGCTCTATGCCGTATACCCGATCTGCCGCGCTCTATAATCATAAACGCACGGCTGGATCACCTCGAGGTAATGGTCATAGCAGACAGGCTTCCGCAGGTCATCCGCAGGTTGTCACTGCCCGGCGAGACCGAATCTTTGGAGGAAAAGCTGCCCCTCATAGCCGAGGAGTTCACCAGGACCTTCACGTTCTATAACTCGAGCCACATGGAGAACCCTCTCGACTCCACCGTGCCCGTGTTCGTCTGTGGTGACCTGGCGGAGGCGCCGGACACCTGGGAATCGCTGGTTGCCGAACAGGGCAATTCCGTGGCGGCGCTGCCGCCCCCTATCGCAGAAGTTCCCGAGGGCTTCGATCCCGACCAGTTTATGGTCAATATCGGTCTCGCCCTCAAGGAGCTGCTGACGGACAAGGAGGGCGCCGAGTTCTCCGTCATCAACTTCAACGCCCTGCCCGAGACCTACCTGCCCAAGCATTTCTCAGTCGCCAGGGTCGTCATCCCCGTCGGTATAGTCATCGGCATTGCCGCCGTCGTGTTCGGGGCCGTTCTCGTCCTGCATACCAGGGCCCAGATCGATGACTTGCGCCCCCGGGTTGAGACCGAGGAGGGGCACGTCGTTCAGTACCAGAGGGACATAGCCTCTCTGAGGGGAGAAATCGGACCGATGGACGACACCGCCAGGGCCCTCGATAGCAGGATCAGTGCCATGGAGATGAGGCGAGCCGAGATCGCCATTGACCTGCGCGAAATCCACAGATTGGCGCATGCCATCACTCCATTGAGCTTGACCGAAGTTGTTCACAGGGTTGACAGGGTAATCGTTGAGGGTAGAGCCACAGACTGTACTTACATCTATGACTATGCCCGGGAACTGAGGAACAGCGGGAGATTCTCAGCAATTCGCATTCACTCTTTCGACCGTGACAACCGTCAGTACGACTTTGAGTTAGACCTGAGCAAGTAGGAGGGGAAGGAAATGGACGTTTTCAAGTTGCTTAAAGAGGCCAAGACAAGGCTTGCCAGCGATCTGCACATGGTCGTCGGCAGCCCGGCGTCGTACCGCATCAACGGCTCTCTGGAACCGGCCAACGGCGTTACTCCGCTTACGGCCGAGGATGTCAACGAGGCCTTTCTGCAGATAACCACCCCTGAGGAGAGGGAGCACTTCCACCGTCACCTGGAGCTCGACTTCGGTTATACCATGCCCGATGTCGGCCGCCTGCGCTGTAACGCCGCGCAGCAACGCGGCTCCATCAGCCTGGCAGTGCGTTTGCTGCCCCCGAGAATACCGACCATCGATGAACTGGGGCTCCCCGAGATATGCAAACAGCTGGCGGTCAGGCCGAGGGGACTGCTGCTGGTCACCGGGCCTACAGGGAGCGGAAAGAGCACGACCCTGGCCGCCATGATTAACTACCTGAACAACAACGAGACCCGCCATGTGGTCACCGTGGAAGACCCCATCGAATATGTCTACCCCAGCATCAAGTGTGCTATCACCCAGCGCCAGCTGGGCACCGATACCCTTTCCTTTGCCAATGCCCTTAAGCACATTCTGAGGCAGGACCCGGACGCCATCCTGCTGGGCGAGATGCGCGACCCTGATACCGCCGACGCCGTTCTGACGCTGGCCGAGACCGGCCACTTCATAATGACCACAGGTCACGCTCCCAGTGCCACACAGGCCATGGAGAGGATCATCGACCTGTTCCCGCCCCATCAGCGGCACCTGGCCCAGACAAGGCTCGCCTCTCTGCTGGTCGGTGTGCTCTGCCAGGTGCTTGTGCCCCGCGCAGACGGCTCGGGAAGGATAGCCGCCATCGAGATCATGCTCGCCAATCCTCCGGTACGGGCATTAATCCGCGAGGGGAAGATCTACCAGTTGCCCAACGTCATACGCACCCACCGGGAGATAGGGATGATCTCTCTCGACGAAGCCCTGGTCGCGCTATACCTCAAGGGCACTATCAGCGGCGAGAGCGTACTCGACTACTGCAACGACCGCAAGGAAGTGGAGAAGCTCATTGGCAAGGTGGGCGTCAACGGCGGCACATAAGGCCGGCGTCGCCCGCGCCCGATCATCGCCCTGTCATTCACCTGCCATTCACCTGTCATTGCGCACCCTCTGTGTCATTGCGAGCGCAGCGCGGCAATCCGGTTCCCCGCCCAAGAGATTGCTTCAGCTGACATGGTCAGCCTCGCAAAGACAAGAAGGGGGTGTCATTGCGAGCGCAGCGCGGCAATCCGGTTCCCCGCCCAAGAGATTGCTTCAGCTGACATGGTCAGCCTCGCAAACACAAGAAGGGGGTGTCATTGCGAGCGTAGCGCGGCAATCTCAGAGTTCATCATACAGGTCGCGCCATTCTCTGTTCATACCGTTGATCAGTTCGATCTTCCTCTGTCTCGACCCGGCCTTTATCTGCTTCTCTCTTAGAATGGCACCTTCCACGTCCTGACAGACCTCATAGTACACGAGCTTGACGACGTTGTACTTCTTTGTAAACCCCTCGACAAGCTTCTCCTTGTGTTCGTAGACCCTCTTGATGAGATCCCCGGTCACTCCCGTGTAAAGCACGGTGTTCCTGTTGCTGGTCATTATGTACACATAGTATTGATTGGACATGGCCGGCAGTATATCACGGGATTGCTTCGTCGTCCCGACAGGTCGGGACTGCTCGCAAAGACAAGAAGGGGGTGTCATTGCGAGCGCAGCGCGGCAATCCGGTTCCCCACCCAAGAGATTGCTTCAGCTGACATGGTCAGCCTCGCAAAGACAAGAAGGGGGTGTCATTGCGAGCGCAGC
>PWZA01000026.1 GCA_003567655.1 Dehalococcoidia bacterium
ACAAAGCTGGGCATTGCCATCAGGGCAACCGCCGACGATGCAGAGACCGCCAACCTGATGGGTATCAGCACCCCCAGGACGCTGCTACTCACCATGGGCATAGGCACAGCACTGGCGGCGGCGGCAGGCGTCTTCATGGGTCCGTTGTGGACACTGACTCCGTTCATGTGGCTGCGCCCCATGACAATGGTCCTGGTGATCATCGTGCTGGGTGGGTTGGGGAGCCTGAAGGGGAGCATAATCGGGGCATTTATCATAGCCCTGGTGGAGAGCCTCGTTTCCGTCCTGATGCCGGCCTATGCCTATCTGAGTACGGTGTTTGCACTGCTGGTCATGGCGGTGATGCTGGTGGTAAGGCCGGGAGGATTGTTCGGAGTAGTATTCGAAGAGGAGAGACTGTAAAGTGTTGCGACGACTGATGCAGGACTTCCGGTGGGGCGTGTTGCCGGTGCCGGGGCGCGTGATGGCCGTCGTATTCCTGGTGGTGTTGCTCATCCTGCCGCTGATGGGCTTTCGCTCCTACTATATACTGGTCTTCACGCTGGCCAACGTATTTGTCATCTTTGCCGTTAGCTGGGACCTCCTGGCCGGGTATACCGGACAGATCAACTTCGGGCATGCACTGACCTTCGGAATTAGCGGCTATATTGTGGCGTTCTTGAACAAGGGTCTCGACATCGGAGGGACGACGTATTTCGGCGGCTTGCCGCCGCAGGCAACGATACCTGTGGGAGCCGTCGTGGCAGCGCTGATCGGGGTGGTTACCTGCCTTCCCGGTCTGAGGCTGCGAGGGCCTTACCTGGCACTGTACACGCTTTCGCTGCCGATCATGCTGCAGGGGGTAATTCGTGCCCTGCGCGCTTACACCGGCGGCGACCACGGCATCTCCGGAATCACCCGCCTTGCCGGCACAGCGACACAGGAGTATTACGTTACCTTGATAGTCATGGTGGTGTCCGTGCTGATAATGTGGAAGCTGACCGACGCCGGCAGCAAGTCTGTAAGAACCGGTCTCCTCTTTCATGCCATTCGTGAGGATGAGATCGCGGCCCGGGCTGCAGGCATCAACACCATCAGATATAAGGTGCTGGCCTTCGCCGTAGGCGGCCTCTTTGCCGGAGTGGCAGGTGGCCTATATGTCCATGTCATGAGACTGGTTACTCCCGCCGCCCTGGGACTCGGGCTGTCATTCCAGGCGATTATATGGGTGGTATTCGGCGGCGTGGTGAGCATATACGGGGCAGTGGTCGGCGTCTATACCCTGTATCCTCTGGTGTTTATATTTCTGCGCGATATGCCGCACTACCGGATGGCTATTCTTGCCGCGATAGTGATTGTTGTGCTGCTCTTCATGCCGGAGGGGGTAGCCGTGCGAATACGAAGCAAGATCGAGCGAGAGTGTCCACGTTGCAAGGTGACCAACATCGCTTTGCGCAGTGAGTGTCGTGCCTGCAGTGCCTCTCTTCACTAAGCTGTGGCGGTTGAGGCGGCAGGTGCGCTGTGTTAAGATTGGGTTTTCAAGGCGGGACGCTCACAAACTGCCGGAGTTGACCGGACAACAGATACTTAATAGCCTCAATATAGGCAGGAGGAAGACGCAATGACTCAGGATCCCAATAAGGCCATCTATGAATCCAGACCGTGGCTCAAGTGGTATATGGAGGGTGTACCGGCGGACATTGAAATTGAGGAGAAATCGGTAGTGGAGAGCTTCGACGAGGCTACCGAGAGATGGAAGGACAAGACAGCGCTCATATTCTACGGCAGGAAGATGAGCTTCCGTGAGCTCAGAGATCACGTTGATAGATTCGCCACCGCGCTGTATGATCTGGGAATAAGGAAGGGCGACACAGTTGCTCTGTTGCTGCTGAACTCGCCTCAGTTCATCATTGCATACATGGGGGCCCTCAAGGCGGGCGCTACCGTGACGGCCATAAGCCCGGTCTATGTCAGCCCCGAGATCAAGTATCAGCTTGAGGACAGCAAGGCGAGGGCCATCGTCTGCCTCGACATACTTTACGATAACGTGGAGAGGAGTGGCGCAAAGCTGGATGCTGTCATCCTCACCGGTATAGGTGAATATCTTCCCAGTCTGAAGAAGTTCCTGGGCAGTAGCGTGCTGCGGGCGGTGTACCAGCAGATGGCTGCCCCTCCGGTCGAGCTGTTTGAGAGGGAAGGCGTATATCGATTCCAGGACCTGATCAAGAAGTACAATCCTGACCCGCCCAAGGTCGATTTCAACATCAGGGAGGACCTGGTGACTCTTCCCTACACCGGAGGTACCACCGGCCAACCCAAAGGAGCCATGATTAACCACTACAACTTCGCCGCCGCTCGAGAGCTGACCAATCGCTGGTTCGGCGACATAGTCCAGCCGGGCAAAGAGGTGGTGATAGCATACCTGCCCTTCTACCATATCTACGGCCAGTCGGTGCTGATGATGGGCGGTCTGGCAGAGGGCTACACACAGGTTTTGCTGACCACTCCCAACCCCGACGACATTCTGGACGCCATAGAGAACCATAAGGCAACCCTCTTCTTCAGTGTGCCTTCTCTATATGAGTTCCTCAGGGATTATGAGCGAACGAGCAGGGTAAACTGGAAACGGATGAAGTTCCTTATCTCCGCAGCCGACGCCCTTCTCGAGGACACCTCCAAAGGGTGGGAGAAGAGAACCGGAGCTAAGATTCATGAGGGTTGGGGTATGACGGAGACATCGGCACCGGGAATGGTGACCCCCCTTAACAGGATCAAGCCAGGTTCCTTTGGAGTGCCATTGCCCAACACCGTGGGGGCCATCGTTGACCCTGAGAGCACCCAGTTTCTTCCTGTCGGCGAGGTGGGGGAGTTGCTGTTCAAAGGACCGAATGTGATTAAGGGATACTGGAACAAGCCGGAAGCTACACAGGAGATGTGGGTGGATATCGATGGCGAGACGTGGCTACGCACCGGTGACCTGGCGAGTATGGATGAAGAGGGCTATTTCTACTTCTACGACAGGAAGCGCGACATGATCAAGTACAAGGGCCTGCAGGTGTTCGCCAGGGAGGTGGAAGAGGTGATTGCCGCCCACCCACAGGTGAAGGAGGCAGGCGTCGTCGGCGTGCCCGATTCCTCAGTTGGCGAAAAGGTCAAGGCCATCATTGTACTCGAATCGGAGGCAAGGGGCAGGGTGTCGGAGGAGGAGATACAGAAGTACTGCGCAGAGAGACTGGCTCATTATAAGGTTCCCAAGATAGTTGAGTTCAGGGGCGAGGTGCCCAAAACCGATATCGGCAAGGTATCGCGCCGCGAACTGCGAGAGGAGTGACTAGAAAATGGCCTCATTCTTCGAAGTGGAGAATCTGACAAAGCGTTTTGGCGGCCTTACAGCAGTCGACAACGTCAGCTTCAGCATAGAGCGGGATGAAATCGTCGGCCTTATCGGCCCAAATGGTTCAGGGAAGACCACTCTCGTACGCTGCATAATGGGCATATTCAGCCCCACCTCGGGAACGATCAGATTTAAGGGCCAGGACATAACTAAGTGGCGTTCCTGGAAGGTGGTGCAGGCAGGGCTGGTGGGTACCTTCCAGGTGGTTAAGCCATTTCGCCGCTTGCCGATCATCGCCAATGTCATGATCGGCTGTCTCTGTCCGAGAATAACAAGGAGAGGAGAGTGGGTCAAGATCACTCCGGTGAAGGCACGGGATGCCCTTGAGTTCGTGGGCATTGCGGACAGGGGTCTTGAGCCGGCCTCTACTCTGTCCCATGGAGATCTGAAGCGGCTGGAGGTGGCCAAGGCCATAGCCACCGAGCCGGAGCTGCTGATCCTCGACGAGCCCTTTGGAGGCCTGAATCCTGCGGAGACCGAGCTTGTCGCCAAATCCATGAAGAGGTTACACAAAGGAGGCCGCTTCGGCAGGCTTCACAGCGAAGGGCCGGCCATGCTCATAATCGAGCATAAGCTGAGCGAGTTGATGAAGATCGTCGACCGTGTGATTGTCCTGAATTACGGCAAGATCATCGCCTCCGGTACACCTGAGGAAGTTGTAAAGAACCCGGCAGTCATTGAGGCCTATACGGGCAGGGAGGTGCCGGTTGCTTGAGGTAAAGGATGTGATCGTTCGCTACGATACGGCGACCGTTCTCGACGGAGCCAGCCTGAGAATAGACAAGGGGGAACTCGTCGGGTTGGTCGGTCCCAATGGCGCAGGCAAGACCACTCTGCTCCGCGCTATAGCCGGTCTGGTAAACTGGGACAGAGAGGTTTTGAAGGGGACCAGAATGGAGGACATAACCTTCCAGGGAACGGTTGAGTTCGAAGGCGAAAGGATCGACAGGCTGGCGGCATTTCACATAGCTAAGAGAGGCCTGCTGCTCTGCCCGCAGATGGGCAGGCCTTTTGTCGAGATGTCTGTGAAGGACAATCTCATTGCCGGAGCTTATCTCTGTAAGAACAGGAAAGAGATCGACGATAGTCTCGCCAAAGTGTACCAGTTGTTCCCCAGACTGAAGGAGAGGGAGAAGCAGCTTGCCGGCACCCTGTCCGGCGGGGAACGGCAAATGCTGGCTGTCGGCCGCTCTCTCATGCAGCGGCCGAAGTTAATGCTGGTTGATGAGCCATCCAGCGGACTGGCCCCAAAGATAAAGGATGAATTGTTCAAGCGCGTGCAGGAGATATACCAGGAACTGGGTGTGACCATACTCCTGGCGGAGCAGGACATCGGCTTTGCCTTTCAGCTATCGCAGAGGAACTACGTCATGTCGCGGGGGCACGTCATTGCCGAGGGGACTGCTGAGGAGTTGATGAGAGACGACAC
>PWZA01000171.1 GCA_003567655.1 Dehalococcoidia bacterium
ACCCTGATGCCCTCACCACACGGCTCAACGTATGAGACCAGCTTGCCCGGTGATGGGTAGAAGTTCGCTGAGTCCTCGGCATAGACCCGTGCTTCAATGGCCCATCCGCTCCATTGCAGGCTCTCTTCTTTCAAGGACAAGGGCTCACCCGAGGCAATCCTGAACTGCTGCTCAACCAGGTCAATGCCGGTTATCATCTCGGTTATCGGATGCTCCACCTGGATCCTGGTGTTTATCTCCAGGAAGTAATAGTTCCGATCCTTGTCAACGACGAACTCCACAGTGCCGGCATTCTCATAGCCGATTTCCTGAGCCAGGAGCCTGGCGGATTGCCTTAGCCCTTGCCTCAATTCAGGAGTGGCAAAAGGCGACGGCGACTCTTCAACCACCTTCTGATGCCGTCTCTGCACCGAGCACTCTCTTTCCGGGAAGGTGACAATGCTGCCGCCTTGCTCCCCGAGGACCTGAATCTCAATGTGATGGGGTGACTCCAGGTATTTCTCGACATATACTCTCTCATCACCAAAGGCAAGTCTGGCCCGGTTTGTAGCGGTTTCAAAGGCCTCTGATACGTCTTTCATCCTATCGACGTTCATCATGCCGATTCCGCCTCCACCAGCCGATGCCTTGAAGATTACGGGCATTGAGAGTCGCGCCGCCCACTCTCTGGCTGCTTCAACATCGCTCAATATTGGACTTCCCGGTGGGATCGGTATGCTCAGACCCGCAGCAATTTCGCGCGAACGGGCTTTGTCTCCCATTCTGTGAATAACGCCGGATGCCGGTCCTATGAATACCAACCCCTCTGCCTCACAAGCTTGGGCAAACTCCTCCCTCTCCGCCAGAAAGCCATATCCGGGATGAACCGCTTCAGCCCCTGAGTCTTTGGCTGCAGCAATGACCCTGTCTGTGTTAAGGTAGCTGTCTCTCGGTCTGGCCTCTCCAATCCTTATCGCCCTGTCCGCCTCCCGCACGAACAGAGACGTCTCGTCTATGTCTGAGTAAATGGCTACAGCCTCGACACCTAGTCGCTTAGCCGTTCTGATTATACGACGGGCGATTTCGCCGCGATTGGCAATCAGTACAGACTTAAGCATGCTGCGAGAGCCCACAGGCCATAATGGATAGCGACACTGTCAAGAGACAGCCCCTCTTTCCGCCTGTCCCGAGCTGCCCATAGATTATAACATCGCCGTGAGGCTGTCAAGGATAACTAACGACCGCGACCAAACGCAGTGAGTTGCCTTACTGGAGACGCCAGATGGTTCTTCTCTCTCTTTTTACGCCGCGATGTTCAAGACTCCCGCTCCACGCATCTTCCCTTCTTTGAGCCGCACTAACGCATCATTGGCCTCTTCCAAACTGAACTCCTCGACTTCAGGGACAATAGGGATCTCGGCGGCTAAGAGAAGGAATTCCTGAACATCTCTCCTGGTTACATTGGCCACACTCTTAACTTCTTTCTCGTACCAGAGGTGCTCCCTGTAATCCAACTCGGGAATGGGAGTCCTCTTACGAATCCCGGTTATCACCACCCTGCCACCCTTTTCCAGGTTCCTGAGAGCTTCGCGCACCGGCACTCCGACAGGTGTGAAGTCGATGGCACAGTCGAGCCTTTCGGGAGGGGTATCCTCAGTTGCACCTGTCCAATCCGCTCCCAACCGGCGAGCCAGATGCTGGTGTTGCACCTGACCAGGCCTGCTAAACACAAAAACCTGCCCGTCAGGATACCTGAACTTGGCTATCTGGATGACAATGTGAGCCGACGCTCCAAAACCGTAAAGTCCAAGTGTCTTGCAGTCCTCCATCCCCGACAGTCTCAACGCTCGATATCCAATCACACCCGCACAGAGAAGCGGAGCGGCCTCCACATCAGAAAACGTCTCCGGAATGGGATAGGCAAAGTCCTCTGCTACAACTGTATACTGAGCATAGCCTCCATGGGCATCTCTCCCCGTCCAGCTTGCTCTCCCGCACAGGTTTTCGTTGCCTTTGACACAGAACGAGCATCGCCCGCAGGCCCAGTTTATCCAGGCGATGCCTACCCTGTCGTTCTCTTTAAACCTGCCTGCCTCAGGCCCCAGGCTATCTACCCTGCCAACGATCTCATGTCCCAGAACAATGGGCAGGATTGATGGTACAAGCCTGCCTTCGATCTCATCAAGCTCGGTGTGACAGACGCCACAGGCAGACACTCTGACGCGAATCTGACCTGGCCCCGGGACAGGGTCTGGCAGATCAACCAGTTCCAGAGGCCTCTTTTCAACCGGCAACATTCTTCCAAGCACCATGGCCTTCATCGCTCCATCTCTCCTCAATCTGAATGCAGTCTCATTTCCACTCTGAAGTCAGACACAACTCTTAGTAACCCTGTCATCTCATACTAGGAAGAGGCTTTCATAGAGATTCTCAGAGATCTCCCGGTAGTTATCCCTGTAGAGCTTCATCGCCTTTGGAAGAGAGTCCAACATGTCGTGAGCGGTCATCCCGTCCTCACCTTTGTCCACGGCAGCGACATCGCCTGAAAAGCCATGTATAAACACGCCAGTCCTCACGGCATCATTCAGCCCCAAACCTAGACCGTACATGGCAGCGATTGTTCCCGTCAGAACATCACCACTTCCCGCTGTCGCCATGCCGGAATTGCCGCTCATATTGACGAGAACATCCTGGTCGGGATAGCCTATCAGAGAGTGGGCTCCCTTCAACACGATCACAGCCCCCATCTCTTTTGCCATGCGCTGCACAACAGCTATCTCATTGCTGGTTATCTCGCTTACGTCCATGTTAGTAACTCTGGACATCTCGCCCGGATGAGGCGTCAGTATGGTGGCGGCTTTCCTACCCTTCAAGCGGTTAAGATCCTGAGCGATGGCAGTAATCCCGTCACCATCAAGAAGAACAGGGCGATCGATCTCGCCCGCTAGCTCCCTCACCAGAGCCTGTGTCTCATGATCCAGGGACAGGCCCGGCCCTATGACCACCATGTCCATAGATCGGGACAGTTGCACAAGCTCTGCCTTGTTCTCAAGGGCTATGCTTCCCGACGGTGTCTCCTTCTGAGGAACAATAACGATTTCGCTTCCCTTGGCCGCCACAAATGACGAGACAGACCCGGGTGCGGCAAGATAGGACAACCCTCCTCCCGCCTTGAGGAAAGACAAAGACGACAATAGCGGCGCGCCGAGGTAGCTTAGGGATCCGGCGATGAAAAGGACCCTCCCGTAACTGCCCTTGTGGGTGTTTCTGGCTCGCATCGGAAGCTCCGCAGGGCTGTTGATCGCCACTTTGATCTCATTCGAGTTATAGAGCGCGGGAGGGAAAGATATATGCGAAACATACAGCTTGCCGCAGCAGCCATACCCTGGGTAGAGTACGTTCCCCACCTTGGGAAGTCCCAATGCCACGGTATAGTCCGCCTCTACCGCCATACCCATCCCCTCCCCGGTGTCACCATTCAGGCCCGAGGGAATGTCAACGCTGAAAACAAGCATCTGGCTTTCGTTTATCAGTTGGATGAAATCCCTGTACACGCCGCCGACTTCCCTGGCAAGACCAGTGCCAAACATAGCGTCCACAATGGCATCGGCATCGAGAACCTCAGATATCACGGATTCAATCGAATGAACCCTTGAAACTTCAATCGGCATTTTCGATAGTATGTCGAGGTTTCTCCTCGCCGCCCCTCTGAATCTATCTTCATCGTCGAGAAGCAAGACTCTCACATCACCACCGTTAGAGTGGATCTTCCTGGCAACAACCAGGCCATCTCCACCATTGTTCCCCCCTCCACAGAGGATGACGAACTTGTTATCTCTTATTCCCAGTTCCTGTAATATGACAAAGTACACCGCCTGGCCGGCGTTTTCCATCAGCAGATCTTCTGAGATCCCGAATTCCGCCGTGGCACGTTTGTCCAGTGCCTTCATCTCATCTACTCTAGCTACCTTCATGATTGCTTACCCCCTTTTCCATACCGACTGCCTGGCTCTGCTCTCCCACTCAGCCTGCAACCTTGCTAACTGCAGATAAATGTGAACCGAAGAACTCAGGTAGAATAGTACCCCACAGTAGAGGACAGCACAAGGGCAGCGCACTATCAAACACATGAGAAGACTGCCCCGATCAAGTGACCTGATCAAGTCGGGCGTTAATGGCACTCTCAGTCATAGGCAAGATTTACCGCTGCCGGAGCCATACAGCCATCATCCACACGATGGAGGCTGACGGGCTATCATTGCTGATAGTATAATGAGTTATTCACCAATGCCGATTCCGACACAGAGTCAGAATTCGACAAGCGACCGGCCGGGGTCTTGAGTAACATATTATGTGAACATCTGCCTCGGACATGCAGAGGAGGTGTTGCTGAATTGGCGGCTAGATAGAGGAAAGGAGGCAAACTATGAGAGAGCGTTTGCGAGACCATCGGGCACCCGTGGTCATAGCCCTGCTGAGCTTGAGTCTGATGGTCGTCCTGCTGATTGTATCTGGCAACCGCAGCCCGATTGGCAACGAACTGAACTCGGAACCACATCAAGACAATGAAGGAGTCATCGTGAAACTACCGGAACCGAGATATGATAGCGGCGTATCTCTCGAACAAAGCCTGCTCCAGAGGAGATCAGTCAGAAACTATACGGACGACCACCTAACGCTGCAAGAGGTCGCTCAGCTACTGTGGGCCGCGCAGGGAACTAGCGATCCCCGCGGCTTGAGGACTTCTCCCTCTGCAGGAGCTAAGTACCCCTTGAAGGCGTATGTTGTAGTCGGTAATGCTGAGGACCTGGTCCCGGGCGTTTACAGGTACGATCCCGATGAGCACCGACTAACAATGACCTTAGAGGGTGATAAGAGAGCTGAACTCGCGGATGCCGCCTTGAGTCAGCACTTCATTGCCGAAGGAGCTGTCGCAATCGTCCTAACGGCAGTCTACGAAAGGACAACACTCACATATGGTGATCGGGGTGTACGATATGTGCATATGGAAGCAGGGCACGCGGCGCAGAATGTTTACCTTCAGGCAACGGCGATGGATCAGGGAACAGTTGCTGTAGGGGCTTTCTATGACGAACAGGTCGCCTCGCTGCTCGGTATGCCCGACCAGGAGCAGCCTTTGTACATACTCCCCGTCGGTCGAATGCCCTAACAGATTATCCGGGCGTAGTCTGCAGTGCAGTTGTGCATCAGAGTCCTGGCGAATTCCTCTGCCTCCTCCTGGTCTCCGGCACCGGGCCTGCCCTTGTTTATCCCGCCGACAAGCTTTGCCGCTCCGAACGTGTCCAACCCCCTGCAAGAAAACTCAGCCACGATATCGAAACCTATTAGTTCCAGTTTCCGTCTCAAAGATTTGCTGAAATTATGGACAAGCCACATCTTTCTTAGGCCGCTTGTGGCAAAGACGAACGCCTTCTTATTGCCCGCTACCGATAACGAATCGACGAGACTGAGCAAAGTCCTATGATGCTTGCCAAAGTAGATTCCAGACCCGAAGCCGATTAGATCATAACCATCGAGCATTGCCGAATCTATCTCTGCCACACGCGCCAGATCCGCCTTCAACACGTCTGCCACTACCCTGGCAATCTTCGCCGTATTGCCGTGGTGTACCGAGACATAGATTACCAGGGCCTTCACTAACTATCGTTCCTATCTAAGATGAGATTTGTCACTGCAAAAGCAATGTCAGACATGAATCGTTGATCGCTCTCGAGCGCCCTAGGCCATGCGGTTATGTGTTTGAAATAGCGACGAAATCAGACAAACTGAGCGGCAATATCGTGACCGGAGACCGGCAAGGGACTACCTGCTCATTGAGCTGGACAAGGCCAGCATCGAAGCAATGTCCAGCTTGAACCCGGGTCCCATGCTGGTTGACAACGATGCACTGCGGATATACTGTCCTTTGGCTCCACTGGGCTTAGCGCGAACGATAGCTTCTACTGCCGCTGACAGATTCTCCAAAAGCCTATCCTTCTCAAAACTGATCTTGCCAATAGGCAGGTGAATAATGGCTGTTCTATCCAGTCGGAACTCAGCTCTCCCTTTGCGAGCTTCATCCACAACGCGACCCAGGTCCTGAGGGGGCACTACAGTGCCCGACTTGGGATTGGGCATCAAGCCTCGGCGACCTAGAATTCGACCCAGCTTAGCCACTTTGGGCATCATATCGGGAGTGGCTACAGACACATCAAACTCCAGCCAGCCATCTTCAATCTGCTTGATGAGATCGTCCGCTCCGGCATAATCAGCACCCGCCTCCTCCGCAGCCCTTATCCCTTCACCTTGAGAGAAGACGAGCACTCGCGTCCTCTTACCCAGTCCATTCGGCAAAAGAATGACACCACGAACCTGCTGGTCAGCGCTACGCGGATTGACCCCCATCTTCAGATGTAGCTCAACAGTCTCATCAAACTTGGCGTATGCCGCTTCCTTAGCCAATTCGATCGCCTCATCGGGGGCATAGGCCTTTCCCTCAGCTACAATCTTACTGGCCTCCTGGTATTTCTTGCCGCGTTTCGTCATTTACATATACCTCAAGAACGTGCGTATTTCGGGTATCCCGACTATTCCACCTCTACCCCCATGCTTCGGGCAGTGCCCGCGACGATGCTTGCCGCCTTCTCAAGATCGGTTGTCTTGAGATCCTTCATCTTCGTACGCGCGATCTCATAAATCGAGTCTCTGCTTAGCTTACCTACCGTCTCAGTCCCGGGATTACTGCTACCCTTTTCTACTCCCAAAGCACGACGCAGTAGATCAGAAACCGGGGGCATCTTGGTAACAAAGGTGAAGGAGCGATCCTCATATACTGTCAGCTCCGCCGGGATGATGTAACCTTCTTGAGACCCTGTTCTCTCATTGTATTCCTTACAGAAAGCCATGATGTTGATTCCATACGGCCCTAGAGCAGGTCCCACGGGAGGCGCCGGCGTGGCTTTCCCCGCAGCTATCTGCAACTTGATTACTGCCTTAACTTTCTTCGCCATTACTGGATTCCTCTTTCAATGGGTCGCGGGCTATGGCTGGGGACAGGTCATATCTTCTCCACGCCCAGTAGATCCAATTCGACAGGCGTCTCCCGGCCAAAAAGCGATAGCAGGACTATTACCTTGCCCTTGTTCAGGTTAACATGCTCAACTTTGCCTATGAAGTCGATGAACGGACCACTCGTGACACGAATACTGTCACCCTCCTTGAAGGTCATCTTGACCTCGGTAGGAGCCTCATCCATACGCTCCAGTATTGCGGTTGCCTCTCTCTCAGGCAAAGGAACTGGCTTGACTCCGGCGCTTACAAAGCCAGCGACACCGGGAGTATTACGCACTGTGTCCCAGCTATGCTCGTCCAACTTCATGTTAACCATGATATAACCCGGAAAAGCCTTTTTAGTTATCGTGCGACGCTTTCCGGCTTTGATCTCAATCTCCTTTGCTGTTGGTATCACAACATCAAACACCTTGTCACCCATATCCATATACTTGATACGCTGTTCCAGATTCCTCCTGGCCTGCTCCTCGTGACCCGAAGAGACATACAGAAGGTACCATTCTCCGTTAACCATCTAACACTAACCGCCTACAACAAGCAGAAAGAGCTTGTGGAAGCCATAATCCAGGGCACCCAGAATAGCTCCCAGAACGGCACATACAACAAGCACCAGAAGGCTTAACCTCAGTGCTTCCTGCCTTGTCGGCCAGTGGGCCTTTCGCAGTTCAGCGACTACTTCAGCGAAGAAAGTGAATCTCGATCTCTTGGCCGGGGCAGGCTTAGTACTTATAGACTTCTTGGCATGACTTGTCATCAGTTATTTCGCTTCTCGATGAAGGGCGTAGCCACGACAATGTGGACAGTACTTACTGAGCTCCAGCCGTTGCGGATCGTTCTTCTTGTTCTTAGCCGTAGTATAAGTTCTCCGCATACACTGGCTGCAGGCCATGTGAATGATTACGCGCAGATCACCTTTCTTCTTAGCCACACTAATCTACAAACTCGCGCAGTGCCTGAACACCCGCAACTACGCGACGATCTTGTCAATGACTCCGGCACCTACTGTTCTTCCACCCTCCCGGATCGCGAACCGCAGCCCCTCTTCCATAGCCACAGGAACCGAGGTCCTGATCTTCATACGGTTGAGGCTGTCACCGGGCATGGCCATCTCAACACCTTCCGGAAGGATTATCTCGCCCGTAACATCCAGGGTTCTTATGTAAAACTGGGGCTTGTAACCGGTGAAGAAAGGTGTATGTCTACCTCCCTCCTCCTTCGTCAAGATATACACCTCAGCCTCCGCCTCTGTGTGGGGCTTTACACTGCCTGGTTTTGCCAGCACCTGTCCCCGTTCGATCTCATCGCGATCAATACCACGCAACAACACTCCGACGGCGTCGCCGGCCTCGGCTTCATCCATGGTCTTGTGGAACATCTCAAGGCTAATTGCGACTACTTTCCTGCTCTCTTTCAAACCCACTATCTCGACTTCGTCACCAGATCTGATCCTCCCGCGTTCAACCCTGCCCGTCGGCACCGTTCCTCGCCCCTTGATGCTAAACACATCTTCTATAGGCATAAGGAAGGGCTTATCACTCTCTCTCTGAGGCAGAGGAATATAATCATCTACCGCATCCAGAAGATTCCTTATCCTTCCGCACCAGGAGCATTCCCTCTTGCCGCAGCCACATTCCAGGGCCTTAATAGCGCTTACCCTGACTACGGGAATCTCATCGCCGGGGAACTCATATCTCTTGAGCAGGTCTCTGACCTCCATCTCCACCAGATCCAATAACTCCGGATCTTCCACCATGTCTACCTTGTTCAGAGCCACAATTATGCGCGGAACCTCAACCTGACGCGCCAGAAGGATGTGTTCCCTGGTTTGCGGCATAGGGCCATCATCTGCCGCAACCACCAGAATCGCCCCGTCCATCTGGGCAGCTCCTGTTATCATGTTCTTGATGTAGTCAGCATGTCCCGGACAATCTACATGACAGTAATGCCTGTTCTCCGTCTCATACTCTATATGGGAGATAGCAATCGTCAAGCCCCGTGCCTTCTCCTCCGGAGCATTGTCGATCGAATCAAAGGTTCGTGCCTCTGTACCGCCTGCCTTGGACAACACGCTGGTAATAGCGGCAGTCAGTGTGGTCTTGCCATGGTCGACATGACCTATCGTGCCCACATTGACATGCGGTTTGACACGCTCATAGACTTTCTTTGCCATCTTATCCTCCTTTTCTTAAAGCCCACAACCAGATTCGAACTGGTGACCCCGTTCTTACCAAGAACGTGCTCTACCTACTGAGCTATGTGGGCCTCATGTGCCAAAAAACTGGAGGGAGTAGGATTCGAACCTACGTAGCCCGCATGGGCGGCAGATTTACAGTCTGCTCCGATTGACCGCTCCGGCACCCCTCCCTGATACAAGCTTATCATAAAACACTCCGAAAACCTAGCCCGAGAGGGGAGTCGAACCCACCAACCTACCGATTACAAGTCGGTTGCTCTACCATTGAGCTACTCGGGCAGCCCTCATTCATTTTCGGCTCAATAGTATAAATAAGAGGGCATTCTATGTCAACCGGGAGGCGATCACTCACAATCCTAGCCACCATCAGCACCACCGTGAGAGGTACAGATTCACCCGATCGACCACGGATCTAGAAACCGCCGCCACAATTATAGCTACAATCTGCTCCCCATACTGTCGGACTCTGTCCAATCAACGGCTAAAGGGTTTTCCTTGACTCACTACAACTGGCGCAACATGTAACAGGAGAAACAGACCATCAACGACCATATACATGTCGATTGTTGCATTACCCGACCGAATCATGTTACATTATACTGGCTTTGCTACAGGCATCAGCTAGGACTGCACGAATGACGAACAACAATTTGCTGAAACAACTGCTGGAGGCGGGTGCCCACTTTGGTCATAACACCAGTTACTGGCATCCCAAGGCGAAGAAGTATATATTCACCCAGCGTAACAGTATTCATATCATTGATCTGGAGCAGACAGTTACCATGCTGCAAAGGGCCTGCGCTTTCGCCCAAGACTTGGCAGCTCGTGGGCAAAGCATTCTTCTCGTGGGCACTAAGAAACAGGCCCAGCAGACCATCGAAGAAGAAGCCACGCGATGCGGAGTGAGCTACGTTAACCAGAGATGGCTGGGCGGTATGTTGACAAACTTCGCCGTCATACAAGCCCGGATCGATCACCTGGTCCGCCTGGAGAATAGAAGGGATAAGGGCGAACTCGACGTCTTGCCTAAGAAGGAGCGGGTGAAGATCGAAAAGGAAATCTTCCATCTGAACACTCAGATGGGTGGATTTAAGGAGATGACTACCATCCCCAGCGCCATTTTCATTGCCGATCCCATCAAAGACAAGATTGCCCTCGCTGAAGCACAGAAACTCGGGATACCTGTCATCGCTATTGTGGACACTAACTGCAACCCCGATGGCATCGATTACCCCATTCCAGCAAATGATGACGCCGTGAAGGCGATCAGGCTGATCTGCAGCAAGATGGCTGATGCCATAATCGAAGGTAAGAGTGAGGCGTTTTCCGGAGAGGTCGGCGGCGCACTGACCGGCGAAGATGAACGCGAAGACGCAATTGATACCCTCGGTTCCTATAGCTTTGGGCCGGATGAGCCAGACGAGAAGGAACAGACAGATCGGAAGGAAGAGCCAGAAGGAGAAACCGCATCCACATGAAAGTGTCAATCCAATCAGTGAAGGAACTCAGGGATAGAACGAGCGCAGGAGTACTCGACTGTAACCAGGCTCTACTAGAGGTAGGCGGAGACATAGAGAAGGCAGTCGTCTTTTTGAGGCAACGCGGACTGGCAACCGCTGAGAAGAGGAAGACTGCAGTCGCAACCGAAGGCTTGATCGAGGCTTATGTTCATCATACCAGCCGAATAGGAGCCTTGGTTGAGTTGAATTGCGAAACAGACTTCGTTGCTCACACAGATGAGTTTAAGGAGCTCGCTCGTAACTTGGCTATGCAGGTTGCTGCTACATCACCGCAGTTCATCATCGAGGAGGAGATGCCGCCAGATGCGGGTATGGATCCGCAAACGGTTTGTCTTCTCAGCCAGCCCTTCGTCAGAGAGCCCAGCAGGACTGTGAATGAGATCCTCACCGAGACCATCGCCAAAGTGGGCGAGAATATTGTAGTGCGTAGATTTGCCAGGTTCGAGCTTGGTGTCGATCACTGAGCCATGGTAGATGAATTACTCACTGAACTGAACGGCAGAATGCAGAAGGCCCTGGATGGACTGGCCAGGGAACTCTCTACCATCAGGGCCGGACGTGCTACTACAGCTTTGCTCGACAGCATTGTGGTTGACTATCATGGCTCGTCTGTACCACTCTACCAGCTTGCTACCATGTCCACCCCGGAAGCTAACTTGATCGTAGTTCAGCCATGGGACCGCGCATCACTCCGTGATATCGAAAGAGCCATCCTTGCGGCCAACATCGGTCTCAATCCGGCCAATGACGGCAATCTGATTCGTGTAGTCATCCCGCCTCTCAGTGAAGAGCGCCGTAGCGAACTGGTCAAGTTGGTGTCCAGGAAGGTGGAGGAGAGACGGATTGCCATACGGAATATTAGAAGAGACGGCATCGATAAACTGCGGGAGTTGGAGCGGGATAAGGAGATTTCGCAGGACGAGCTAAAAAGCAACACCAAGAAGATCGACCAGCTTACAGAGGCCTTTATAGATAAGGTAAACGAACTGGGAGAGGGTAAGGAAAGCGAGATACGGGAGATATAGCTTCCCGCATGACTGCCCGTGAACAGCGAGTCTGCGCCGACCGCAAGAGATACCACAACGAAACACAGTTGTCCCTCACAAACACAGCAGTGATGATCATCCCGGCAGCACCCGCATCTCTTCAGGGCACCGCCTGCTGCTCTACGCATATATCACGAGGAGGTGGGCTATGCTAAAGACGGCTTCGACAATGCTTATTGTTGTCGCGCTATCCTCGATTATCATCGGCATTGTCTATATATCCAAAGGCAGCATGATGGATTATCATGAGGAGTTTGCAGGCATGACCATGAAGGAGATCGCCGAACTGAACCCCAATCTGGCAACTCTGGCAACTGTCTTCATCAGACTCGCAGGAACACTATTTGTCAGCGCTGGAGTATCATTGATAGCGATAATCCATTATGGACTGAAGAGAGGTGAGAGATGGGCATGGTGGGCTACGCTAATCGGGATGGGGGTCGTGAACGGGCCGATGGTCGCGATTACCGAGCCGGTTGGAGGTTTTCCCTGGAGATTAGCAATAATCATGCTTACCGTGTTTGTCATTGCCATTTCGGTCGCTGGAAAGCAGGTGTTCGGTAAGAAACCGCCAAGCGCTGCCGCTAGGGTACGCAACAGCTAGCTCGGCATGACAGCCGTTCTGAACCCCACGACGGCTGTCATTGCATGATCACAATTCCGTAGTCAGCCCCTATCGAATAACACAAGCCTTGCCGATCCTCTGACGTTCAAAAGCTGTTACAATAAAGCAATGCTGAAGCGCAGAGTCATCACTGCCGCCGTGGCCGTGCCCCCGATACTCCTGGCCATATGGTTTGGGGCTCCATGGTTCACCCTGCTGATAGCTCTGGCAGCGTTGGCGGGGACATATGAGTTCTACCGCATGGCTGGCCTCGGCAGGACAGACCCCCTGCTGCATCTGGGTCTACTCCTGACACTGACACTCGTCCTAAGCCCTAAACATATTGACAGCCCGCCTGGTGTACTGCCCGCGATTGTTACTGCAGCTATTCTGATCTCTCTGATTTCGCTGTTACGCTTACCATCGAGAGAAAGGGCATTTAGCAACTGGGCATGGACAATAGCAGGTGCACTATATGTAGGCTGGTTGCTCAGCTACTGGCTGAATTTGCGCGGTTTAGACGATGGCAGGAACTGGGTTTACCTGGCCATGCTCACCATATTCGCCAACGACACCGGCGCTTTCTTTGTAGGAAGGGCCTGGGGCAGACACAAGCTGGCTCCTGAGATAAGCCCGGCCAAGACCCGGGAGGGTGCAATAGGGGGCTTGTTATGCGCCACTCTGGGCGCTGTTGCAGTAGCACTTCTCCTCAATCTGATTTCTCCTCATACATTCATATACTGGCAGATCATCGTACTGGGTATACTCGTTAGCGTTTTTGCTCAGCTTGGCGATATGATCGAGTCACTCCTCAAGCGCAATACTGGAAAGAAGGAATCGGGCAGTTTACTCCCCGGACACGGCGGCGTCCTGGATCGTTTCGATAGCATCATATTCGTTGGAGCGGTGATATACTACTATGTAGTTTTGATAACATGAAGATAATAGCTATTCTGGGCTCAACAGGCTCCATAGGGCAGCAGGTTCTCGATATAGTCCGTGCCTTCCCCGATGAACTCCGGGTCGTAGCACTGGCAGGGGGCAAGAACCTTAATCTTCTGGAAAGACAGATCGAGGAATTCCGGCCCGAGGTATTCTATTCGTCGGTCAAGCCCGACAGGGACTGCGCAGGTGAGTTCCTATCTATGGAGGAAATGGTCAGCCATCCTGAGGTCAACCTCGTAGTTGTTGCCACTTCAGGCAAGGCAGGATTAGGCCCGACCCTTGCGGCTCTGAGAGCAGGCAAAACTGTTGCCCTCGCTAGCAAGGAGATGCTGGTGATGGCTGGCGATATCATCACTCGAGAAGCAAGCCTGCATGGAGTTCAGATTCTGCCTCTTGACAGCGAGCACAGCGCCATATGGCAATGCTTGGAGGGAGAGGAGGGCAGCCCTCAACGGCTTCTGCTGACTGCCTCTGGAGGGCCGTTCTACAACTATTCGCGTTCGGATCTGGCTAAGGTCACTCCCGAGCAAGCCCTACGCCACCCGGTATGGAAGATGGGAAGAAAGGTAACCATAGACTCTGCAACTATGATGAATAAGGGATTGGAGGTCATCGAAGCTCATTGGCTTTTCTCTTTTCCTTTTGATAGTATTGAGGTGTTGGTTCATCCCCAGTCTATCGTTCATTCCATGGTCGAGTTCGCGGATGGTTCCCTGAAAGCCCAACTCGGCCCGCCTGATATGAGGTTACCGATTCAGTATGCCCTCTCCTACCCTCAGAGGTGGTCAAACTCAACGTTGCCATGTCTTGATTGGACCAGCATGAAAGCTCTGAACTTCGAGTTGCCTGACCATAGCAGATTCCCGTGCTTGAAATCGGCAGTTGACGCGGGGAAGTCAGGAGGAACTTATCCAGCCGTGTTGTGTGCCGCAGATGAGGTAGCAGTAGAGCTTTTTCTAAGCCATAGAATCAGTCTCACTGACATAGCCAACACTGTGCAACAAACGCTTCAACAGCACCGAAGTGTGGCTCAACCATCATTGGACGACGTACTGCGTGCTGACACGTGGGCCAGGGAGTATGCTATGCGCTTCTCGTGCGGTACCACTGAGCGGTCGGCGCCGCAGAGTGATGATGAGGGATACAGATAAGAGATGAGTGTTGCCATCATCATCGTTGTTTTTTTTGCATTTCTACTCGTGGCACTATTCTTGCATGAGCTGGGGCACTTCATTACGGCCCGGCGTGCGGGCGTGAAGGTGGAGGAGTTCGGAATAGGAATACCTCCCCGGCTGTTCGGCATCAAGCGAGGAGAGACTGTCTACTCTGTAAATGCCATACCGATCGGGGCTTTTGTTAAGACTGCGGGAGAAGATGATCCGACAGTGCCACGCAGCCTGGCAGGCAAAGGTCCCTGGACCAGATTCGGCGTTTATGTCACCGGACCGCTGGTCAATGTATTCTTAGCCTTTATCCTGCTTAGCATCTTCCTGTCACTACCCATAGGCACAATTGAAGGGAACGGACTCATGGTTCATTCGGTAGTGGAGGGTTTTCCCGCGGAAGAGGCAGGAATCGAACCGGGGGACATTATCCTTGAAGTAGATGGACAATCTGTCAACAGGCCCGGAGACGTTCAAGTTATAGTGAGCTCGACCGAAGAAGGGGAAGAGATCTCTTTACTTCTGCTGAAAAACGGTGAGGAAGAGGATGTCGGAGTACAGCCAAAACTTGATCCAGAGAGCCAACGGCGGTTAATCGGTGTTCTGCTGCGTTGGTGGAACATTGTGACTCAAGTAGAGGAGAGCACGCCGGCCTATGAAGCGGGGATTAGATCCGGCGATGCTGTACTCAGCATCGCCGGACAGCCGGTCTATAGCATTGAGAGCATGTCTAACATCCTGCGTCCTATTGAGGAAGGAGAAGAGGTGCAGGTGCGCTTAGTCCCGCATGACGATCCAGCGAAGATAGAGGAGGTCTACCTTGCCTACGATGGCTCCGAAAGCCTGGCTGGCGTACAACTACGATGGGTAGATGGGGCTCACATCAAAGAGGAGCGGCTTTCTGTTGGGAGGGCCGTCTATCTGGCAGCCAGTTATATCATCCACATGCCGGCGATGATAGTGCAGGCTATTCCCTTGATAAGGGAATCTCCCGATACAGCTCTGGTGGGACCGATAGGTGCCGGACAGTTGACTGTTGAGGTCGTACGCTCCTCTGGTTTCAGCAGCATAGTCTTCATGGCAGGTATGATCAGCCTGGGCATCGGTATATTCAACCTCCTCCCGATCCCGCCGCTGGATGGAGGGGGTATGCTGGTAGCCTTCATTGAAGGGCTCAGGCGAGGCAAACGCCTTTCGCAGCGTGCCACGCGCCTGGCATATACGATCGGCATTGCGCTTCTCATTGGGCTCCTCATCTACGTTACATACAGCGATATTGCACGACTCATAGCCGGCAGGGGCTTTGGATTATGACACGTCGAACCTCAGTGCCCCTAAGAGTCGGTAGCGTGTGGATTGGCGGCGATGCCCCCATCGTCGTGCAATCAATGACCAAGACGGATACCCGTGACATTCCTGCTACCATAAACCAGATCAAGGAGTTGGAGGATTGCGGTTGCGAGATCATCCGGCTGGCAGTTCCCGACAAGGAAGCAGCGCAGGGGCTGGCAGATATCAGAAGGAGCGTTTCCTTACCCATGATTGCCGACATACACTTCGATTACCGCCTGGCTCTGGCGGCGCTGCAATCTGGTATTGACGGGCTCCGCCTCAACCCTGCAAACATCGGCGACAAAGAGCAGATTGCCGGAGTAGTTGCTGCTGCCAGGGAAAGGGAGGTTCCCATCCGTATCGGTGTTAATGCCGGCAGCCTGCCCGCGGGTTTTCAGCCCGGCAGCCCGCTGGTCAATCGCATGGTCAACATGGCACTGGAGCAGATAAGGTTGATGGAAGATCTGGACTTCAACCTGATCAAAGTCTCTCTCAAAGCCTTTGACGTTTCATCCACGGTTCAGGCGTACCAGTTAATCGCTGACAGGATGAGATATCCTCTGCACCTGGGCATCACCGAGGCCGGGCCTAAAAGGATCGGAGCTATACGCAGCGCCGTGGGTCTGGGCATACTCCTATATCAAGGGATTGGTGATACGATTCGCGTTTCGCTCAGCTCCCATCCCTGTGAGGAGGTATTCACGGCCTACGAGGTTCTGAAGGGCCTGGAGCTTCGTGAACGCGGTCCGGTGCTGGTCAGTTGTCCTTCCTGTGGCAGAGCTGAAGTCGATATCATCAGCCTCGCTGAAGCTGTGAGTGAACGATTGCAGAAGATAAGCAAACCGGTCAAAGTGGCGGTTATGGGCTGCGTGGTCAACGGTCCGGGCGAAGCCAGACACGCCGACATCGGCATTGCCTGCGGCAAGGGGAAGGGTGCCATATTCAGAAAGGGCGAGGTCGTGGGCACGGTTGAAGAGCAGGATCTCCTAGAAACTCTCATGGCAGAGGTGGAGGATCTCGATAGAAAGGGTTTGGATCGGGGATAGCGACTATGCGTCTTTCCAGGCTATTCGGTAAGACATTACGGGAAGCGCCCGCTGAGGCAGAGAGCATCAGCCACCAGCTACTAATCAGGGCAGGCATGATTGCTCAGGCGGCAGCCGGGATCTACAGCTATCTGCCCACGGGCTGGCGGGTCCTGCGAAAGATAGAAAGCATAATCAGGGAGGAAATGGATAGAGCCGGTGGCCAGGAAGTGCTATTGCCCGTATTGCAGCCCTTCGAGTTCTGGCAGAAATCAGGACGCGACACTTCCTTCGGTAAATCGCTGTTCACGCTGGTCGACCGCCGGGAACACAGGCTGGCGCTTGGACCCACACACGAAGAGGTCATTGCCGACGTAGTTCGCCGCTGCGTACAAAGCTACCGGGACCTTCCTCTGCTTCTCTATCAAATACAGACCAAGCTTCGCGATGAGCCCCGACCTCGCGGGGGCTTGTTAAGGGTCCGCGAGTTCATAATGAAGGACCTTTACAGCTTCGATGCCGACGAGGTCAGCCTTGATGAAAGCTACCGAAAGCTCATCCAGGCCTACACGAATATCTATGCGCGCATTGGACTACCCGCGCTCATGATAGAGGCTGATAGCGGCGCCATAGGAGGTAAGGAATCCCACGAGTTTATGGTTATTACCGAGAATGGCGAAGACGAGATCATCCTTTGCTCCTCGTGTGGCTATGCAGCAAATGCCGAGAAGGCCCGATTTGCCAAGATAGGAGAAGGCATCGCTACGGCAGAGCACAGCTCAGATCATCATGAAACGAGTGAGCAGGAGCTTCTCGCTCTTGAGGAGATAGCAACGCCCGGTGCAACGACCATTGCCGAGGTGGCTAATCTTGTCGGCGTGCCGACAAGCAAGACCCTTAAGACGATGCTTTACTCAGCGGATGGAAATCCTATCTTTGTCACTATTCGCGGCGATCTGGAAGTCAACGAAACAAAGCTTAGAAATGCCCTGCGGTGCTCTGAGTTACATCTCGCTACAGAGGGGGAGTTGAGGGAGGTCAGATTCATACCGGGGTTTGCCTCACCCATAAATATGGAGGGAGTCCGTGTTTTGGCTGATGATTCGATAACCTCAGGCTCCAACTACATCGCCGGCGCCAACAGGTCCGGGTACCACTTCAAGAATGTGAACTACCCGCGAGACTTCAGGGTTTCTCTCGTTTCTGATATCGCCCTCGCGCAGGAGGGAAAGACCTGTCACTCATGTCAAGGGACGCTATCCTCAGTTCGGGGCATTGAGGTAGGGCACGTGTTCAAGCTGGGGACCTTCATCAGTGATAAGTTCGGGGCGTCCTTCCTGGACGATAAGGGCGTATCCCATCCGATCATCATGGGTTCATACGGCATCGGTCTGGGGCGATTGCTGGCAGCTATAGTGGAGCAAAGCCACGATGATAAGGGCATTATCTGGCCGCAGCCCATAGCCCCTTATCAGGTTCATCTCTGCCCGCTGAACATAGACAAGCCAGAGATCCTGGATACCGCCGAGAGGATCTATCTGGATCTGCAGACACAAGGTATTGACGTTCTTCTCGATGACCGCGATGAATCACCCGGCGTCAAGTTCAACGATGCCGATCTCCTGGGTATGCCGCTGCGATTGACCGTATCTCTGCGAACACTGAAGAGCCAGAGCGTAGAGATAAAGAGACGCACAGAGCACGAAGCCCGATTGCTGCCTTTGGATGATGATCTGACGGCACGGGTGAAGATGCTACTGGGCGAGTCCATGGAGTCTCAACCCTCATCTAGCTAGCTCGCCACTGCCGTAGCAGCAAACAACCGACCAAAGGTGACGGCTTCCTGCCTTCAAATAACCGGCTCACTGACGAATAGCGGCACCCAGTTCGTCATATAGTCTTACGAGCATTTGCTCCTGGATGCGGTCCACTTCCTCATCTGTCAATGTATTACTGGGTGACTGGTAGATGATCCTCATAGCAAAAGACTTCTTGCCCTCTAATATTTGTGCACCGCGAAAGAGATCAAAGATTGTCACCTTCTTCACGAGGGGAAAGCTCCGGATGATGCTCTCCACATCTTCGTAGTTAACGCACTCATCTACTACCAACGCGAGATCCCGGGTGACCCCAGGAAACCGATGGATGGGTCGATATCTTCTCGTCTCAGCAGTAAATTTCAGTAGCTTCTCCAGGTCAAGCTCTATAAGAAAGGCACGGCCGTTGAGGTCAAATGCTTGTGATACCTTCGGATGCAATTCACCTGCGGTGCCTATCTTATCATCTTCGATGATTATGTCAGCCGCTCTGCCCGCCAATAGGGTATCATCATCACTGGAGCAGTAGCCTGCCCTCAATCTGCTGCCCTTCAGAATACTCTCCACAA
>PWZA01000048.1 GCA_003567655.1 Dehalococcoidia bacterium
GGCGAGGAGGATGCCCTGGGCGAGGAGGATGCCCTGGGCGAGGAGGATGCCCGGTCCGATGACGAGAGCACCTTGTCGGGTGCGGAGGGGAAGCGGTGGGGGCATCTTCGGATGCATGTACGGTCACCGGTCCCGGTGGCACCCTGTACATAGACCCGGGCACGGGCAGCATCATAATACAGGCGCTGATCGGTGCACTCGTTGCTGGAGTGGCCATGATGGGGGTTTACAGGACCAGGGTGAAGATGTTTTTCGGCAATCTGCTTGTCGGGCGCAGACGTAAGAGTGAGGATGGTGAGAGTGAGGGAGACGACTAGTGCACAGTTGCCGA
Organism: Dehalococcoidia bacterium; assembly: GCA_003567655.1. Taxonomy (GTDB): domain Bacteria; phylum Chloroflexota; class Dehalococcoidia; order GIF9; family AB-539-J10; genus RBG-13-51-36. Next base: position 332 of record PWZA01000048.1, read on the forward strand.
GTTCTTTCCGTGACCCGAGCGGGTTTCTCTTCCAGAGAGACGGAGTCATCTACCGCCAGGTAAACCGGGTCTACAGGGAAGACTACGACCGCCTGATGGAATCCGGCCTCTACCGCGCACTTGTCGATGATGATCTACTGATTCCTCACGAGGAAGTCGGACTCGCACCATCGGTGCCGGAGTTGGCTTACAAGATCATCCAGCCCGAAGCGATACCCTTCATTTCGTATCCTTACGAGTGGTGCTTCAGCCAGCTCAAGGACGCCGCGCTGACCACGCTGCGGATACAGAGGAAAGCCCTCGAGGTCGGAATGACGCTGAGGGACAGCAGCTCCTACAACATCCAGTTCAGGCACGGCCGGCCGGTGTTCATCGATACGCTTTCCTTCGGCAGGTACACAGAGGGGCAGCCCTGGATCGCCTACGGCCAGTATTGCCAGCACTTCCTGGCGCCGCTGGCCCTGATGGGCTACCGGGATGTCAGGCTGAGGAGGTTACTACGCACCTACATCGACGGCTTGCCGCTCGACCTGGCCAGCAGTCTGCTACCGTGGCGCACCCGCCTGCGATTCTCGCTGCTCTCTCACATTCACCTCCATGCCCGGAGCCAGAGGCATTTCGCGGACAGGCAGGTGGACGTGAAGCAGCGGAAGGTGGGCCGCTATGCTCTGCTGGGCATCATCAACAGCCTGGAGTCAGCGGTCAAGGGCCTCAGGTGGATGGCGGGTGGCACCGAGTGGGCCGACTACTACCAGGATACGAACTACTCCACGCAGGCCTTCGAAGACAAGAAGAAGATCGTGGCGGGGTTCCTCGAGCGGGTGGCGCCGGCCACCGCCTGGGACTTGGGCGGGAACGTCGGGGTATTCAGCCGCCTGGCGTCGGAACGGGGCGCCAGCACGGTGTGTTTCGATGTCGATCCGGCAGCGGTGGAGAAGAACTATAGCTTCTGCCGCCAGGCGGCTGAGACACCCATGCTGCCGCTGGTGCTGGACTTGACCAACCCCAGTCCGGGCATCGGCTGGGAGGGCAGGGAGCGCATGTCATTGCAGGAGCGCGGTCCGGCCGACGTCGTGCTTGCCCTGGCGCTGGTCCATCACCTGGCCATCTCCAACAACGTCCCCCTGTCGCGGATAGCCGGTTTTCTGGGCGATATCTCTCGCTGGCTGGTCATAGAGTACGTCCCCAAGGAGGACTCGCAGGTGCAGCGGCTGCTGGCCACCAGGGAGGATGTGTTCCCCGGTTACACACAGGAAGCTTTCGAGAGAGAGTTTGGCAGACTGTTTACCATAACCGACACCGCGCCGGTCGAGGAGTCCCGTAGAACCCTGTACCTTATGCAGAGGTTGGATACATGCGGAGCATAGAACTGAAGAACCGTCTGCGTGACAGGCTGGACATCATCGGCCTGCTGTCCTTCGCAATAGTCGTCCTCTTCATCGCCTTTCCCAATCTTCTGTTTTCCCGGCACGTAGAGGAAATCCCCCGCGCAGCTATCTACTACAGGTATTTCTTCGCGGGCGCCTTCATTATCTTCCTGGTCCTGGCATCCGTTTCTCTTGTCCTGCCGCGGCGTATCGCTCTTGTGGCTGCCTGTATACTGGGTGCCTACGCCCTTCTGGTACTCATCTTCGACCTCGTGCAGCCGCTCGAGATCGGCTGGATTGAGGAGGGGACTGAAAGGGAGCCGGCTGCGCTGGTGGCTGGGGCGGTTCAGGTCATCCTCATGGTGGGCGCATTCTTCGCCTTGCTCTATATCCCTCGCAAGGTGCGCGGAGTGATTGCCTGGTCGCTTGCCGCCGTCCTTATTATTTCCGGTATTCCCTTTCTGCTTGCTCCTGCTGCCGGCGGATATGTGCCTGCTGATCTACCCGCTGAGGACAACGGGTCGGCTCCCGATTTCAACATCTACCATATCGTGTTTGACGCCTACTATGGTCCCTGGCTTCAATGGTCGCTAGATGAACTGTCGCGCGATAGGTCCGAGTTGGCCGGGTTCGTGCACTATCAGAGGTGTGTGTCGAACTACTTCTGGACAGTCGCTTCGTTTCCATCCTTTATGAGCGGCACCATGTATTCGCCGGACAGGACGGTTACGGAGTGGCACCAAGGCGCCAACGATAACTCCTTGGTCGATGACCTCCACGAGCGCGGCTTTTCGAGCACGTTCTACGGGATAAGACAATACAGCGGAACGCAGGCATTCCAGGAAGCTTATACCGAAGACCCCGGCGGGGCACAGATCGTTGATGTGAGACTGGCAACCGACTACTGGTTGCTGAGGGTGTCTCCCGTGGCATTGAGGCATCTGGTGCTCGACGACCGCGGGGCTGGCCCCGTCACGCGATGGGTGCCAGGCTGGCAGGAAGTGCCGGCCGGGGACATAAGAAACGTTGTATCGTATCGCCAGTTCCAGCAGTTTTTGGCCGATGAGCCCCTGCGACTCGGGGGTGGTCAATATGTGCATACCTACTTCTACCCGCCACATGGTCCGTATCAACTGGACAGGCACGGAACATATGTCGGCGAATCGTCCTACGAGGAGCAGCTTCTCCTGGCTACCGATATGCTGCTGGAGATAGTGGAAACGCTTAAGGAGTTGGGCAGGTTCGAGAATAGCCTGATTGTTATCCATTCCGACCACGGGTCTGGTACTGCTGCAGTCAGCAGGTACAGGGAAGATCCTTTCCCCGACTTTCTCCAGATGGACGAGGCCACATCTGAAGCGATACGAGAGGGCAATGTGAATAATGCGAGTGGGATTGGACTTGAAGGGCGTTATTCGGCGTTGCTTCTCATCAAGCTACCGGGTGTCGGCGAGAGGGAGGGCGAGCTGGTGGTGAACGATGAATTGGTCCAGCTGTTGGATCTCAGGGACTACGTCAACACAGTGCTGGACAAAGGTGAGGGCGCGTATCCCGAAAGGGAGGAGGTGCATATACATATGGGTCTTCTCTACCAGGTTCGTGACGGCGAACGAGTCATGGTCGGCCGCGACATCTTGGAGGGGCACATCAACCACTATATCATCCGGCCCGGCGGAGAGTGGGAGATAGCGGACAATATACCCTTCATATATGAGTGAACAGTGAATAGTGAATGGTGACGATAGTAAAGAGTTATGAGTAAAGAGTGAAGAGAGGGCGGAGTGAACGGTAAACAGTAAATGGTAAATAGTAAACGGTGAATGGTGAATGGTGAGTGAGGGGAGACGAGATTGCCACAGGGCTTCGCCCTTCGCAATGACAAGATGGGGTGGCGGGACTCGCGATGACAATGGGGGGGGTATGTCGGGTCTCGCGATGACAGGGGGGTGGGGTCGACCGGAGAACAGGGCAACTCCGACAGAATCCACTAACTCAGTGAAATCAACTGCCCCCTGATCAGCATCCCGCTTCCATAGCTGAGTGTGCCTGGTAGTTGATTATTCGGGACGATAAAACTAAAATCAAGAGCAGAGGCGTTTTTGATAGGAAGGAGGCGATGAGATGAAGAGACATGAATGCATCGAGATGAACCCGGACATCATGTTTGGTAAGCCTGTTATCAGGGGTACGCGGATTACGGTGGAGCATATCCTCCGCAAGCTGGCGGGCGGCATGAAACCTGAAGAGATCATCGAGGACCATCCCCATCTGAAACCGGCCGATATTCTAGCTGCCCAGGAGTTTGCCGCAGACTATCTGTCAGAGACGGAGATAGTTTTCGCTTCGGGAAGCAAGCTGTGAGATTCCTTGCTGACGAGTGTTGCGATGCCCGGTTGGTTTCATCGCTGAGGTCTGCGGGGCATGACGCGATATACATGAAGGAGTTCAGGCCGGGTGCTTTAGACAAGGAAGTGCTTGAGAAGGCATTTGCTGAAGAGAGAATACTGATAACTGAGGACAAGGATTCTGGTGAGCTTGTTTGTCGTCTTGAGAAACCAGCACATGGCATAGTCTTGTTGCGGTTTGATGCACATGAGCGTGACTTGAAGTGGCCCCGGTTGGAGCAGCTTATCGATAGACATGGCTCCGGACTGCACGGGCTTTTCGTTGTTGTTGATGCCGAGAAGTCCCGGTCCCGCCCGTTGGGCCGGCAGGCGAGACGACAACGGTGGGGGAGTGACGGGTAACGAGTGACGAACAACAGTGAATAGTAAACAGTGAATGGCAAACGGTAAACAGTAAATGGTGAATAGTGAATGGTATCTAGCTTACCGCCGAGGGCCTGCACTGTCCCTGACGCACTGTGGAAGTCGTGGCTCCTAGCTGCTAGAATAGGAGAGGGAGGTAGAGACAGATGGCCAAGTTGAAGGAAAGGGTAATCGAGGAGATAGAGTTGCTGCCGGACGACGCCTTGGAGCCGGTCCTTGGCTTTGTGGAATACCTGAAGGCTCAGAGAAGTA
>PWZA01000151.1 GCA_003567655.1 Dehalococcoidia bacterium
CCGGTGTCGACAAGGTCAATATCGGAGATACCATTTCTAGCCTGGAGCAGACTGAAGCTCTACCGCGTATACAGATTGGCGAACCGACGGTAGAGATGACATTCGGAGTAAACACCTCCCCATTTGCTGGCCGTGAAGGTCACCTCTGCACCACACGCCGCTTGTGGGCACGACTCTGCAGAGAACTGGAAACTAATCTCAGTCTCAGGGTACAGGGTACACACAGCCCGGATACCTTTCTGATAAGAGGGAGGGGAGAACTGCACTTGGCTATATTGATTGAGACCATGCGCCGCGAAGGCTATGAATTTGAGGTCTCCAAACCAGAAGCTATCACCAAAATAATTGACGGCAACCTTGTAGAACCTGTGGAGATTCTCACCATTGATACAAAAGATGAGTATATTGGAATTTTGACCGAGATGCTGAGCAAACGGCAAGCTCAGCTTATGGATATGCGCAATGATGTCCATGATGATGTGCGTTTGGTATTTCGTGTGCCCACGAAAGGACTCATAGGCTTCCGCAATGCTTTCTCCACCGTCACGCGTGGTGACAGCATCATGAATACCTCTTTTCTTGGTTACGAACCGTATCATGGAGATATGATTTCGACGCGCAATGGAGCACTGGTGGCATCGGAACAGGGCATAGCTGTTACCTATGGTTTGCATAATGCCCAGGGGAGAGGCTGCACCTTTATTGAACCAGGCAAGCTAGTCTATGAGGGTATGGTAATAGGGCTGAATTCACGGCCCAGGGACATAGCCATCAACGTGTGCAAAGAAAAGAAGAAGACCAATGTACGCTCGTCTACATCCGTTATTGCCGTAAGACTGACTCCTCACGTGAAGCTGAGCCTGGAACAGGCAATTGATTTTATCAATGACGACGAGCTCATTGAGGTAACTCCCGAAAATATCAGGCTGAGAAAAAGGTTACTTACTCCGGCCCAACGCTCTAAGGACAGTTCTTCTTCCAGGCGAAGGGCAAAGCAATAGACCGGTGCTTATCGTCGGAATGACTGAAGTACCGAAGTGATATCCTTGTTCACCACTGCCCAGATCATCGCTTTATGAAGAGCCGCTGCACTTTTCACCTGAATGCGCAGTTTCGACGTCCGAGTAGTGTGAAATCGCCGGCACATTGTCCCTCGAGAGGATCCACGAGATTCTTCCCGATGAATCGGGACTGCATCGGGACTCCCTCAGAATGACAGAGGTGTCGGGTGGTTAATTCCACCTGCGGAAGGGGCGGCGGTCGTCCTGGCGTGGGCCGGGGCGGTTGTCTCGGGACTCGCCTGGAGGGCGCCTATCCTGGGGGCGATTCTGAGGTGGCCCGTCCTGGCGTGGGCCGGGCCGGTTGTCGCCGGGCTTGCGCGGCGGTGGACGCCTGTCCGGGGGACGATTCTGCGGCGGCCCGTCCCTGCGTGGCCCGTCCTGGCGCGGGGTTCTGTCAGTTAAGGCCCGCCGGGAGAGGTTGATCCTGCCCATGGCATCGACCGCGATCACTTTGACCTCTATCTCCTCGCCCAGTTTGACAGCGTCCTCAACCGTCGGGATCCTCTGGTCGGAGAGCTCGCTTATGTGCACCATGCCCTCTTTGCCGGGCAGTATCTCAACCATGGCGCCGAAGCTGAGTATGCGGGACACTTTGCCGGTGTAGACCTCGCCTACCTCGACATCTTTGGTCAGCTTGTTGATGATGTCGATGGCCTGGTTGGCCGCTGCTTCGTCCAGCGCGCCGATAACCACCGTGCCATCATCATCCACATCGATGGTGGTCTTGGTCTGGTCTACGATCGACCTGATGGTCTTGCCGCCGCTGCCGATGACCGCCCCGATCTTGTCAGGGTTGATCTTCATCTTGTACATCCTGGGGGCGTAGCGGCTCACCTCCGGCCGGCTGGAGCTGATGGTGCGCCCCATCTCGCCCAGTATGAATATGCGCCCGTCGCGGGCCTGGTTCAGCGTCTTCTCAACAACCTCCAGGCTGATGCCCTCGAGCTTGGTATCCATCTGGATGGCCGTGACTCCCTTAGCGGTGCCGGCCACCTTGAAGTCCATGTCCCCGTAGGCATCTTCCAGTCCGGCGATATCCGTTAGCACGGCGTATTCGCCCTCGCCTCCGGTAACAAGCCCCATGGCCACGCCGCTCACCGCCGCCTTCACGGGTATGCCGGCATCCATGAGCGACAGGCTGCTTGAGCAGACGCTGGCCATCGACGAGCTGCCGTTGGAGCTGAGCACCTCGGACACCAGGCGGATCGTGTAGGGAAAGTCGTCGTCACCGGGCAGCACGGGCAGCAGTGCCTTGCTGGCCAGCGCACCGTGTCCTATCTCGCGCCTTCCCGGCGTCCCCACGCGCTTGGTCTCACCGGTCGAGTAGGGCGGGAAGTTGTAGTGATGCATAAAACGCTTGGTTTCCTCTATCCCGAGCCCGTCGAGCATCTGTTCCTGCCGCTTCGAGCCGAGCGTGGCGATGGACAGGACCTGGGTCTGACCGCGGGTGAATAGGGCCGAGCCGTGCGTGCGCGGCAGCAGTCCGACCTCGCTGGTTATCGGACGGACGTCGGTAACGCCGCGCCCGTCCACCCTCTTGCCCTTGAGCAGGTTGGCCCTGATGAACTCCTTGACCTTGCTGTCGAAGAGGGAGACGACGTCCCCGTGGGCGTAGGAATCGCCGGTGCTTTCCAGCAGTTCCTTCTGTAGATCGTCAAGAGCCCGCTCGCGCTCGGATCCTCCGAGGTGGAGCAAGGCATCGGGGAGCTTCTCTGCGGCAAACCTCGACACGATGTCGGCAAGCTCCGGATCGGTCTCCGCTTCGGGGACAGGCCACTTGGGCTTGCCGTGTCCCTGCCGGAGCCTCTCCTGGAGAGCGATGACATCCTGGTTGGCCTCGTGCCCGATCTTGATCGCCTGCAGGATCAGGTCCTCGGTGGCCTCTTCGGCCTCTGTTTCGATCATGATCACGGCCTCGCTTGTGCTCACGACGGTGACGTCGAAGAGGCTATGCTCGAGCTGGGCGAAGGAGGGATTCACGATGTATTCGCCGTCGATGTAGCCCACGTGGCAGGCGCCCACCGGACCGTTGTAGGGCATTTCGGATAGGTGCAGTGCGGCGGAGGCGCCGATCACGGACAGGATGTCGTGCGAGCTCTCGTAGTCCACCGAGAGCACCGTGACTATGACCTGTACCTCGTTGCGCCAGCTCCCGGGAAGCAGGGGCCGTATCGGCCTGTCGGTGAGGCGGGCGGTGAGTATGGCGTCCTCTGTGGGACGGCCCTCCCTGCGGAAGAAGCTGCCCGGTATCTTGCCGGCGGCGTAGAGCCTCTCTTCGTAGTCTATTGTCAGCGGCAGGAAGTTGATCCCGGGCCTGGGCTCCGTCCCCAGGCACACCGTAGCCAGCATCACCGTATCGCCGTAGCGGATCGTTACCGATCCGTTGGCCTGCCCGGCCAGCCTGGCCGTTTGCAGGCTCAGCTTCCTTCCTGCGAAGTCCATCTCGAAAATATTTGAGTTTGTCATCAATCTATCACTTTTCCTTCCCGTGGCAGACTGAGAACAGCACCACCACAGATTACATATTTATCTGTATATACCGGGAGCGGCGATTGGTTCGCGGTAGCGGGCAATATCTTCTCTGCCCGGGTAGGAGGACAAACGCCATCTCTTCCCGAGTACAGGGCTATCAGACCCCTCTCTCCACTCTTTCACCGGATGCCTGCAGCATACACGATCTGTGGTGAAAGTATAGCATGGCTGCTGCCTGCCTGTGAATCAAAGGTCTGAAAGATAGAGCCGGCCTGCTGGTTGCCCTTCCTGTGGTTGGCGGTCCGCCATGCGCTGCGAGGCTCCGGGCTGTACAGGGTCCGGTCCCTGCCTCCCCCGTGGATCCGCGAGATGACAGGGGGCCTGCAGAAACGGTCGGAGTAGGGCTGCGGGGTGTTGACAGGGCAGGAAGGTGCGTCTATGATAGGTTCACGCGATGGACGGCCGTGAAGGTGCGGGTATGGAATGACGGCTTCGATCGTGAAAGGAGAGTGCCATGGATAAGAAGGCGGCAGGAATGGTCATTGCCCTTGTCATAGCAATCATCATCGTTATAGTGGTGGTCATCCCGAGGTTGACTCCTGAGCAGGAGACTACTTGTGAACTGAGCGTCTCCAGCGGCGAAGGCGGCACGGTAACTGCCCCGGGCGAGGCGACCTTCACCTACGATGAAGGAAGCGTGGTCGACCTGGTGGCCGAGCCGGCTGCCGGTTACGAGTTCTTGGCCTGGAGCGGGGACGTCGCCACCGTGGCCGACGTGGATGCTGCCTCTACCACCATCATCATGAACGGCGACTACACGATCACCGCCAGCTTTGAAGCCGGGGATATACCGGCGGTCGAGTACACCATGGTGAAGACCTGGTACGACCTGCACGCCATCCGGGGAAACCTGAGCGGTAACTACCGCCTGGCCAACGACCTCCATTCGGGCACGCCTGGCTACTCGGAACTGGCGGGCACGGGAGCCGACGATGGCAAAGGCTGGCAGCCCATCGGTAGCTGGGAGATCAGGTTCACCGGCTCTTTCGACGGGCAGGGATTCTCGGTAAGCGGCCTGTTCATCGACCGCCCCGACCTGATCTACGTAGGGCTCTTCGGCTACGTTGGTCCCGGAGGGGTCATTGCGAATGTTGATCTGA